>CADCLU010000001.1 GCA_902802355.1 uncultured Erysipelotrichaceae bacterium
TTCTTTTGGTTCAACAAAGATCTTTGGGTTATCTGTGGCTTTCTGTCTGTTCTTGTCCAAAAGAAGCTCTTCATATAACTTCTCACCTGGACGTAAACCAGTTTCAATGATCTTGATATCTTCGTATGGAGTGTGACCTGCTTGTCTGATCATCTTCTCTGCGAGAGTGACAATCCTAACTGGATCGCCCATATCAAGGATGAAGATCTCTCCTCCTTCTGCAAAGATGGAGGATTCAAGAATAAGGGATACTGCTTCAGGGATGGTCATGAAGTAACGGATGATGTCTTTGTGGGTGATGGTGACAGGACCCCCTGCTTCAATCTGTTTCTTGAAGAGAGGGACGACTGAACCATTTGATCCAAGGACGTTGCCAAAACGGACCGCTGCGTACTGTGTGGTCTTTGAGACAAGAACCATCTTCTTGACACCATACTTGTCAGCGAATTTAGCAACGTTATATGTGCCGATGACATTCGTTCTGATTGCCTCAGCAGGAGAATCTTCCATGAGAGGGACGTGTTTATACGCTGCTGCATGATACACGTAATCAGGACGATATTTCTTCATGATGGATTCAATACGGAACTCGTTATATGTGGAGCCAATAAGGACAACAAGGTTGATATCCTTGATGTCTTTGGCTCTCATCTTACGAACGAGTTCTTGCTGAATGTCATAAACACCGTTCTCGTAGATATCGAAAAGAATGAGGGTCTTTGGATGGGTCTTGAAGACTTGACGGACAAGCTCAGAACCAATTGAGCCACCCGCACCGGTGATGAGGACGTTCTTGCCATAAAGCATCCCTTTGATTTCGGATGTTTCAAGCTGAACGGGGTCTCTACAAAGAAGTTCAGCGAGATTGACGTCAGTGACCTTCCTGTCATTTGGGCCACTCATCTCATCAAGAAGAGGCATTCTCTTGATACGGACTGGTTGGTCATTAAGATAGCCAAGGATCTCGTGATATCTTTCTTTGTCGACGCGGGACATGCAGATGACGACTTCTTGGATTTGGTATTTGGCGATGTATTTGGCGACATCAGAGATTGGGCCTTCGACTGGGATCTTTCCGAAGGTCTTTCCGATCTTGTATGGGTCATCGTCAAGGATGCTTAAGACGTAGTTCTTGTTGTCGCTGTTCTGACGGGTTTCGTCGATGTAGATCTTCGCAGTGTCTCCTCCACCGATGACAAGGGTTCTGATGGAGTCATCGAGTTTCTTTCTCGCTTTGAAGAGCTTAAAAAGCCTTCCGACAGCGCGTAAAGCAGGAAGGAAAAGGAAAAGGAAGCCAGAGACAAGAGCCCAAGACCAATATGTCATGATGGAAATGAGGCCAAAGGTTCTAAGGAGGAAGATGCCCACGAAGCCAATAACATCAACGATGCCGATGGCAAGGCACATCCACATCGACTCAACGAGGCCGAATTCGCGGAGAAGGACTCTATAGCATCTGAAGACACCAAGAACCGTTATCATCAAAAGAGAGAACGAGAGGGTGAAGATGACGTCAGCGATGATCTTTTCTTGTGGGATTGTCTGCCACATCGCGTGGGACACGAAAGTGAACCCGACGACGAGCGCAGTGAAGATGAAGTCAGCGATGATGTATATCAGCTTGACGTAGTTATAATTCTTTTTCGTACTCATGCACCTGTTACATTATACGCGCGAAAAGGCTCATATCAAATGGCGTTTGAGTTCTTTGCCCTGTTTGTATCTTAAAAAAGAGGGGTGATTTGCATGGGATTTTCGAGTTCCGCAAAAAGAGTTTGTCTTGATATACCCGTGTGTTAAACTTGCTTCATCGTTCAAAGGAAAAAACATCATGACCACTTTCGCATCTTCCCTTGATATCACCTTCTCTAGCGAGAGGATGGATATCCTTTTTGTTCTTTTGATTGTATGTGGCGTTGCTGCCTTATATTGCTTCGTTGTCGGAGAGATTAGCGGGAACACTTCCCAGATGGACAAATTATGGAGTATCTTGCCTATCGCTTATACCTGGATCATCGCTGGGATGAGTGAGATGAACTGGAGATGCGTCGTCATTGCTATCATCGCTACATTATGGGGAATCAGATTGACGATGAACTTCGCCCGTAAAGGCGCGTATAGCTGGAAGTTCTGGAGTGGTGTCGAAGATTATAGGTGGGCCATCCTTAGAAGCAAGAAGCCATTTAATAACAGGCTTGTCTGGGGAATCTTTGATTTGTTCTTCATTTCGATTTATCAGAACCTTCTTGTTTTGCTTATCACTCTTCCATCCCTTATGTGTGTGGGTTCGAATGCTCCACTTAGTTGGATTGATTTCGTGGCAGGAGGAATTGCTCTTCTTGCTTTAACGATTGAGACAATCGCCGATGAAGAGCAATGGAAATTCCAGACCACCAAATACAAGATGCTCAAAGAAGGGAAGAAGCTTGAAGAGCTTCCTCTCCCATATTCCAAAGGATTCAACACGGTTGGCTTATGGGGAAGAAGCAGACACCCTAATTACCTTGGTGAGCAATCCATCTGGGTTGGTGTGTATATCTTCTCTATTTCTGCTTTAGTGGGCGAATACGGAATAACAGGTATCTTCAATCTAAGTGGGATTGGCGCACTTCTGCTTATCTTGTTATTCATTGGATCCACCATCCTTGCGGAGAATATCTCCAAAGGGAAATATCCGGAATACTCTAATTACCAAAAGAAAGTGTCCGTCTATATCCCTTGGAAGAAATACAAGGATTAAAAAGAGAAGCGCCCCATTGGGGCGTTTTTTATTATTCCTGTTTTTTTATTATTTTTTACGAAAAATCATCCCCTGCTCCTCTATATGGTAAGTGAGGAAAGACTTTATCAATCGGAGGAGGATTATCAAATGTGAGTGGTATATACCTGTGTGGCGTGTATAATATAAGAGCCCTTAACCCATAACTTTCAAAGAAAGGAGAGCAACATGGACAGAATCGAAATACCAAAAATGAGTGAGTTCCTTAGTGAGGAATTCATGAAACCTCTTCATCTTTCCGCATATAAGCTTGCCAAGGACATAGGCGTACCTGTTTCTCGTATCCAGGATCTTCTCCACGACAGAAGAAAAATCACCGCAGACACCTCAATCCGACTTGGAAAATATTTTGGGGTCGGCGAGAAGTTCTTCCTCAATCTTCAGAACGATATCGATATGAGGGAGGCTAAGAGATTGATTGGGGACGAACTAGAAAAGATCCGCCCTATCGCATCTTGATGCGTACGCTTATTCGTTTCTTATCAAACTGCTTTCAGATACCAAAGTAGGATAATCGTCTTCACTAAAAGACCAATCAGAAGCTCTCCATGACAGAGTGTTCACATAGAAATCCTCATCATAATGGACCGGAACCTCATTCCCCTCTAAGTAGGCACATCCTTCCGAAGAGGAATAGTAACAGGTCGAGTAATCAATCTCTGTCCCGTCCGTTCCGTTTATCGTTCCTTTGAAGGAACCGGTACCACTCACAGTGATGACCGTATAACATCCGCTTAGCTGACATAAAGAAGAAGAACCGACGATTCCGCCAGCATAGGAGGCTGACGCGATCGTTCCTAACGAATAACATGCGCTTATCGTTGCGGTGGTTGAACCTTTTACATATCCGACTATTCCACCAACATTAGAGAGTCCGCTGACATCACCACGGTTATAGCACTCGAAGATGTCTGGGCTGTTGAAATGGCCAACGATGCCGCCCACGTAATCAGTCGACGATCCGTCGTTAGAAGAAGAGATATTGCCAGTGTTAGCTGAGTCCCAAATCTGACCGGATTCCGCTTCACCGACGATGCCTCCGCCAAATAAAGCGGCCGTGATATCCCCTTCGTTCTTGCATTTTTGAACGATAGATGACATTTCGACATAACCGATGATTCCTCCCGCATGGGAAGAGGAAGAAACATTGCCGGTATTTAAGCACCTCTCGGCTCCTTCGCTCTTTGAGCATCCGATGATGCCGCCAGCAAAGAGATCTGAGGTGATGTTGCCGTTATTTGTGCAAGCCAGACACTTAGCCATCGCGAGTCCGACGATGCCTCCGACATACCTGATTCCGGAGATATTCGCGTTGTTTACGCAGAGAGTCACTCCTGAATTCAACATAAAGTTTTCCCTTGCGATATATCCGCATATGCCACCTGTGTGTACGCCAAGGGCTGGAGAGACCGGAGTCGTGGTTATCGAACCTGAAACCTCGCATTCGCGGATGTAGCCTTGCGCGTATCCGCAGACCGCACCAATGTAGCTCGCACCAGCCAAACCGGAGATATTGATGTTAACATCGGTGAGTTTGACGCCCTTTATGGTTCCGCCACTGCAACGTCCAAAGAGACCGCTATAATCCCTTGGGGTCGTCATGGTGAGTCCTCTTATCGTATGGTTATTGCCTTTGAAGAGCCCTGAGAAAGCGTTCTCGTGTGAATCACAAAGAGGGACCCATTCCTCGCCTGATAGGTCAAGGTCAGCCCTAAGGGCGTAGTGGCCTGCTGGGTTATTAACAAGGGCTTTGAGGTCAGCGACGCTATAGATATCGTTATCCCAGCTCGCAACGACTTTTGGAGTCGGCAAGAACGTGAACGGCGCGATGGAATTTCCTTCGGAATCCGTTATCTTGGTGTCTTCCACATACCAGCCTTTGAACTCTCCGAAGGTGCTCGTCGGAACAGGAAGGGTGAAGTGCGATCCATAGGTCACTGAATATTTAGTTGAAGTACCATTAGGAAGAGTGCCTCCGTTGGTGTCTAAAGTGAGCTCGTAGGTCTTTCCTTGATATCTTGCGGTCAAGGTGACGTCGTTAGGGATCGACCATTCTCCCATATTAGGAACTTTTTCCTCGCCATTCCACCAGCCTGAGAATCTATAACCCGTCACATCTGGCTGTGGCAAAGTGTAGTGCTTACCACAAGTGACGGTTATGTGGCCATTGGCGGGGCCTATCTCATCCACTAAGCGAACGCTATATTCCTTGCCAATCCACTTGGCAACAAGGATGGTGTCACCTTGGACGATGTCTTTGTCGAAATCCCATTTGACGCCGTTAGAGTACCATCCTTTGAGGGTATAGCCAGGCCTATCTATTTCAGGTTCTTTGACCTTTCCTCCTTCCTCTACCCTTTGATCAGGGACGAGTAAGAGGCATTCGGTATGGAAGCGGACCCTATATCCAAAGGATTCGCTCAAAGATGAGTCAGAGGGGATGATGTTGCAGCTTGCTAAAGAAAAAGGAAAAAGCATTGCCGCGATGAGAAAAGCTTTTCGGATTTTCATGTCAATTCCCCCTTCAATTTGCATTTTACAAGGTTAATGAGACATTTCACATACTTTTGAAAGTATGGCCTCTTTGCTATACACTTCTCTTATACCCATACGAAAGGTCTTACATAACCATGCTTCACATTTTCGTTGATTCCGATTGCGACATTACCAAAGCCCAAGCCGAAGAATATGGCGTCACCCTCATCTCGATGCCTTACTTCATCGGTGAGAAAGAAGTCCGCCCATACGTCGACTTCGATACATTCGATCCTCACACCTATTACAACATGCTCCGTGAAGGAACGATTCCTACCACTGCGGCATTGTCCCCTGCCAACTACAAAGAGATATTCGAACCTTCCTTTGCTAAAGGCGAGACTATCCTTTATATCCATTTCTCTAGTGCGATGAGCAACACCTTCGACAACATGGAGATCGCCATCAAAGAGCTCAAAGAGAAATATCCAGAAGCGAGATTCGAGCACTTCGACACCCTTATGATGACGACTGGTGCCTATGTCATCGTCAAAGAGATGCTTGAGAGATACAAAGCCGGCGCATCTATCGATGAGCTTATCGAATGGGGCGAGAAAGAAAGACAGCACTTCGCCTGCTACTTCTTCGCCGATGACCTTAAGTTCTTCAGAAGATCTGGACGTGTTTCAGGATTCAGCGCGTTCATGGGAGGAATGATTGGCATCAAGCCTCTTATCAACATCAATGAGAAAGGCATCATGGGATCCTTTGGAAAGGCGATTGGCCAGGCTAATGCCATCAAGACCATCGTCAAGTTAGTTGAGGACCTTGGTGACGATATCAAGAACTACACATTCGTCGTTGGACATACGGATGCCCCACTTCTAGTTAAGAAGACAATAGATATGCTAAGAGCCAAATTCGGAGAAGACCTTAAGATCGAGAAGGTCCCATGCAACCCGACCGCTGGAGCACATAGCGGCCCAGGCGGAGTCGCTCTTGCCTTCCACGCCAAACATAGATAAAAATAAGACCTCACCAAACGGTGAGGTTTTTTGTTCAGAAAAGGTCGACAAATAGCCTACTTTTTGTTTCTCTAGAACGCCATAGGCATAAAAATAAGGTATTGGTTCGGCGAAAAAGGAATATTTTTAAAGTATCGTTTTGGCAAAAAAGGAATATTTTTAAAGTATCGTTTTGGCAAAAAAGGAATATTTTTAAAGTGTCCACCACCATCTTAAGCCCGATTTCGCGTGCCTTTATTAGCAAGACCGAACCGACATCCCAGAGAAAACAATTGGTTTTTCTTACTTTATAAAAAGTAATCCTTTAGTTTTCTATATCTTGTGCTATGTTAATCAAGCGCTTCAAAAGGAGGAAGCAGTTATATGAAAGAAGCAATTGAATCAAAAGACTTATCTTCATATGAAGATGAATACAAAAAAGACAAGAGCCACAAGGTGATCGAAAGAACGGTCACCCACAACGGCTTATATAACAGCGCGATCGACAAAGAGACCTTCGATTCCTTGACCGATACCTTCAGCATCGATGTCAAAGCCGGTTCCGTCACCAATCAGAAGCAATCAGGAAGATGCTGGATGTTCGCTGGACTCAATGTCCTTAGAACCATCCTCATGAAGAAGCTTAACATCAAGAACATCGAATTATCCCAAGCCTATCTTCAGTTCTATGACAAGCTTGAGAAGAGCAACGCCACACTCGAGAGAGCGATGCTTCTCCTTGATGAGCCTATCGACTCAAGGATGAACACCTGGAACCTTGATAACACTTCCGATGGAGGATACTTCAACTGGTTCTCTAACCTTGTGAAGAAGTATGGCGTCGTTCCTTCTTACGTCATGCCTGATGGAGCGGTCTCCTCTGCTACTTCTGAATTAAACGCCACTCTCAATCAGTTGATTGCCAAAGACATCTATTCTCTTAGAAAAGCCCACGAAGAAGGGAAGAGTGTTGATGAGCTTCGTTCCTTAAAGGAAGGTTTCCTCTCTGAGATCTACAAAGTCCTTGGAATGACTCTTGGCACCATCTCCGAATCATTCACCTTCGAATACACAGACAAAGACGATAAGTATCACAACGAAGGAAAGTTCACTCCGAAAGAGTTCTATGACAAGTATATTGGTGGTGACTTCTCCAATTACCTTGGCTTAGGTCATTATCCTCTTCCATCCTTCAAGGAATACCAAAGGTATGAATGCAAATGGATCAAGAACGTCCATGAAGGTGAGGCCGCTAGTTGGTTCAGCATCCCATTAAACAAACTCAAAGAAGCTTTAATTGCTTCCCTTAAGGATGAGACGGTTGTTTGGTTCGCTGCAGACGTCAGAGCAGAGTGCCTCCGCAAAGAAGGCCTTATGGGCAAGGACCTCATCCGTGTTGATGAGCTTCTTGGAATCTCCTTCCCTCTCACCAAAGGCGAAAGGCTCTTATACAGAACCTCTACCTGCTGCCATGCGATGACCTTCACCGGAGTTAACCTTGATGAGAAAGGTCTTCCAAACAAATGGAAGATTGAGAACTCCTGGGGAAAGGACAATGGCAAAGACGGATATTATGTCTCCGATGACGCTTGGTTCGATGAATACGTCTATGAGATCTGGGTCGACAAGAAATACGTTGATCCTGAGATCGTTAAGAAATACGAAGAATCCAAAGCCGAAGAGATTGAGCCATTCAACCCAGTCACCCTTATCATGAAATAAAAAGAACCCCTTCCATTTGGAGGGGTTTTATTTATGGTCAACCAGCTTACCACTCGCCAAGAAGGAAATCGATGACATTGATAGTGAGGACTCCGTTGTCATCGTACCAGCTTTTTGCAACATCGTTTCTGACAACTATCTTGCTAAAAGAATCACCAGTAAGATTCAGAGGGCTGTACTCGGAATCCTTTTTATCTTCGCTCTCGATAGCGAAAGCCGATTGGATATAGAGTTTTTTGCCACCCAAAGTAGCAATGAAATCTATCTCTTTTTTTATCCTTGAGATTTTGCCGCTTTCGTCTTTGACGCTTTTATGAACAACCCCTACATCGATAGAATAGCCCCTTATGGCAAGTTCGTTATAGATGATGTTCTCCATAATGTGAGTCATCTCTTGTTGGCGAAAACCTATTCTGGCGTTTCTTAAACCCACATCCTCAAAATAGTATTTGCTTGGATAAGAAAGATAGAGGGAGCCCTTTACGTCGTAACGTTTGCTTTCATGGATCATGAACGCGTCATCGAGGTCGTCGATATATGATTTAACGGTATTTAAAGAAACGAGGTCTTTACCACTTCTTTTTCTGACGGAATTAATGGAATTGGTTATGTTGCTGTAATTCGTCAAAGAGCCGATGGATGAGCATAGCAAATCCGTAATGTCAGACAAAACGTCTTCATGTTCAATCTTCTTCCTTTCAACTATGTCTTTGAAATAGAGCTCATTGAAGAGGGATTTCAGATAGCTCATCTTAGATTGTTCGTCTGGTTTCAAAAGAACAAGAGGGAGCCCACCATAGAAGGCATATTCATCAAAAGCATTCCTCTTATCCCCTCCTACATACGAATAGTATTCTTTGAAAGACAAGGGATGCATTCTGATCTCATCGCTTCTTCCCCTAAACTCAGTCAAGACGTCTTTAGAAAGCATCTTAGAATTGCTTCCAGTGACATAAACGTCGAGGTTCTTAATTTCCTTCAGATCATTAATCGCATCATAGAAGGTGATTCTTTTTGCGTTTTTGTCATATGGATTTTGCACTTCATCCGACATCTGTATCTCGTCGACAAAAAGATAGTACTTTCCGTCACTTGACACCTTCTCCCTGACGTACTCTGCCAAAACAATAGGGTTCCTATATTTGATGAATCTCATCTCTTCCAAAGAAATGAAAATGATGTTTTCTTCAGGGGTCCCTATCGATAATAGGTAATTCTTGTAAAGCTCTTTCAAAAGATAGGATTTTCCTGAACGCCTGATTCCGGTTATGACCTTGACTTGTCCATCCCACGAATAGTCGATCAATTGTTTAAGGTATCTGTCTCTTTGGATATTCATTTTGATTACTCCGTTGAAAAGTTTTTAATATTTTGCACGTACTTTTCAATGAGATTATAGAACATAGCCTGTGCATTTGCGAGTACATATTGAAAACTACGGTAAAAATATGCACTACTTTTCAATGAGATTATCAAAAGACGATTAGTTGAGAGTTATATCGCACCGAGATGGAGGCAACATTCCTTTGCCGCTATATTCGCAAAAGACAGCACTTCTTCCATGTTCGGTTCTTTCTCTTTATCTAATATATAAAGGACCGCGCCCATGAAGGCGTCACCTGCCCCTGTTGTGTCAACTGGTTTGATTGGCTCACTCTTAGCGAAAGTGTCCTTCCCTTTGTAAGAGCACATTGAGCCTTTCTTTCCTAAAGTGATGAAGACCATCTTGTCTTTCAGTTCTTCTTTGATGAAGCCTTCTCCAAGAAGAGATATCTCATCCTCTGAGAGTTTGACGATATCGGAGAGAAGACAGATTCTTTTCGATATCTCTATTGCTTCTTCTATTGAAGAATAGACATCGCTTCTGAAATTGACATCAAATGATATCTTCTTATTCATCTTATGGACCTTATCGATGAGGGAGAGGATGTATTCCTTCCCTTCCTTGATTGAAAGAGGAAGAGAACCTATATGGATGATATTGCTTCTAGAGAGAAGAGAATCATCGATATCAGGAAGATATGCGTCTGCGGTGTTATCCCTTTCAAATCTGAAAGATCTTTCCCCATCCTTAAGCTCAACGATAGCCTTGGTTGTCTTCCTATTTATATCCTCTTTAAGAAGGAGGGTGTTGAATCCAAAAGACGAAGCGAAGTCCTTTAAGAACTCCCCTTCTTCATCTTTTCCGATTGAACCAGCGAAAGAGACATCTCCTCCTAAGCGGGACGCATTCACTGCCACATTGAAAGGCGCGCCTCCGACTTTGGAGACTCCTTCAATGACATCGATTAATATCTCTCCGACCGAAAGGATCATAGCACCGCTATAGTAGCAAAAAACTTAGCAAATAACAAAAAAAAGCCCTGCAAAACAGGGCTTAATTTGTCTAAGTTAGACTAGTTGTCAAGCCTGATCTCAAGCGTCGCGACAGCACCGTATTCAGCATCTTTGACGATGTTCTTGACCTTGAGGTAGTAGTTGAAGGTGCAAGTCTCATCGATGGTGAAGGTCTGCTTATCGGTGCCAACCCAACCAGTGATGGTCTTGGCTTTATTCCAGAGGTTGGTTCCGCTTGGCATGAAGGTCTTGGCCCAAGCGGTCTTGGCTCCAAGGTTGAAACGCTGACCCTTCTTGAAGAGGGTACCGTTGTTAGCAGTGAAGTTTGGAGTGTTGGTCCAGTTCTGCTCGATATTGGAGGAATCCATTAAGGAGAGCTGGGTGAAGTACTGCTTGGCGCTTCCATCCTCATTTGGCCAGAAGTCGAGGTCGGTACGCATGCCATTACGGCCAGCGTGGGAGTTGGTGTTTCTGACTTCGCCACCATTTCTTCCAAGATCGTTAGGATCGGAGATCCACTGATCGTGGTTTCCTCTCCACATACGGTTGTCGACGTGGGTGATTCTGATGCCATCCTCAGTAAAGCCTTTGGTGCTTTCGTAACCGCTCTTGTAGTCACGCTCAGCAAGTCCATGAGGACCCATGAGCTCGACCATCATGAATTCGTCGAAGGCGGTCATGTTGTAGTTTGGAGAAGCGAGGACCAAGCAATCACCGGAGGTGGTTGTGGTTCTTAAGGTGATCTCAGCGACTTTGCCATCTTTGAGCATATCCTCTTTGATGACCCATGGGTTGACCCAGCCATAGAGGTACTTGGTGAAGGCACAGTGATCGCCAAGGTTGTGATCCATGTAATCGACACCACCCATTGGTTTCCAGACGTTGTTGTAGTCGTAGTAGTCAAGGACACCATAGGTGTGGCCAGTCTCGTGGATGAAGGTGTGGGTATCGTAGCCATTGAATTTGGCGGTCATGAAATTCGTGGAAGCGAAGGCTAAGGTCTGGACGTTTGGACTTGCGATGTTCGCGCTGTCACCGGTGTAGGTGACGTAGGCCCACCAGAATTCAGTGCTGTTTTCAGTCTGAGGATAGGCATAGACATTCCAGACAAGATCGATGAAGCCATCTTCATCGCTGTCGAAATCTTTCCAGGTGTACTGCCAATCCGCACCTAACAAACCATGGTTGGCTTTATTGTATTCGGCGATGTACCAACTCTTGAGGTAATTGGAAGCAGTGACGCCACCTCCTTGGGCAGCGGCAGCAGACTGGAACTGACTTGGGGTGCCGGTGTAATCGACCCAGCATGGGAGGACGACGACATCGAAAGCGCCTTTTCCATAGGAAGACTTCTCATAGAAGCTCTGGACGGAGAAGATCTCGCTACCAGAGAGCTGCTTGAGCTCTTCATCGCTCGCGGTGAAGGCCTTGGTGATCTTCTGGAGAAGAGCGTCATCCGCAACGATGTTGTCTCTCGTGTCGCTTTGATCCTTCTGGAAACGGAAAGGATTGACGAGAAGTTTCTGTTTCTTGCCGTTTTCCGGACGGGAATTGACGTGAGGGTAACCGGAGGCTTTGAAGATCTCCGCGCGGTTGAGGTTATGGGTCGTTCCGTCAGCGGCAGTATATGTGGTGACGCCTAAAGGAAGATCCGCATTGGTGATATCGGCTGGTGCCTCAGATGAGCTTGTGCTGTCGCTTTCCTCGATCGCTGGCTGAGAGCAACCGGCAAGGCAGATAGCGGTCATCGTAAGCGAGACGACTAAGAGTTTCTTGTTCATGGTGGGTTTTCTCCTTTCCTATATAAGGTTCGAATAGATGATGATGATTACCACTCCTACCGCTATGAATCCTAGCGATACCCATAAGAGTGGGAATACGGTCTTACGTTCTTCATGGTCTTTGAGGACCTTGTAGTCGTAATAGGTCTTTGGGAAGTTTTCCTTCCTCCATTTCGGGGCGAAGATGTTTAGGAACGCTAACTTCGTCGAATAGGCTAGAAGGTCGAATGCGCCTTTGGAGGATACGTATCCAAGTCCGAATCCGGCGAATCCGAGTAACCCGCTTAATCCGAATGCGTCGCCGAGGATATGAAGAACGATTTGATTCTTCACGATGTTCCTTAAGGCGAAGTATTCGATGAGGGCGATGAGTCCTCCTAAGAGGGTTAAGGCCACAAGCGAGATGATGAGGTTCCTTCTGAAGCGGGCTTTGAGCTCCTCTTCAGGACGGAAGCTTTCTCCCGCTAACGGGATCTTGCTCATTTTTTGAGTTCCTCAAGATACCTCTTCGCTTCTTCGTCGTTGCATCTTACGAAGTGACCTGGGACGATCTCACGATAGGTTGGCTCTTGTTTCGAGTAATCGTGATCCGTCATCGGGTTGTAGATGATACGTGTTCTGTTCTTCTCGACGATTGGGTCTGGGAATGGAACAGCGCTTAAGAGCGATTTGGTATATGGGTGAAGCGGATGGGCGAAGAGCTCATCGCTTGAAGCAAGCTCGACTAAGTTGCCATAGTACATAACGGCGATTCTGTCGCAGAAGTACTTAACAACGCTTAAGTTGTGGGCAATGAAGATGATGGTGAGGCCAAGGGTGTTCCTTAATTCATTAAGGAGGTTGATGACCTGGGCTTGGACGGAGACATCAAGAGCGGATACTGGCTCATCAGCGACGATAAGCTCAGGTTTCATGATGATGGCGCGGGCGATGCCGATACGCTGACGCTGACCACCGCTGAATTCGTGTGGGTAACGCGTCATATGCTCTGGGACAAGGCCGACGAGCTTAAGGACTCTCTCGACTTCCCTGTCGATATATTCCTTATCTTTGACTCCGTTGATGATGAGGCCTTCCGCGATGATGTTGCGGACGGTCATACGAGGATTTAAGGAAGCGATTGGATCTTGGAAGATCATCTGGACCTTGTGGGACAAGGTTGTGCGCTTAGCCTCAGCAAGTTCCTTTTTGTATTCCTCCTCGCTAAGAAGGCCTTCTTTGCGTTTCTTCTCAACCACTTCAATCTCATGGGCAGCAAGGTGCTCATTGACGTGTTTGTTGTCATAATGGGCAGCACGGATTTTCTCCATCTGCTCTTTTCTGACTTTCTCAACATTGGCTTTGATCTCGGCGATCTGAGCGTCAAGTCTTTGAAGTTCAGGAGAGCCTGGTTCAAGACCGTATTTCTGAGCCTCGAGTTCTTTGATGTCCTCTTTGGCGCGGATGCCCGTCCACTTGATCTCCTTCTCGTTCCATCTTGTTCCGGCGGCGATTCTCACGCCTTCCAAATAGATGTCACCAGAAGTGATTGGATATAGACGAAGGATGTCACGACCTGTTGTGGTCTTGCCACATCCAGATTCACCTACAAGACCGAAGACCTCTCCTTTATAAACATCGAAGGAGACGTCATGGACGGCTTTGAGGTATTTGACTTCGCTGTTCTTGAAACGGAAGTACTGTTTGACGTGCTTGAGCTCAAGGATCTTCTCTGATTCAGAGTAATCGACCTTCTTGGCGAAGGACTCTTTCTCAATCGGGGCCTCTTTTGCAGGGGATTTTTTCATCGAGGCGGCTTTTTTCTTTGTTTCTGGCATCGTTATTTGACCTCCTTGATGTAGTTGAGAATCGAGTTCTTCATGTTGGTCGCCTTAGGAGCGAATTCCGGATGCTCTTTGAGGGCAGCGGCGATACGCTTGACGACGATTTCAGGGGCTCTGATCTCAGGGGCTCTCTCATCGACGTTCCAAGTGGCCACTTTATGGGTCTCGGAGATATCGAAGAAAGGCGGCTGGTAAAGGCTATCGACCTCAAGGGCGTTCACGTTACGTGGAGTGAAGGCGTCGCCCTTGGCAGGGATAAGCATGTTCGGTGGGGTGCCTGGGATGGCGTTGAGCTTCTCTTTGGTCTCGAGGTCTGGGACTGAGCCAAGAAGAGCCCAGGTATATGGGTGGCGAGGATCGTAGAAGATGTCTTCGGCTGTGCCTTGCTCAACGATCTTGCCAGCGTACATGACAGCGATATCGTCGGCCATGTTGGCGACGACACCAAGGTCATGGGTGATGAAGACGATACTGAGGTTCTTCTCCTCTTTGAGCTTGTTGATGAGCTCAAGGATCTGAGACTGGATGGTAACGTCGAGAGCGGTCGTTGGCTCATCGCAGATAAGGATTTCTGGGCTGGAGCAAAGGGCGATCGCGATGACGATACGCTGCCTCATGCCGCCAGAGAGTTCGAATGGATACTGAGCATAACGTTTCTCAGCGTCCTTGATGCCGACTTCCTGGAGCATTTTGACCGC
Source organism: uncultured Erysipelotrichaceae bacterium (assembly GCA_902802355.1). Lineage (GTDB taxonomy): Bacteria > Bacillota_I > Bacilli_A > RFN20 > CAG-826 > UBA4951. Next base: position 14,620 of record CADCLU010000001.1, read on the forward strand.
TTTATGTTTAGCGTCGTTAGCGGTTAAGACACTCTTAGATGCCACTACCGCATTCGCATATCTCTTAAGGATGAGAGAAGAGAGGGCCATCTTTTCCTCTTCGCTCTTGGAAGTGAGTTTCTCAAGGTGAGCGATGAGGGTTTCGGTCGCGGCTTTGAGCTTTTCGCTATAAGCCTCTGGGGTGGTGATGACTTCACGGAGTTTGGCACGGACGTCGGCAGGAAGATCATAGAAGTCCTGGACGTTGTACTTAGCCATATAGGCGTCACGCTGCTCGATAAGCTTCTTAGCGAGTTTGGCGGATTTGCAGAAATCTTTGACGATGGTTGGGAAGACGCTTAAGTCATTATCTTTTTCGATCGCGATGCCAAGTTCGCAAGCGGCAAGAGGCTTGTAGATCTTCTTGAAGGCTTCCTCGCACTTGGCAAGGTCTTCGAATCCCGCTTTCTCAATCTCTTTGAGGGTTGGGAGAAGGATGTTGATGTTATCCTCTTGCTTCTTGATCTCTCTTTCGAGGGTGTCCGCGAAGAGGGTCTCGAATTCGGACAAATCGATTGAAGTGTCTTTTGGGGTTTCCTCAACATATTTCATGAGACGGTCGGTCTCAGTCTTGTCGGTGAGGGCGAGAAGGCCATTGATGGTCTTAAGGACCTTATTAGCCTCTTTCTTGTCGGCTTTGTGCTTTAAGACCATGGCCTCAGTGAGCTGTTTGCCGACGATCATGATTGGGTTTAAGGAGGAGAGAGGGTCTTGGAAGATCATGGAGATCTTGACGCCTCTAAGTTTGGTGAACTCTTCCTCAGAGATCTTAAGAAGGTCTTTGCCATCATAGATGATCTGACCGTCTTCGACGATCTTGTTGTTGGCGAGGATGCCAAGGATGGCCTTAGAGGTGACGGACTTTCCAGAGCCAGACTCACCGACGATAGCCATTGTCCTTCCTTTATATAAAGGGAAAGAGATGCCACGGACCGCTTTGACGGTACCGGAATCGGTTCTGAAGGAGACACGGAGGTCTTTGACTTCGAGGATTTTCTCGTTATTCATAACAGTTTTCTTCATAACATTAGTCCTCGCTTCCTCTTAAGGTGGTGTTGAACGCGTCACGTAAGCCGTTGCCGAATAAGTTGAAGCAAATCATGAGCAAGGAGATGACGACGCATGGGAAGAAGAGCATATGAGGATATGCGTTAAGCGTGGCTCTTGAACCTTCATTGAGGAGGGAGCCGATGGAGACGAGTCCGCTCGTGGAGAAGTTGACGACGCCAAGGTAGGAAAGCGTGGACTCTCCGAAGATGACGCCTGGGATCATAAGAACGCTTGATGTGACAAGGGTGCCTGCCGCATTAGGAAGGATGTGTCTGAAGATGAGACGAGTATCCTTCGCGCCTAAGGTTCTTGAGGCAAGGACGTATTCCTGTCCCTTGAAACGATAGAACTGCATACGGGTCGTGCCTGCTACGCCTACCCATCCTGAGTAGACGAACGCCAATAGGAACGCCAGGACGATGATGCCTTCTTGGCCTATCGTCGTCTTAAGCCCGGCGTTGTTCGTGAACTGGACCGAGGCAATCGTCAAGATAACGATCGACGGGACGCAGGAGATGATATCGGTGATACGCTCCATGATGAGGTCGGTGGTTCCGCCATAGTAACCAGACACCGCGCCCCAAATGAGGCCGATGATGAAGTTGATGATGGAAATGCCGACACCAAGGAGGAGAGAGAATCTCGTACCGACGGCAAGACGGTAGAAGATGTCTTCGCCTGCGCTGTTGCTTCCGAAGAAGAATCTTGGCTCGAATCCGTTATGGAAGGTGAAGTAATCGTAATAGTCGACGCGGATGGTCATCTTGCCAAGGTTCTCTTTGGCATAGACGGGCTCATCGCCATTCATCTCATAGATCGGGATGACTTTATTGCTTGCATCGTGTCTGATCGCGAAATTGTTCTGGGAGTAGTTCCTTGCGCCAAGCTCATACCAGACTCTTTGATGCTGGTTGTAGTAGGTCTCAAGGTAGTCAAGGATGGCGATGACACCATTCTCGTTGACCGGGGCCTGACGACCTTCCTCTTCGGCTACTCTAATCTCTTCTCTAAGCTCATCGCCATATCTTTGGAGGTAGCTTTCATAGTCGCGAAGAGGCTTCATGATGCTTTTCTCGGTATGATAGATGCCCTGCTCCTTCTCATAGGCGACAAGTCTATCGTATTCGTCCATGGAGACGTTGATTTCCTTGCAGCCGATTGAGTAGGAATCGATACGGAGGGTGTAATGCGTTTGGATTTTGCCGGCGATTTCGTCTTGGACGGTCGCGATTTTCTCGGCAATTGGTGAATGGTTGGAGTCATCGAGCTCATACATCTCAAGGTCGATGTTGCCTTGGCCAGTCTTGACCTCGGTGCCATCCCACCAGCCAAGATTGAGCGCTTTGTTGACTGGGTTATATGGGAGAGCGTAGGCGAAGTTAGGATCCTTGAAGCCGTTTGGATATTCGGTTTCGTTGACATAGGCCATTGGGGAGACGAATGGGACGATGATCGCGTAGAGGATAAGGAGACCGATGACGATGGCGGCGACGATGGAGGCTTTGTTCTTCGCAAAGCGCATGAAAGCGCCTCTCAAATAGGAGATTGGCTTGGTCTCGAAAGCCTGGTCGTGGAGGTTTTCGTTGTTCTCTTTCTTACGGAAGAGCTCAGATGGGATGGATTTGACGTCCATAGCGGCATCGGTGTTGAAATTCATGACTTCTTTTTCCATTATTTGCCACCTCCCATTCTGATACGTGGGTCAACGATGCCATAAGAGACATCGACAACAAGGGTCCCCACGAGACCGATGAAGATATAGAACATTGAGACGAACTGGAAGACGTCGTAGTCCTGAGTCTCGATGGACTTGAGATAGAGGCCTCCTACGCCGTTGACGTTGAAGATGGACTCAATGATCATGGAACCAGAGAGAACGCCGATGATCTCGCCAAGGATCATTGGGAAGATCGGGACGAGGGAGTTACGGAAAGCGTGTCTGACAGTAGCCTGTCCCCTGGTAAGGCCTTTGGTTCTGGCAAGGAGCATGAAGTCGCTAGTAAGAACCTCAGTTAATTCCGCACGCGTGTAACGGGCGTAGCCAGCGATGGAGCCGAAGCACATCGAGAGGACTGGCAAGATGATCGAGACGAAATATGTCGGAGATGTGTATCCGACGGTCGAGGATGCCGCCGTCGGAGGAAGTACCTGCCAGACATATCCGAAGAGATACTGCAATACGAAAGCGTATACGTAGCTTGGCACCGAGATGACAAGCATGATGAGAACGCTAAGGACATGGTCTTCCCAATGGTTTTTGCGAAGGGCCATGAAGGTTCCTAAGCCTAAGCCGACTGGGACGCTCACGATCATGACGTAGATGTTCATGAGGACGGTTGGGGCAAGACGGCCACCAAGGATGTCAGCTGGCGAGGAGAGCCACTCAATCTTGTAAGAGTAGCCGAAAGGATGATCGGTTCCGCTGAAAAGGTTCTTGAAGAAATTGATGAACTGGAGGAAGACCGGAATCATCTCATATGAGTATGTTCCATCCCCATTATCTATCCTTCGATAGACGCCTTTGGCGACCATGCTGAGCTTGAACTTCTCAGGATCGCCCATACCGGTGTCTTCATTGATTGGGAGGAGACGGACGAGGATGAAACAGAGAATGAAAACGATACCGAAAGTGAGCACCATCAAAAGGAGACGCTTACCAATGTACTTCAGCGTGTCGATGGTGCTCTTGTTTCTCCAGAAGTTAACGAATCCTCTTCCAAGCCTTTCTAAAAAGGGACGATCGGATTCTAATACCAACTCATCATCGGAGGAAGCATTAGAAACATCGAGCGGTTTTTTCTCTTCTTCGAGGATTATATCCTCGGTCTCAATTTCTTTCTTTTTCTGTTTCATAAGTGTTGATGTGCTTTAAACGCAATAAGCGCAAGGGCGCCTTTTTCGGTGAAAGGCACCCCTGCGTAAAAGTAGATGTAACTAATTAAGGGATTAGTTTTCCCAGGATTTGTAGATGTCGCCTAAGGAGTTGTTGTACTTGTTGCAGAACTCGGTCCACTGAGCGTCATCGTACTTGAACTGGAGGAAGCGGATTCCGCCATAGCCGATAAGGTTGATGTAGACCTTGGTGGCGTTCTCGGTCTTGAAACCAAGAAGCGAGGAAGTTCCACGGGCAACAAGAGGGATGGCCTCGAAACGGTTGATGATGCCAGCCTCAAGTCCAGCAAGGACGTTGAGCTTGCGGTTATGGCACTCGAGGTATTCCTCGTAGTCCTCATCGCCTTCAGCGATTTCGTCGCCGTACTTGGCTTCGTTGCAGTCATCGCTGTCGACCATGTAGCTGTACCAGCCATTGAAGGACTTCCACTCATCGCCGGACTCTGGGGTTCCGTCGTTGTCGGAATCGACGACGGCGAACTCGCCGTCAGCGTTGGCGTCGATGGCGATGTAAGCCTCGTCCTGTTTGCCAGTGAAGCCGTATTCGCAGCAATTGGTGAAGTCTTTCTTGCAGTAGACTTCCATTAATCCGTAAGGGTTGATGGCAGCGCCGCCCCAAGTGGAGAAGATCATATCGAAGCCACCGTTTCTGGCGGACTTGTAGTAATCCTGGTCCTTGACCATCTCGATGGAGATGGAGAGGGTTTCGCTGGAAGCTAAGGTACCATCGGTCTTGAGTTTGGCGACAGCCTCACTGAGAAGGCCGGTCCAAGCGGAAGTGATGAAGTTGTTGGCGGCGATGGTGTTCTCACTCTCGTCGTCATAGACACGGAACTCGATGTGGATGTTGTCGTTTGGTTTGAGGTGTCCTTCAACGGTGGACTGGAGTTCCTCTTTTAAGCCAAGAGCGGCATATTCGACGGCAAGGGCGTGGTTGTAACCGCACTTCTTCTCGTCGAGAGGGGTGTCCTCTCCGTCAAGGGTGGTTTTGCCGAGCTTGCCATAGACCATGTTGTAGACGCTCTTGCCCTGTGGGGTGTCTCTATAGGAAGCACCGGTGCTGTTGTTAGCGAGGTAGAGGTCATTGAGAAGGCCGGTGAAGCCTTTGGAACCAGAGGTGGCGTTGGAAGCGAAGCCTTTTCTATCAAGAGAGAGGGAGAGGGCTTCACGGAAGTTCTTGTTGGTGAGAACGGTCTTGTTCTTGCCAGTTCCATCAAGAGCCTGACGGGAAGCGAGCTTCTTGGCGTCGGTGTTGAAGGAGATCTTCTGGGTGTAGGACTCGTAGGTCGTGGTGCAGCGTCCACTGTTACCATAGGTACGGTAGTCGGTGACGGTGAGGTCGATGTCATCAAGACGTCCGGCTAAGAACTCGGCCATAGCGGTCTCGTGCTTCTGGATGATCTTGGTGTAGATGTTGGTCATCTGGAACTGGCCATCGTGCTTGCCATCGTGGTAGCCATACCACTTCTCGTTGCGGACGATGTTGATTTCCTCGCCGGCGATGAAGTCCTTGAGCTTATATGGGCCATAGGACAGGTAGTTGGCTGCGCTGTTGGAACCATAGGTGGTAGCGACAGATGTGGAGTTAGGAAGCTGGGTGGTGAGCTTCTTATATAAAGGAACGTTGACGAGCCAGTTGCCAGTGAGGGCGAACTTGAGGTTCAAAGAGGTGATGGCACGGCTGAGATAGAGACGGAACTTGTAGTCATTGATCTGCTTGATGCCGACCTGATCGAACTCGATTGGGTCTCCGTCATAGGTGTAGACATAGGTGAAGAGAGGGAGTTTCCAGCACCACTCTTTGCTGGCCTCTGGTCTATTACGGCCAATGGCTTTGACGACCGCTTTAAGGTCTTTTTGGAGAGCGGCGAAGGTGTAATCCTCGATGTTGCTCTCAATCCAGCCATCGGTGGTGTTCTTGATGGTCTTGATGTAGTCCTTCTGACCAAGGTAGTTGGTGAAGCCTTCGTCGAAGGTCTCGACAGGAAGGTCAACATTCTGTTCCTTGATGAGGTTGCTGCTGACGCGGTCTGGACGGCCAGCCTTCTCGCTAGATGGATCGTTTGGATCGATTGGGCGGAAGACGGTGTCCCAAGAGGTGTCATCAAGATGGTTCTTGTACATCATCAAGTAGTAGCTGTAGCCGTGGATGATACGCTGAGCCTCAAGCTTGACGTTGTATTCTTCGGCGACCTGATCGAGGACGCTGTAGAAGTTGGTGTCGGTGTCAGCATTGCTGTAGATGGTGCCGACGTAGCTGGTGTACTTGCCAAGGTTAAGGAAGTAGAAGCCGGAATCGTATTCGCCGACGGTTCCATCATCTTTTCTATATTTGTAGAACTCTTCGACGGTCTGACGGCCCTGCTTGTAATAGTTCTCAGCATTAGCGAGAACGAGGTTGCTGCCGAAGTAACCATCAGCGCGGTAGTTGGCGTATTTTGGGGAAAGCTGAAGCTCCATCGAATCGATGTAGTCTTTAGCGGTGATTGGGGTGCCATCTTCCCAGCAAGCGTCTGGGTTAAGGGCGATATCCCAAGCCATACCGGCGGTTGGGTTGCCGTTATAGTAGGTGTCGATCTCATTATCGGTGAGCTGGTCGACAACGTCGACTGGCATCTGGCTCGCCATTTCGGTGACAAACTTGTAGCCGTTCTTCTCATCGTTGAGGATGCAGTCGTAAAGACCCATCTCGCAGAAACCGCTGACATAGCCTTCGTCACTGGTTTCCCAGTTGTGGACGTTCCAGGTCTTTGGTGAGGTGGAAAGGTAGGTCTTGTAGGTGTAGACGCCTTTGCCGTCGTTTCCGTCTCCTCCGCTGCAACCAGCGAGAAGGCCTAAGGTCATAAGAGCGCCAGCACCCATGATAAGTACTTTCTTGTTCATATTTTTTACTCCTTTATTCGTAGCCAAAGGGGACCCTTTACGAATCCCCTCTGCTTTGGTTGTGGTTTATTAGGCAAGCATGCCTGGGTTCTCGTTGGCGGCCGCAAGAGTCGAGAAGTCGAAGGTTGTGGTGCCGATATCAGAGATGGTGAACTTCATCATGAAGTAGTTGTTGTCGATATCGCTGAATGGAGCGTAGATCAAGAGGTAAGCCTCGATTTCGTTCGTAGTGGTATCAACGGTAAGGGCGTAGTAGTCGCTGGATCTGCTGTAAGCGTGCTTTCCGCCATCACCCCAACCATCAGTGGCTTTGGTCCAAGTTCCGGCCCAATCTTTGAGGACACCATAGGTGTCTCCGCCGAGGAGTCCGAAGATCTGAGCGGCGAGAAGGTTGGTCTGAGAGGTGCCATCGTTATCACCCATATCACCAGCGAATGTGACTTTGGTGCCTTCTGTCTTCTTGCCGGTCCAGTTGACCACATTGGCAGCGGCAGCGGTGATGTTGTTGGCAGCCATCGATTTGATCTCATTAATCTGGAAGACGTCGGTGACACCAGAGATGGCGCTGCGGGCTGGAAGAACCTTGGCAGTCTGATCTTCGTTGTCGGTGAGTCTCGTGCTATAAGCGGCACCGCTGTCATTCCAAACGGCAGAGATATCAAAGAGTGAGTATTCAGTTTCTGGAGCGTAACCAGTAGCGGTCTGGTTGAGCTTCTTTCCTTTGAATTCGGTGTAGATGCCGGTTGAGGTGTATTTCTCGGTGATGACGGCATCGCAGGTTCCTAAGAAGTTTGCGCAGGCGTCACCGGACATATCGGCCTCAGCTGGGACGAACTTCTCGGTCTTGTCTCCATCGCCGACGGACCAAGCTTCCATGGTGAGGGTGAAGTTGCCAGCGGCGTTGACAGCCTGGAAGGCAACTGGAATTTCGTTGGCAGTGATCTTCTCTGGGATATAAGAGGCGTCGGTGACGGCGGTATTCATCCAATCGAATCCGGATTCGCCGACGGCAGAGAGTTTGATGGTGCAGTAGATTTCATTCTGGGTATCGTCGCCGACATAGATATCGAAGATCATGATGTCTGGGTTGCCATTTGGCATACCGACTTCTTCGTATCCTCTATAGGCAGCGCCGTAGAATGGGATGACGCGATTATAGTTGTCATAGGCTTCAGAGAGGCCGACGGACCACATGAGTCTCTCAGCGAAGGAAGCGCCCATCATGAGGACGTCTTCGCCGGCGATGCTCATATAGGTTGAGTCAGCGGCATTAAGCTCGAGGTCCATGACGATGTAGTAGTAGTCGTAGTATTGCTGGATACCTGGCTCGAAGACGGCTTTTGGATTGTTGTTGGCGTCTTTCTCGATGTGTCCGAAGTAACCATTGCCATCAGAGAGTTTGGCAAGGATGACGGAGGCTGGATCGCCATCTTCGTCAACGGCGAAGAGATCAACACCGTTATAGACGACTGAGTAGTTGGCGTTGTGAACGACGCGTCTGTAGAGTTTTTCGTTACCCTGGTTGTCTTCGCCAAGAAGGTCAACGGTGAAGTTACGGGCGTCGTTATCAAGTGGCTCAAGGAAGGTCATGATCTTGGTCTGATCGTTGCTGAGAACGGTGAGCTCAAGCTTGGTGGTAAGACCGCCGGCAGTGATGGTGACATAGAAGACACCGACTTCGGTGGAGCTGACTCTGTGACCGTTGATGGTAACGTTCTTGGAGGTAGTCTTGACCTCGTAGTTGCTGTCCATGGAGCCATCGGCGTACTCAACACCGATATAGGCGTCGAGGTTGCAAGCGATACCTTCCTGGAGGTAAGGGATGTCTTTGATACGTTTGATCTTGGTAGGAGCTTTGACTTCAGAGCTGGTGGAAGTCGACTCTCCTTCGTTGGACTTACCTTCTGGCGGTTCGACACAGGAACCTAACATAACGAGTGTTGCTGTGGACAGAAGCATAAGCTTAGTGGCTAATTTTTTCATTCTGTGTGCTCTCCTTTCATGAAAGAGTGAGGTTAATATAGAACACATAAGCCAATTTTCAATAATTATTTTATTTCTAATAAAAGGGCGAACTGCTTGAGCACCGCCTTTTTTAAAAAGGCACTTCCCCCACTAATCTAGTTTTTGCTACGATTTGGGGTCTTTTCCCCCTCTTGTAAGCGGTTACACTCAAAAAACTTCTTAAATTCAGTATTACTGAAGATACCTTTACATTGTTCCAAAAAGCAGTAAAAATTTCTCAATTGCCCCACGCATATTATGGAAACGCGTGGGCGCGCTTTTCGACTTTGGGGGGTACCATCACAAAGCGAAAATGGGTAATATGTTTGGGACAAATGGCACCTAAAAGCATCTACGAACAAGTAGCCGAAACCATCAAGAAATACCCGTTCGCAAAAGCGATCGTTTTCGAGAAAAAGAAGTACAATTACCGCCAATTCGGAAGGGAGATTTTGAAGACTGCCGGAAAGCTCGCCGCCCTTGGCATCAAGCCTCGCGACGTCGTCACCGTCCTTCTCCCGAACTCCCCTGAGAGTGTCTTCATTTTCTATGGTTTAAGTGCAATCGGCGCCATCTCGTATAACATCCACCCTCTCACCCCTGCCACCACCGTCGCCAAGATGATGAAGAGGGTCAATTCCAAGTACCTTATTTCGTTAATAAATACCGCACACGACAATTGGGTTTCGATGCCAAACGACGTCAAAGTCATCGGCGTCAATCCATACGTCGGAATCAGCTTCTTCAAAGCTTCCTACCTCAACTATCTTGGTAGGAACACTGAGGGTGTTATCAAGTTCTGGAAAGTCAAAGGATTGCCGACAGTTCCTTTATATTCTCCAAAAGAAGAAAGAGAAGATGCCGTCTATCTAAACACCGGCGGAACGAATGGCGAACCAAAAGTCGTCCGTATCTCAAATGAGTCAATGAACCACGTTGGAAGCAACTCCTATCAGCTGATCGGAGGCAAGGTCACCGACATCGGAATCATGACCGCTGTGCCGATGTTCCATGTCCTTGGTTTAGGCATGGCCATCCATGTTCCTTTCAGCGCAGGCGCAAGCGCTTGCCTTATCCTTAAGTTCAACACCAAAGAGGCCATCAACCAGATGAAGAGAGGCAATGCGAACGTCATTATCGGAGTCCCTGCCCTCTATAACGCACTCCTCAGTCGTGACAAGTTCTATGGCCCGCATCTCAAAAAGCAGATCGTCGCCTATTTAGGTGGTGATTATTGCCCAATGAGCCTCATCGAAAGATGGAACGGAGCCATGGAGAAATATGGCTCAAAAGCCAGACTATTCGTGGGTTATGGTTTGACCGAAACCAGCACCGCTTGCAACGTCAACACCTTTGGTGGGCGTAACAAATACGGTTCAGTCGGAAAACCATTACCAGGCGTTTTGAACAAGATCATTGACCCAGATACTGGAGAGGAACTTCCTGCTGGAAAATATGGTGAGATCCTCGTCGGAGGACCGTCATTGATGACCGGTTATTTCGATGACGAGAAACTCAATGAGAAAACGTTGTTCAAAGACAAAGACGGAAACCAATGGCTCCACACGATGGACTATGGCTGCATGGATGAAGATGGCTACCTCTACTTCAAACAAAGACTTAGGAGAATCGTCAAAGTTAACGCGGAGACCCTTTGCCCAAGCGATGTCGAGGAAGTCGTCAATTCCCTCCCAGGCATCTATGAGTCATATTGCTATGGCGTACCGAACGCTCGCAAAGGCAACATCTTTAGACTTCTTGCCGTCATCAGAAGAGGCGACCACCCATGGTCCGAAGAAGAAGCCGAGAAAGCCATCAAAGAAGCGGTCAAGAAATCGCTTCCTCCAGCCTACTTCCCAGACAAGATCATCTTCATGAAGAAGCTTCCAAGAACCCCTTTAGGGAAGATTGATATCTCTTCCATTGAGGGAGCGGAGACTCACTAAGGCAGGTTTTATCGTCGTTTTTAAAATATTTCACCACTTCACTTTTTAAAGTGATAACCTATAGCACATAGTTTCTATGACTTGGTTTTACGAATTTCTACATTGGTTATGCGGCAAGATGGAAGAGCCGCACATGCTCGGATGGTTCCACCTCATGATGGTTGGCATCGTCATCGCGCTCACTATCGTCTATATCGTTTTGTGGCGTAAAGCCGACGAGAAAACATATAGGAAAGTCATCTTCTGGACCTGGGTCTTCCTTGTATATTTGGAGTTACTCAAGCAACTCACCATCAACTTCGTCTATAACGAAGCGGACCCATCTTTGTCCACTTTCGATTACTATTGGGACCACTTCCCATTCCAGTTCTGCGCGGTTCCTTTATACACCTACCCTCTCGTCGCCTTCCTTCCAAACAAAGGAAAGGTTTCGAAATTCATCTGGGAGAGCTGCGTCGGATTCACCGTCTGCTTCATCACAATCGGTGGTCTTGCTACCCTCATCTATCCTGAGCAAGCCTTGATCGACACCATTGTCATCAATGTCCAAACCCTTCTCTATCATGGCATCATGATCGTTGTTGGTATATTCACCGCAGTGTGGCTTGGACGCAGGTTTAATCTCAAAATCTTCAGCAAAACCCCTGTGCCTTTCCTTGCCTTCATCGTTGTGGCGATGATTCTCAACATCACTTTCGTCAAGAGCGGAATCACCGGCGGCGAGACCTTCAACATGTTCTTCATCAGCCCTTACTTCAAATGCACCTTACCAGTCCTATCTGAGATCTATCCTGTCGTTCCTTATCCAGTATTCCTTCTTCTCTATGTCTTAGGCTTTATTGCCTTGTCATTTGTCTTCTTCGAGATCGTCTACTGGATCTTGTGGGTCATCAGGAAGCTAGCGCCTCATAAAGAAGCGAGCCTCGCGACAGAACAACAATAAACGGCTGCGGCCGTTTTTTTATTACTTTCCTTTAGGAAGAAAAGCCTCAATGATAAGATATGTGGCTGATAGGAGACTATTTATGGAACACTGTGACGCATATATGAAGATCCTTCCTTATCTCGAGAAGATGAGGAGACTAAGGACCACCACATCGATTATCTATTACGACCTTGCCTGCGTAGCAGGAAAGGACGCGATCAAAGACGAATCCGAACTTCTTAACCACTGGTTCGCTGAGCTTGCGAAGATCTCGCAGGACAAAGACTTCATCGCCATCGTCAAGGAAGGCAAAGAAGACAAGAACGCGAATCCTATGGAGAAGCGACTCTTTGAGAACCTCTACAAAGAGATCGAATTCATGGAGAAGTTCACTCTCGATGAGTATCTCGAATACAGAAACACAATCTCTGATTGCAACGAACAATGGAGAATCTGCCGCCCAAAGAACGATTTCAAAGGCTGGCTCCCCTACTGGAAGAAACAAGTCGAATCTTCTAGGAAAGTCGCTAGAAAGATGATGAAAGAAGGCCAAACCCCTTATGACACCTGCCTCGATTCTTATGAGCCAGGGAACAACGAGGCCTTCATCGATTCCATCTTCAACCCTTTGAAGGAAACCCTCATCCCATTACTCAAAAAGGCTAAAGAAAAACAAAAATCCTATGCAATTCCCGCTTTAAAGAGCTACGACAAGATCAAACAGAAAGAAATGTCCTTAAGGATGCTTAAAGCCATCCACTACGACATGGATAAAGGCGCCCTTATGGAATCCGCCCATCCGTTTAGCGACGCTCTTGCGAAAAACGACGCCAGAGTCACCACCAAGTTCCTTCTTGAGGACTGGAGAAGCAACGTCTTCACCTGCCTCCATGAAGGCGGCCACGCCCTCGAGTTCCAGAACTGGACCGACGAGATGTTCGAGAACCATGTCGAGAACATGGCCACAAGCGCAATCTGCGAAACCCATAGCCGTTTCTTCGAGAACATCATCGGAAGAAGCAAGGCCTTCATGCCAATCCTTCAGAAAGACGCCGCTGAGACTCTTGACCCTGAACTTGGCAAGATTCCTGAGGAAGACTTCTACCATCTCATGAATGAGATCCAGCCTTGGTTAATCAGATGCGAAGCCGATGAACTCTCATATTGCCTCCACATCATCATCCGTTACGAGATCGAGAAAGACCTCATCAACGGCAAGATCGAATGTGAGGACGTCCCTGCTATCTGGAAACAGAAATACCACGACTATCTCGGCGTTGAAGTCACAAGCGACAAAGACGGCTGCATGCAGGACACCCATTGGTCTGAAGCTTTATGGGGCTACTTCCCTTCATACGCGTTAGGAAACCTCTATGGCGCGATGATCAAAGAGAAGATTGAGCAAGAGATGGACTTCGAAGGCGCGATCAAAGATAACCGCATCGACAAGATCGTTAAGTGGATGAAAGAGAAGGACTACTGCTACGACTATCTCAAACCTAACGACTGGATCATGAAGGTCGTCGGTAAGCCATTAAGCGCTGAACCGTATATCAAATACCTCAAAGAAAAGTTTGAGTAAAAAGAAAAAGGGCTGCGATTTGCAGTCCTTTTTTGTTTTTTGCTTAACGTTCCTCGCGGAAGTAGTTGACGCCAAGAGAACCTGGCGGCAAGACATTTTTCTTTCCTAGTATCGAAGTGAAGATAAGAACAATTATGGTGACGGCGTATGGAAGAATCTTAATGAGTTCCATCTCGACAAAACCGATGCCAGGAATAACATACGGCAAGGACATAAGGAATCCGAAAATCACCGAACCTACAATAGCAAGCAAAGGGTTCCAAACTGTAAAGATGACAAGAGCAAGAACCATCCAGCCTAAGCCTTGGAGCGTAGCACTGTTCTCCCAGGTTCCGCCAACGTGGGACATCGTGTAGAAGAAGCCACCAAACCCGGCAATGGCACACCCAATCATCGTTGCAAAATATTTATATTTGTCGGTGTTAATGCCAGCTGCGTCAGCAGTAGCAGGATTCTCGCCGATAGCCCTAACGGACAAACCAATTCTAGTCTTGTTGAGGACTAAGAAGACAACAATCGCTAATGCGAAGCAAAGATAGACAAATAGGCCATTTCCTAATAACAGCATTCCAGCCTGCCCTAAAGCAGCTTCATTGAATGGGAGATGGAAACGGATGATCTTACTTGCGATTGTGAAGAGAGGCTTATTCTCGGTCGTTCTGATAAGGCCCATGATGAAGTCCGCAAAGCCGGCACCAAAGGTCGTGAGAGCCAAACCTGTGACGTTTTGGTTAGCTTTGAGGGAGGTTGTAAGGAAGGAGAAAAGAAGTCCAGAAAGACCTGCGAAGATAGTGACGAAGATGATGACGAAGAGCATCAAGAGAATATATGAGACGAGGCTTCCAAACGAGAAGCTAATCGCATCGATGTCGATCGGAAGAACTTTGTAGATGGTCTTCATGTAAACAAGCGCACCAACCGCGCCACCAGCAGCGCCGATGCACATGACGCCAGGAATACCAAGATTGAGGTTTCCAGCTTTTTCGTTGATGGTCTCGCCAATACAGCCAAACAAGAAGATGACGGCAAGAGAAATGGCGTCGATTAAGCCGACTAATACCCAAGAAAAGTCACCCATTTTACTTAACCTCCTCTTCTTCTACGCCTTCTGTGGCTGGCGGTAGTTTGACCTTATCAACTTTGGAGGTGAAAAGGCTCTTGATGAACTCAGTGATTTTCATTTCCTTTCCGCCTTTATTGATAAGAAGCTTATATTCGATGAAGAATTCGCATCCGATGATGAAGAAATAGATAAGACCGATGACGAGGTTTGGAGTGGCGTCATTCATGATGTTGTTGTCGCTTTGAACCTTGGTCATGCCTCTAGTGATAAAGACGATGAAGAACGACGTAGCAGCCGTAATAATCGGGTTAAACTTCGCAAGCCACACTGCAATGATAGCGGTGAAACCCATATTGTTACCGGTTGTAGGCATTACGGTGAAGTCAACGCCACTGGCAAGTAAGCATCCAATAAAACCGCATATGGCACCAGAAACAACGATGGTTCTTATAATGACTTTCTTGACGTTGATGCCAACGTAACGGGCGGTATTCATGGATTCACCAACGACGCTGAGTTCGTAACCATGCTTGCTAAACTTGAGATAATAAACCATAAAGGCGAGCAAGACGAGGACAATCAAGATAATGAGCAAGCTGTCATTAAAAAGCGTTGGGAAATTTGCATTATTAAGTCTTGGAATGATGTGTGATCCGATTGGATACTTGAACATGATGAAGGCATTAACAAGACCAACGGAAACATAGTTCATCATGAGGGTGAAAAGCGATTCATTGGTATTGAAAAGAGCTTTGAAGATGGCTGGGATAGCGGCCCAGACGGCACCAGCAAGGATCGAGGATGGAATCATGATGAGGAGAACCACCGCATCAGGAAGTTTACCGCCAAGATCAATCATCAGGATTGCAGACACCAATGCGCCAACGATGATTTGACCGTTACCTCCAAGGTTCCAGAATTTCATTTTGAAGGACGGGATGAGGGCGAGACCTACACCAAGGAGAAGGGCGCCATCACGAAAGAAGTCCCAAAACCTTTTTGGAGTGCCAAAAGAACCAATAAACATCTGACCAACCGCGGCGAACGGGTTAACTCCATAAGAGATGGTCAAGATAAGAAGAGCGATGAAAAGAGCGACGACGATAAAACCGAATCTGATCAAAAGGGACTGCCAAAGAGGCATATCAAAACGTTTTTCAACGTGGAAGAGCTTGTTCTTTTCTTTTTTTGCTGTCATTTTCTCAGGCATTCTCTTTTACCTCCTCTTCTTTTTCAGTACTCGTCATAAGCAAACCAACTTCTTCTTTGGTTGTCGTTCTGGCATCGACGATACCGGTGACTTGACCTTGGCACATGACGAGGATGCGGTCACAGAGAGCGAGAAGAACGTCAAGGTCTTCGCCAACGAAGATAACGGCGCTCCCCTCCTCCTTCTCTTTGTTGAGGAGGTTATAGATGAGGTAAGAGGAATTGATATCGAGTCCGCGGACCGGATAAGCGGCCATAAGGACTTTTGGGGAAGAGGCGATTTCTCTTCCGACGAGGACTTTCTGGACGTTTCCGCCAGATAGTTTTCTAACTGGTGTATGAATGTTTGGGGTGACGACATCAAGCTCTTTGACGATCTCATCGGCAAGCGCTTCAGGTTTCTTTCTGTTGAGCTTTGAGCCTTTGCCTTTGCGGTAGCTACGAAGCATCATGTTGTCGACAAGGTCCATGTTTCCGACAAGGCCCATGCCAAGACGATCCTCAGGGACGAAAGAAAGACGAACGCCGAGTTCGCGGATCTTGCGTGGGTTGAGGTTCCTAAGGTTATAAACCTCATCTTCGTTGAATAAGACTTTCTCGCTGTTGACGAGATCTTTGATTTTCTTTGGGCTCATGCCATCGAAGGAGACAGGAGTTCCGTCTTCGTAGTGGAACGCTCCATTCTTGGCCATATTCACGACCTGAGCGTATGTTTTGTGGAAGAAAGAGACTGGAAGGTTCTTCTTTGGGCGGTTGAAGATGACGTTGCCTCTATAGCCTGGTTTGAGACCGGCAATGGCCTCAAGAAGCTCACGCTGACCACTGCCAGCGATACCGGCGATGCCAAGAATCTCACCTGAACGGGCGATGAAGCTCACATCATTGACGACTTTGGTACCATCCATGTTACGAAGATTCAAATGTTCGACAAGAAGACGGTCTTGAACGTTAACTGGTTCGGTACGGTCAATATTAAGGGTGGTCTTTTTGCCAACCATCATTTCAGTGAGCTTGTTCTCATTTGTCTCGCTTGTTTTGACGGTGTCGATATATTGGCCTTTGCGGAGGATGGCGACTCTATCGGAGATCTCCATAACCTCGTTGAGTTTGTGGGTGATGATAATAATGGTCTTTCCGTCTTTTCTCATGTTCTTTAGAACAGTGAAAAGGTTTCTGATCTCAAGAGGCGTGAGAACGGCGGTTGGCTCATCAAGAATGAGAATCTCAGCGTCTCTGTAAAGGACTTTGATGATCTCGAGGGTTTGTTTCTCAGAAACGGAGAGCTCATAGACCTTTTTGGCAAGGTTGAGTTCGAAGCCGTACTTGTTGCAGATTTCATTAACTGCGACAGCGGCTTTTCTCATATCGGCCTTTTCTTTATCCTTGATACCGAGAACGATGTTCTCAAGGCAAGAGAAAACGTCGATGAGTTTGAAGTGTTGATGGACCATGCCGATCTTAAGCCTGAAAGCATCCATCGGCGAAGCGATCGTTACCTTTTCCCCATTGACATAGATTTGTCCTTCATCAGGGAAATAGATGCCAGAAAGCATGTTCATGAGAGTGGTCTTGCCACTGCCATTCTCACCTAAAAGGGAAAGGATCTCGCCTTTGTAGACGTCAAAGGTGATGTCTTCGTTGGCGATGACAGATCCGAAGGTTTTGGTGATGTTTTCGAATCTTACGCTAATCTCTTTTTCAACGGTCTTTTTCATGTAACTATTATGCCCTATAAATTAGAAATTCCCAAGGGCTTTTAAGGCCCTTGGGACTAGTTTCGACTTATGACTAAATCCTAGAGAGGAAATTAGGCAATGGAGATGCCATCGATGATGATGTCGAAGTATGGAGCGGAACGCTTCTCGGATTCAGCGAAGTAGGTCTTGCCGCCTTCGGTCTTGATGGCTTCGGTGTCACCAGTGTAGGCTTTATCGAAATCGACATCGGCGAGGTAGCCAGTGAGGTGGCCATCGGCGTCCATGGTGATGTAGGAAGCTTTGCTGAAGTCAGAGGTGTCAGCTTTGGCGTTGTTAACGGTGAAGGTGCTGCAATCGAAGACTTTGATTTCTCCGGATTTGAGCTTGGCTTTCACTTCGTCAAGCTTGGCCTGGGTGCCAGCGGCTGGGGCCTTCTTGCCAAGTTCGGTGATCTGGACGGATTCGGTAGCAATGGTGCCGGTCCAGTCAGTGTCGATGGACTTGCCTTCTTTGACGGCATCAATGCACATCTCGAAGTATGGCTGCCAGTTAATCTTGGAAGAGATAACGAAGGTGTTTGGGCACTGGGATTCAGTTGAACCATTGTAGGAGATGTTTGGAACGTTCTTGGCTTCGCAAGCGGTTGGAGCACCCCAGGAGTCGGCGTGCTGGGAGATGATGGAGCAGCCGCCGTCGATAAGGGCGTTGGCAGCGGTTCTTTCAGCGGTCTCGTCATACCATGAGTTGGTGTAACGGACTTCCATGGTGACATCGGAAACGATGGACTTGACACCAAGGTAGTAGGAGGTGAAGCCAGAGATGACTTCGGCGTATGGGAAGGCACCGACGTAGCCGATCTTCTTGGAGGTGGAGGCATCAGCGGTGATCATTTCCTGGAGCTTCATGCCAGCAGCAACACCAGCGAGGTAGCGGCCTTCATAGATGGAAGCGAAGGCATCGTGGAAGTTGGCCTGTTTGGCAGTGTGGGCCTGGTTGCCGGTAGCGTGGCAGAACTGGACGTTAGCGGCTTTTTCAGCGGATTTAAGAAGGTATTCTTCGTGGCCGAAGGAATCGGCGAAGATTAATTTAGCGCCATCGTCGACCATGTTGTCGGCGGCAGTGGTGCAAGCGGCGCCTTCGTCGACGCCGGTCTGGACTTTGCCATCAACGCCTTTGGCGTCGCAGGCAGCTTTGAAAGCGTCGATGAAGTTCTTGTCATAGGTGGAATCTTCACCGTGAAGAGTTAAAAGACCGACTTTCATCTTCTCGGTGTTGCCGGTGCAGCTGGCAAGACCAGCAATGGCAAGCATGGCGGTGAGTGCTAAGAGTTGTTTTTTCATGTTTCTTTCTTTCTCCTAAATGGATTCGATAATTACCGGAATAGGAGAAGTAAGTCTAAACATCAAAACACAAATCTAACGATCTTGTGACTTCGTAGTGTTGGATTAAGGTCCAACGTAGAGACTTCCCACCAATTAGGGCAATTATACGAAATGTCGATTTAGCGATTCGACACATTGAATATAAACCACGCTAAATGAAAATACTACAGAATCAAATCATTTATTTTCATGAAAACGGTTACATTTGGAAAAAATATGCATATTTTCTTGCGAGTCGTCTTTTGATATAAAGTGGTAAAAAGATAGCGATTATAAATAATTTATTTATTTTCTTTAAAACCGCTTCCGAAATAGAATGTCGCTAATCAAATACTGATATATTTCTGAAAACCTGAAAAAAGTTTCATAAATGCTCAATTTTTGAGCTCTGTTTGCAAGAAAAAAGCCCTCATTTTCAGAGGGCGTTTTCCTAGAAGTTTTCTGGGTGATAATCGCGGAGAACCTTTTCGAGAGGCTTGACTGTCTTAGCAAGGACTCCTTCATCGAATGGGACCTCAAGCCCCACTTTCTTGACGAGCTCGCAGAAGGTGAATTTGCCACCAAGCTTGCAAAGCTTAATGTATTTCTTCCACGCGTTATCGTGTGAACGCCTGTCTTTATTGAAGAATTGGAACGCACACACCTGAGCAAGCGTGTAATCGATGTAGTAGAAAGGAAGCTCGAAGATGTGGATCTGGGTGAGCCAGCGGTGACCGGTGTAAAGGTACTCACAGTTTCTTTCCGCCTCAACCTTCCATGGGGTGTATTTCTCTTCGATTCTGTGCCACTGCTCATCTCTCTCAGCTGGCGTGGCCTCAGGGTGAGCGTAGACCCAGTGCTGGAACTCGTCGACGGAGACGCCGTATGGGAGGAAGCAGATGGAGCTAGCAAGATGGGCGTAACGGTATTTGTCAGGCTCATCGAAGAAGAGATCCATATATGGTTCGGCGAAGAATTCCATAGACATGGAATGGATTTCGCAGGATTCAGCGGTTGGTGAACGGTAAGCTGGGATTTTGATATCAGCAGACTCGAAAGCTTGGAAGGAATGTCCGAACTCATGGGTAAGGACATCGACATCACCAGAGGTGCCGTTGAAGTTAGAGAAGATGATTGGGGTTCTCTGGATTGGGAAATAGGTCATGTAACCACCGCTTTGTTTGCCAGGTTTGGCATCAAGGAAGAGGAGGTTATGGTCTTTCATATAACGGAAGTATTTGGAGGTGTCTGGTGACATCTGGTCATACATCTTAACTGCAGCATTGACCTTATCTTCGGTGGTTCCTTTTGGAGTTGGGTTGCCGTTAGGGAACATGAGGTTGAGATCATAGATCTCTGGGTTCCTGATTCCTAAGCGGGCGATCTGCTTTCTCACGATCTTGGCGGCAAGAGGAGTGACGACCTCTTTGATCTGCTCACGGTATGCGGCAACCATCATTGGGTTGTAGTCATAACGGTTCATCATGATGTAGCCGAGTTCGGTGTAGGACTTGTAGCCCATCTTCTTGGCCATCTCGGTACGGACTTTGACGAGCTTATCGAAGATATCCTCTAGTTCGTCTTTGTGAGCGTTGAGGCCGGAATAGTAGACTTCCGCCGCTTCTTTTCTGGTTTCGCGGTCAGTGTCCTGGAGGAATTTGCCCATCTGAGGCATGTTGTATTTCTCTCCGCGGAACTCGAAGGATAAGGCAGCGGTCGCAGCCTGGTATTTCATGACGAGCTCGGATTCCTCTTGTTTGAGGGCGACGACGGATTCATCGCTCTTCTTGAGCTCATACTGGTACATCTTGGTGAGGAGCTTGCCTAATTTGCCCTCAAGGTATTCGAGATATGGAGATTCAAGATAGGCCTTGGAGAGCTTCTGGGTCTCAAGTTCGAGAAGAGGCATGGCGTTGTTGATCTTCTTCATGGCCTTCTCGTATTTCTTGTTGGTGGTCTCAAGAGAGAAAAGGACGGAGACGTGGGTAATCTTGTCTTCGACGCTTTCGATGAGGCGGGTGCACTTCTTCCAGATCTTTAAGGCTTCTTCTGGGGAAGAGGCTTTGGCGAATAAATCGGCGAAACCTTTCAAGCGGGCTCCGACGTTAGCGAAGTTAGGAACCTGAAATGGCCATTCTTCGAATTTCTTGTCAGTCATTTTCTTCATACTATCTATCCTCTTTTGAATCTGATGTTTTTGCTCTCTGGCATCTTGAAGTCTTTCCTCTCTAACGGACGAAGGTTTAGTTCATCGCATTTAGAGGTGAGACATAAGAATGAGTCCTTGCTTTCGAGATAACCGTTGCCCATGAGATGGTTGATGCGGCCTTTCGTTCTTCTTCCGGTGTAGGAAGGGAAGTATCCGAAAGCGCTCGAGTTGACATACTTGATGGTCTCGAAATCGATGACGCCTTTGAGGACCTTGGTGAGGCCTTCGGCAGTCACTTCGACACCTTCGAGATCAAGAGTATTGAGGGCACGGAGCAAATTGACGTAGCAAAGAGCAAGTTTCATAACGGGGTTATTATAACGAATAATAGCAAACTCGTCTTAACACTTTACTTGTTACTAAAGAAAAAATGGCTACAATATTCGTTGCGCTATGGAAGCAATCGAGAAACAAATTGAAATAGTATTAGATAAAATTCGTCCATTCCTTCAAAGAGAAGGAGGCAACGTCGAGTACGTTGGCTACAAGGACGGAGTCGTCTATGTCAACATGGTTGGCGCTTGCGAAGGATGTGCCTATGCCGATGCGGATATCTCCCAGGGCATTGAAACCATTCTCGTTGAGGAAGTCCCAGGAGTCATCAGATGCGACAGCGCGATGAACGCCCCGCTTGATGTCCTTGATCCTTATCTCAAAAGAAAAGAAGAGCAATACAAGAAGCTCGACGAAGAAAAATAAAAAGCTGGAAATCCCAGCTTTTTTTCATAAAATCATCTGCAAAACGCGCTTATTTCAAAAAAGAGCGTTCCTCAAATCGTTGGCCACGACATAACCATCGCGGTTATATACGTCTTCTCTGTTGTGGGTGTATTTCTCTAAGTGGATATTGGTGAAATAACCGCCGGCTTCCTCGAGGAGGATCTCCCCTGCTGCCGTATCCCATTCTTTGGTGTCGACGCTATAGCGAATAGCGACATCGGCTTTGCCTTCAGCGATCCTGCAGAACTTGGTGGCAGCGCCACACGGGGTAACAGATTCGTAGCACTCCTTATGCCTTTCGATCTGGGCTTTTTCCTTATCTATAAGATGGCTGATGGAGATGAGGGCGCGGAGGTTCTTTCCAACCCTATCCGAGACATGAATACGAAGTGGATTTTTGTCTCGTCCTTCTTTATACGCCCCTTGGCCTTTGACCGCATAATAAGTCATTTGCTCAAGAGGGATATTGATGACCCCCGCCACAATCTCGTTCTTATAGCAAAGGGCGATGTTCGTGCTGAAACCACCTCTCTTATTGACGAACTCAACGGTTCCATCAACTGGGTCGATGATGAAGAGAAGGTCTTTGTGGAGCCTCTCTTTGGTATCAACACTCTCTTCGGTGAGGAAAGCGTAATCCGGGAATCTCTCTTTGAGATAGTCCTTGATGATTTTGTCAGCGGCTTTGTCCGCTTCGGTGACTGGAGAGTCATCGGACTTGGTTTCCACTTTAAAAGTGGAATGATAGACCTCAAGGATCTTCTTCTCCGCCAAGAGGGCGGCGTTTTTCATCTCTTCGATTTCTCTTTCCCACATACGGAAACATTATACTCCTTCGGATAAGAAAAAAGCCTCCACAAGGGAGGCTTGATTCCACTTTAGATTAGTCCTTGAACCAGAATGGACGTTTGCAGACGATGACCCAGATGATGTCAAGGATCCACATGAACGCAGCGCCTGGGATGATGCAAAGGATGCCAAGGATGATCTTGAGGACGTCACCGGAGATGATGCCTTTCAAGAGTTTCCAGACGGACCAGACGATGTCCAAGAATGGGATGCAAAGGATAAGCTTGACTATTAAAGGAAGCTTCTCCATTGATTTGGTAAGTTCTTTCATGCTATGTATTACCTCCAAAAAAAGTTTACACTCTTCCAAAAAATTTCACTAGAGGAAAATGAAAAAAGCTGGACCAATTTCTGGACCAGCTATTTTTAATGGTTTAACGAAGTTAGTCGTTGATGCCAAAGGACTCGAGAGAGGCAGCGTTTCCACTGGTTTCCTCTTCTTCGTTTCCTTCGCCTTCCTCGCCTTCTTCACCGGTTGGCTCAGCGAGTTCGTCGCCCTCATTCTCCTCTGGGTCGACATCAGCCTGATCGGCTTCGGTCGCATCATAGATGTCAGAGACGGAGATGTGGACTTTGTCATAGGTGTGACGGGAACGGAGATCCCAGACATTGCCATCGAGGGTCACAAAACGGCCATCGAGGGTGAGGTCGGTATATAAGGCGCCCATATGAGCGGCTTTCTCTTCTTCGGTCATCTCAAGGTCAATAGCGACAAGACCATAGAGTTCGGCAAATGGAAGGGAGCGTCCGGCAGTGGTTAATTCGTCATAGGCGCAATCGCGCATGGATTTGTTTTTCTTCATCTTTGTTTCTCCTTATTACATTTTATCAGGGGCGCTAACACCCAAGAGAGCGAGAGCATTGCGAAGGACAATGCGGCAGGCTTTGATGAGGGATAATCTCGAGGCAGTGCTCGCCTTGTCATCGCGGTCGATGATCTTCGTAGCGGCATAGTATTCATGGATTAGCTGAGCTAATTTCTGAATGTAGTTGGCAACCTTATAAGGTGCTCTAGCGTTCGCCGCAGCCTCTATCATACTAGGAAATTGGGCGAGTTGCTTCAAAATATCACCTTCTTTGGCACTTGCCAAGACTGGAGTGATAGAATCGTCGACCATGTCCTTTCCCATTTCAAGAAGGGAAGTGCAACGCGCATGGGCGTACTGAGCATAGTAGACTGGGTTGTCTTTGCTGTGGCTGGTGGCCAAATCAAGGTCGAAGTCGAGGTGGGTGTCGCCGTTCCTCTCAGCGAAGAAATATCTGACGGCGTCTTTGCCAACTTCTGCAACGAGTTCCCTGTGGGTGATGGCTTTTCCAGTACGCTTGGACATCTTGACCTCAGCACCGTCTTTGTAGACACGGACGATCTGGTAGATGTCGGCTTCATAGGCGTCTGGTGAGTAGCCTTTCATCATGAGTGCGCTCTTCATACGGTTGATGTATCCGAAGTGGTCGGCGCCAAGCATGACGATGAGCTGGTCAAATCCGCGGTTCATCTTCTCGTAGTGATAGCAAACGTCTGGAAGGAAGTATGTGTAGCAACCATCTTTCTTGATGATTGGACGGTCCTTGTCATCAAGGAAGTCGCTGGTTCTGAGATAAGTGGCTCCTTCGCTTTCGTAGACATAACCTTTTTCCTTAAGGAAAGCGATTGTGTCGGCGATGGTTGAGCCAGCGCGGATATCGGATTCTTTGCTGATCTTGTCGAAATGGACTCCGAAGTCGTTAAGGTCCTTCATGATCTTGCCAAGCTCGACTTCGATGCCGTGCTCGATGAAGAAGTCATGGGACTCTTTGGTGTCCTTCAAGAACTTGTCGCCATACTGCTCTTTGATGCCTTCGGCGATCTTGATGAGATCAACACCATGGTAGTCATCGTCTCCAAGGTCAAGAGGCTCACCAAAGAGTTCGTGGTAACGGGCTCTGATGGAATGGCCAAGATGCTCGACTTGGTTGCCGCAGTTGTTGAGGTAGTACTCACGGGTAACGTCGTATCCGGCTTTCTCGAGGATGTTGCAGACGCTGTCTCCGAGAGCGGCTCCCCTGGTGTGGCCTAAGTGAAGGTCGCCGGTTGGGTTGGCGCTGACGAACTCGACGTCGTATTTCTTATTCTTCTTCTCACCGTCACCGAAGTGGTCTCCCTGGGAAAGGATGGTCGTGACGATGGAGGAAAGGGATTCTTTCTTGAGGAAGAAATTGATGAATCCAGGGCCAGCGATTTCGATATGATCGACAAGGTCGCTAGAGATGCTGGATTTAATCTCTTCGGCCAATTCCAAAGGCTTTTTGCCAAGGATTTTCGAATATTTGAGGGCGGAATTGCAGGCATAGTCGCCATGAGCGAGGTCTTTGCTTGGGGTGACGATGACTTCATTAGAAGTGCAAGCGGCTCCAAGCTTAGTAAGAGCTTCGGCGATTATGACTTTTAATTGTTCTTCGTTGGTCATTGTTCACTCCTTTTCGATGAGGGCGATGGCGGTTGCCCTGATGGCTTTGCCTTCCCCTACTGCGTCAAAGCCTTCGTTGGTCATGGCTTTGAGGGAAACGTTTTCGATGCTGGTTTCAAGCAGTCTGGCGATATTGTTTCTCATCTCGTCGAGGTACTTCATGAGATGAGGTTTCTCGGCGGCGATAGAGATATCAACGTTGTTGATTTTGTATCCCTTCTCTTTGACGAGACGGTAGCACTCTTTGACGATGATCGATGAATCGAGATTGTCGTAGAGAGGATCGTTCGTTGGGAAGAGCTGGCCGATGTCACCGCCCGCGATGGCGCCTAGGAGCGCGTCGCTGAGCGCATGGTAAACGACGTCCGCGTCGCTGTGTCCGAGGAGGCCCTTCTCGAATGGGATGTTCACTCCGCCGAGGATGAGCTTACGCCCTTCGACGAGAGCGTGTATGTCTTCGCCATGTCCAATTCTGTAGCTCATACATTGAAGCGGAAGAAGACGACATCGCCGTCTTGCATCACGTAATCCTTTCCTTCAAAGCGAAGCTTTCCAGCCTCTTTGACAGCAAGCTCGCTGCCATAGGTTTTGAAATCTTCGAACTTGTATATCTCGGCTTTGATGAAGCCTTTCTCGAAATCGCTGTGGATGATACCTGCGCATTGAGGAGCGGTCATGCCGTTTCTGAAAGTCCAGGCACGGCACTCATCGGTTCCGCAGGTCAAGAAGGTTGAGAGATTGAGAAGCTTGTAAGAAGCTTTGACAAGTTTGTCCAAGCCAGATTCGGTAGCGCCGATGCTCTCAAGGAACTCCTTCTTCTCCTCTTCGCTAGAAAGCTGGGAAATCTCATATTCGATTCCGCAAGAGAGAGGGATGCATTCCGCACCTTCCTGAGCGGCGATGGCTTTGACGGTTTGGTAGTAAGCGCAGTTGTCGAGGTCAGCGTAATCGCTGTCGGCGACATTGGCGACATAAAGGATTGGCTTAAGCGAGAGAAGGAAGAAATTCTTTCTTGCGTACTCAAGCTGATCGCTCGTTAAGCCTTTGACGGTTCTGGCGGATTTGCCTTCTTCGAGGACGGCTTTGATAGCGGTCAATATAGGCATTTCGTAGAGAGCCTGCTTATCTTTGGTGATTCTGGCTTTGGATTCCATTTTGCCGATGCGGTTGTTGACCGTATCGAGATCGGCCATCGAAAGCTCGAGGTTGATGACATCAATGTCGTTGGCTGGGTCGACTGGTTCTTCGTTGTAACGAAGGACGGCTGCGTTATCGAAACAACGGACGACTTCAACGATGGCATCGCACTCACGGATGGCCGCAAGGAACTGGTTGCCAAGGCCTTCTCCTTTGGAGGCGCCTTTGACGAGACCAGCGATGTCATAGAAATCGAAAGTGGCGTTGATCTTCTTCTTTGGGTTGAAGGCTTTGGTGAGATAATCGAGCCTCTCATCTGGGACCAAAACGACACCAGTATTTGGGTTGATGGTCGCGAATGGGTAGTTCTCCGCCAAAACGTGCGAATTCGTTATCGCGTTGAAGAGTGTTGATTTGCCTACGTTTGGGAGGCCGACGATACCTGCTTTTAATGCCATAAAACAACTTCTAATCCTATGTTGCGTAGAGATTATATCTCTATCTCGTTTTGAATTGAATAAAAGAAAAATCTAATTGTTTTTCTTTCGATGAAATCTAATGAAAAGCCCCCGATAAATCGGAGGCTTTAGTTCAAAAATATATATTTACAACGAACTACTGAACTTTTTTGACATCTTTAGCGCGGAGGCCACGAGCGTTATTCTCGTCGACTTCGAAATCAACGTTGTCGCCCTGGTCGAGGCTCTTATAACGTTCTTCGCTAATGATGGAACTGTAGTGGAAGAAGTAATCCTGGTTATCCTCGGCACGGATAAAACCAAAACCTTTTTCCTTGTTGAACATCTTGACAGATCCCTTCATAACATCCTTTCTTGCAATGTAATGAAAAATTGCTGAGATAAATATATCATTTATCGCCTTCAAAAAGATATAGGTAAACCTAAGATTTTTCCTCTTCTTTCAAAAAATTTCTCCGCTTCACCCAGAGCCTGATGAAAATGAGGGCTATGACAAGACCCAAAAGTCCGATGGCGACTGTGACTAGAGGCGGAATGAAATCTGGATAAAACGTAGCATTTGAAGAGAAGCTCTCTTTTATGACGGAATCCACTGCTACTTCTAAAGAGAAAAGAGCAAAAACTGAAGTGATTATCGAATAAATTGTGACGATAAGAAGACTCGCTCCATAACTCTCGAAAATCTCTTCTCGCTTGATTCCGAGGGTATGAAGCAGCTTTCCTTCGTGTTTATTCTCTAAGCCCGTTAGGAGAGCGACGACGAGAAGCAAGAAGCCCGCGGTCACCAAAGTGACGATGCTCGCAATTTCTAGCGCAAGTTTTACGTAAGATGTGACACTTGAGACGGATTCTTTGACGTTTTCGGTCGGATCGACGAACCGATAATCGGAATATTGAGCACCCAAAATCTTTGTCACTTCAGCACCGTCATAGCCTTTCTTGAGTCGGAAAACCGCCTTTGAAGGACCAAGCAGGAAGGAACTCATTCCAAGCACATCCCTCCAATAGTCGATGCACCAGTATTCGTTGCCGTATAGAACATCGAGGTCATTCTCCACTACCCCAACGACTTTCAGCTCTCCGATGCGGTAATCACGATCTAGATAACCTCCAGAAATTGAGCTTTCGACCATGCCAGCGCAATAAAGAGTCTCACGCTTCCCAAGTTTGTTTTTCAAACTTGTACTGATACAAACCTCATATGATGTCTCCGGTTTTCTTCCTTCGGTTAGATTTGAAAAATCACTTGAGAAGGTGA
This sequence comes from uncultured Erysipelotrichaceae bacterium, assembly GCA_902802355.1. Lineage (GTDB taxonomy): Bacteria > Bacillota_I > Bacilli_A > RFN20 > CAG-826 > UBA4951. The sequence continues at coordinate 42,370 of CADCLU010000001.1, forward strand.
GTGCTGTATTTCTTGGTTTCAGAACGTTTCCAAGGACGACCTTGGGTGGGAGTTTGACGTCGCTCATGGCATCGCCTCTTGGAACCCTCGTTAAGGCGTCGCTGGCTAATTCGACGTCTTCTTTTGATGGTCCCAGAAAGAAGGGGCTCGTGAATCCACAGGCTAAAGAGTCAGGGTAGAAGGAATAAGAATTCTCGCCATAGACCTCGGCCGAGACAAAGCATTCTCTCTTCCCTATCTCTTCAATCTTTTTCGGAGAAAGGTAATCACCGTCAGAGAGAAAGACATAATACCGGTTAAGAGACCCAGCGAAGCCTTTCCGATTATGTGTTTGGTCATAGGTGTAACTAGTCCTTTCATAAACATATGTTTTCCCTTCTTTTTCATTTCTCGATTTTTCGAAAAAACCCTGCAAATCATCATTTAATTGCAGAAAATATGCCTTTTTTAGAACCCATGGCAGGGAATTGTTTTCCTCGTTATCGCTAGGAAACCTCATCCTTTCCTCGAAGATATGTTCGTTCCATTTGTGGTCGTAATGGAGGATCGTCGGAGAGTCTCCTTCGGTCACCGAAACGACTTTGAAATACTGAGTGTCTGCATATGACCAATCGTCATTGGCAACTTCTAGAAAGAGATCTAGTTGCTGGTTCATCAAAGACTTTCCGAGATTCTCGAAGTCCCTGATTATGTGAAGCCCTTCGCACATCTTGACCATGGCCGCATATGGAAGAGAAAGAACGACCTGGTCTTCTTCTAGAACCTTAGGTAGAGATGGGTAGAACGTTTTGTCTACGAAGTCGTCTAACCACAAGAAATCGTTAATAGACCTAACCGACATCGAAGGAATATCTATGGCTTTGCCATAAGAAGAGAAATACATGTGATTTGCGGTTGGGAAATAGCTTTCGAAAGGGACAATATACGAAGTGCCGTAACCCTCAACGTATTTAGAGTTCTTGAAGGCAATTTGATCCACTTCTTCTTCACTTGCGGAAATCACTCTTCCAAAGGATGGCGAGGAGCCTGCTTTCTCAACGACCACGACATCGTCGCCCGTTAAAGAGGAGAAAGCCTTTGTCAGTTCGCTTTCTAAGTCTCGAGAAACATATAGAGACAGGCCTAAAGACACCAATGAAAATACGAGAATGATGACCGAGATAAGCGTCCTTCCTTTCTTGGCCTTCAGAAGGTGATATCCATGACGAAGCCAAGTTGAGAAGGGGATGGATGGCCTGTTCTCTTTAGTCATGTTTGAAGAGAGATATGGCTTACTATCAGAAGACAAAGTCTTCTCGAAACGAATATCGCCATCTTCTAGGTATAGGATCGAGTCACAATATTTCTTACTTCTCTCAAGATCATGGGAGACGAGAAGAACAAGCCTGGTTTTCGATATCTTGGAAAGAAGCTCATAGATGATCTCGGCGTTCTTCTCATCCAACGCACCCGTAGGCTCATCAGCCAAAACAATGTTTGGATTGTTTACCAAGGCCCTCGCCAAAGCGACTCTTTGTTTCTCGCCTCCGGAGATGGAACCGACCATCTGTTTCTCTTTGTCCCAAAGGTTGCAGTTATAGAGAGCCTCTTTCACTTTTTGTCTTATTTCTCTTTTCCCTAACTTGCTTCCTCTAAGGGGCAAAGCGACATTATCAAAAACGTCTTCCAAGCCCAAAAGATCATAGTTTTGCCGTATAAATCCGATTTTTGATAGGCGAAAATCCGAGATTTCCCCTTCTTTCAAAAGACTAAGGTTCTTTCCTAATGTGAGAACCTCTCCGCCATATTTGGTGTCTAGTCCAGACACTATTTCTAGGAGAGTGCTCTTACCACTTCCCGATTCTCCAACGACAACGAAAAGACCTTTCTCAGGAAGGGCGAAAGAAACATCGTTGAAGATGACTCTTTCTCCAAAGCTCTTGCTAAGGTGTTTAACGACCAAGGAATTCATTCGTCTCTTAACTCCTCCGCTAGAGGTCTCTTGGCCACAAACGTTAAAGGCAAAGCTGAACTAAATAGGGCAACAATCAAGGCGAAAACGATCGTCACAGCGATTGGTAACATAGGGTATCCAAGATATGAGAAGTATGGGATGTCTATGAGAGATGACATTCCCGTTTGGCTTTTGAGATATGAGGAAAGAAGTCTCTCCAAAGGGAAAGACAAAACCAAAGCGATTATTGAAGAGAGGAAGGCGTTAAGAAAGCCTTCCCCTTCATAAATGAAGGAGCGGTCATTCTTGCTAGCCCCTAGAGCCGTAAGGATGGCCGCTTGTTTCCTCCTTTCCATGAAAGAGGAATATGAGAGTGAGCCCAGGATGAAGGCGATGCCTAAAACCTCAATGATGATAAAAGGAATCAGACACCCGGCAAACGCATCAGTCAGAGCCATAAATGACTGATTGATCGCTAGAGGGTCGCTCGTTAGAGATAGTCCCCCTACCTCCATCCCGGAATTCTCAATCCTCCACATATCCTTTTCTTTGAAAAACGTCAGATAGGAGTAACCAGAGTATTCTGACGATGGGGAGGCTTCACTGACGAAAGAAGCGACACTCACGGATTCGCCTCTTTCCTTAGAGATGTTTGGGAGTTTGGTCCTTGCCATCTCTTTCGACAAAGCAGGGTATGAATAGTAAACCCTTGGAACATTTAAGAAAGGGAACTCATGGACGACACCAAGAACTCTGAAGTTATAAGAGAGCTCTACATCATCCGTGATATCGCCTTCGCTCACTTTTGTTTTGCTTCTGACAGTAAGAATCTTGCCAAGGGCTTTCTCTCCGAGGTTCTTTTCGAATTCTTCGTTAACGAGAGCAAAGCTCATGCTCTCTCCTTGCGGGGCCCTGCCCTCTACGAGGAAAGTTTTTTCCCTGTCTTTTAGGCTGAGATCATTAATTGGACAAAAGGCCACCGGATCCTTTGGGAAGCCATTGGACTCGTATGCGTTATAAGTCGGAAGAAAAAAGGAGTAATCATTACCTATAACGACATCGAGTCCTTTAAAGGCTTCGACAACCTCATCTTTGGATGGCCTAACCGTTTTGCTTAGGCTCAAGGGAGAACCTTCAATCGCGTAGGAGGTTTTCTTTGAGACGTTCGCGACCGTATATAGAAGAGATGATGAACGTTCTTCCTCAAGTTTCTTTTGAGAACCTGTATAGAAGCCTAAAGACAAAAGCAATGTGGCATAGCCGATAGCGCCGCTTATAAGAGCAACCGCATTCTTAACCTTATTGCCTTTGTAGTTATGCCCAAGGAATGAAGAGAGGAATCCATAATTGGTTTTCTTCTTACGAATAACCATCTCTTCTTCGACCTCAGGAAAAGAAAGCGGCTTCGAGATTTGCCTTCCGTCTTTTAGTTCGATCACATGGTCTGCGTATTTGGAGATAATTCTTTCGTTGTGAGAGACAAGGACAACGAGTATGTCTTTCGAGAGTGCCTTAAGCTCATCCATGACAATCTTCTCGTTGCCCTTATCAAGCGCGCCGGTTGGTTCATCGGCAAAGAGAACCTTGGGTTCAGTTATGATCGATCGGCATAAAGCGACGCGCTGTTTCTCGCCACCACTTAGAAGTTTGACCTTCTTGTTTTTATGCTCAAAAAGGCCGAATTTCTCTAAAAGCGACGTGGATTTGCTGTAGATTTCTTGATCTTTATCCCCTCGGAGTTGGAGAGGGAGCTCAATGTTTTGGACGACAGATAATTCTTCCTCTAAGTTGAAATGCTGGTAGACGAAAGAACATTCAAACGACCTAAACGAGTCCCTCTCCTTCTCCTTTAAGGAGGAGGTGTCTATGCCCTTATAAAAGATTTTCCCCTCCGTTGGCGTCTCCATTAAGGACATGAGGTTCAGAAGCGTGCTCTTACCTGAGCCGCTTTTCCCCTTGATTGCCACAAGACCATTAGAAGGAAGAGAAAAAGAGATGTTCTCTAATGCGAGAAAGTCACCGAATCTCTTGCTCACGTTCTCAAGGCGATACATAAAAACCCCTCCGCTTTTCATATAGAGGGGTTTCAGGGATTTTTCCGAAAATTATTTAATTTCGCCTTCGTGGTGGGCGATGACTTTCTTGATCCTCTGATTGAACTTGTCGCGATCAATCATGATGACGTTTCCACATCCAAGGCACTTCACCTTAATGTCCGCGCCTACACGCACGATTTGAAAACGCTTGCTTCTAGCGGTGCATGGGTGAGGCTTCTTGAGCTCGACTTCATCAAAGAGTCCGTATTCTGGGATTAACAAGATTTATCCTCCATGTTTAAGTTCGTTAGTTTTTTTATTACGTAGAACGATATCAATAAACCGCTGGCGGAAGGGACCATCATCATGGATGAAGGATGCTCTGTTTTCACAAGCGGTTCTTCGGTTGAGATGACGCAGGTGAATTTATCGAGAGGAAGATTTTCTTTCTTGGCAGCCGCTCTTAAGGCTCTGGCCAAAGGATCGCCTGTGGTTTGGTTCAGTTTGACGATCTTGAGCTTGCTTGGATCAAGACGGTTTCCCATGCCACAGCAGATGATGTCTGGGATGCCTTTCTCGATTGAGTATTTCATTAAGGCGATCTTGGCTTTGATGTCATCAACGCAGTCGATGATGAATTCGCATTTGCCGAAATCTTTGTCCTTAAGGGTTTCTTCAGAAACGGAGAAGTTCATTGGAACAACTTCGACATCTTGTCTAATGAGCTTCGCTCTCACGAAAGCGCATAACGCTTTTTGGGCGCCGATCTGGTCAGCGGTGAAAAGGATCTGACGGTTGAGGTTAGATTCAGCGACTACATCACGGTCAACTGCATAGATGTGTCCAACGCCTGCACGCACAAGCGATTCGAAAGCCGTTCCCCCTACTCCGCCTAAACCGAAAACGGCGACGGTTTTGTCTTTGAGGGTTTTGACTGCTTCCTCACCGATAAGAAGGGTTGTTCTTGAATCAATTGTCTCGTTCATTTTCAATCACCTTCAATATATCTTCTAAAGAAGAAACTTCAATGGCAGGGAACTGATGCCTGAAGAAAGTATCCTGGCGCTTAACGTAGTGACGCGTATCGAGTTTGATGTTCTCGATAACGGTCTCGATGTCTTGTTTGCCTTCAACGTAAGGGATGAACTCTTTCACCCCGATGGCTCTGAACGCCGGAGCGTCTTCCCCATACTTCTTAAGGAGAGGAACGACTTCATTCTCGAGACCCATCTCAACCATCTTGTCCACTCTCTTATCAAGAGCAGGGTAAAGGTCTTCTCTGTCTTTCTCAAGAACGAAGAAAAGGGTCTTCTCAATAGGTTCGTGATTCTGCTTGGAGAGAAGTTCGGTTTTGCTTGTTCCGGCAGCAAGGCAAATCATGATGCTTCTAAGCATGCGCTGCCTATTCTGATATGGGATCTTCTCAGCCTCTGTCGGATCAAGTTTCTCTAACTCTTCATGAAGGGCTTCATTGGTCCAGGAATCATACTTCGACATATCCACGTTAGATGTGTCTAAAGTGAGGTCATAGTCATATAAAGCCGCACGGATATAAAGGCCACTTCCACCAACGAATATAGGTGTTTTGCCAAGGTTTTTTAGTTTTTTGATGGTATTTCTCGCGTCTTCTTGATAACGATGGATGTCATATCCTTCGGTCAATGGAACGAATGAGTAAAGGTGATGAGGGACTTCCTTTTTCTGTTCTTCGCTTGGTGCAGCGGTAGAGATGCTAAGCTCTTCATAAACCTGAAAAGCGTCGGCGTTGATGATTTCGCCGTCTAGCTTCTTGGCAAGGGCGATGGCTAATTCGCTTTTGCCGGTTCCTGTTGCGCCAGTGAGAACGATGATCATTTTATGGAATCCCTGATTGCGATGAGTTCGCTTTCGACTCTCTCTGTTAGAGCGTCTCTATTCTGAAGAAGAGGGTGGTTACGAATCTTCGCTAGGATAGATTCATATTCTTCTTTCTTCTCTTTATGTTTGTCCGTTCCCGTTGATAAGGCTAGTTCTTTTTTAGCCTTAACAAGTTCTTCGCCCATCGCTTTGATCTCTGGGTCAGAGGAAATCTCGTTATTGAGGGAAGCATATTCCTTTAATAAAGGATCGTGTTCCATATGGAAGGCGACGTCACGGGCTTTTGCGACGAGAGGATCTTCCACCATTTCTCCCTTAAGGGAGTAAACATGTGATTCAAGGATCTTAACTTTAACGAAGCAACCGGTGAGATAAGAAGGTCCAACGAAGTTGACGAGCTTGCCGTTTCTCGCGTATCCAGAAAGGACATTTGAGTCACGTTTAGAAGTTCCATCAACAAGGACTTCATAGGTTTTGCCGACCATGGCTCCGCTGTGAGCGGCGGTCAAATCATCGACCAAGGCTTTGAGGCGGTTGAATCTTTCGTGAGAGACCTCTGGAGGAACCTGCACCATCTTGGCGGCAGGAGTTCCTGGACGAGGAGAATAGATAAAGGTGAAAGCGCTCGAATATCCGACTTCCTTAGCCAAGCTAAGGGTATCTTGGAATTCTTCTTCGGTCTCACCTGGGAAACCGACAATGATATCGGTGGTAAGAGAGATATCTGGAATCTTCTTTTTGATAGCAGCGACTCTCTCAAGATATTCTTCCCTGGTGTATCTTCTGGCCATTCTTCTTAAACAAGAAGAGGAACCGCTTTGGACAGGGAAGTGAAGCCATTTGTCGATGTTGTCATATTTGGCCATGATGTCGATCATCTCGTCATCGAACTGGCTTGGATACGAAGTGAGGAAACGAAGGCGAGGAACGCCAAGTTTCGCAACCTCTTCAAGCAAGCGGGCAAAGGTTGTTCCGTCTTTAAGGTCTAAACCATAGCTATTAACGTTCTGTCCAAGAAGAGTGATCTGCTTATAGCCATCATCGACGAGCTTCTTGCATTCGGCGACGACATCTTCGATGTGACGGCTTCTTTCACGGCCTCTTGTGAATGGGACGATGCAGTATGTGCAGAACTTGTCGCATCCATAGGCGATGTTAACAAAAGCTTGAGTGTCATCGAGACGAACGGACGGAAGGTTCTCAACAATCTCTGATGAGAATGAACGGATATTGATGATCGATTTCTTCTCTTTGAGATGCTCGGCGATGAGGTCGTTGATCTTGGCGACATCGTGAGTGCCGATGACAAGGCTGATAAAAGGATAGGTGGCGATTAAGCTCTCCCCTACTCCGTCTTCGCCCATGACGCATCCAGCGATGATGAGAATGAAATCTTTGTTCTTGGTGTGGTTGGCTTTGAAGGAACCGATCTCACCATAGATCTTCTCTTCAGCATTCTCTCTGACAGCGCAGGTATTGATGATCGCGACATCGGCTTTAGCCTGGTCGTAAGTGCGTTCAAAACCGGCTTCAGTTAAGAAGCCTGCCATGACTTCCTCATCGCGGATATTGGCCTGACATCCATAGGTTCTGATATAGAAATAACGTCCTTTTGCGAAGGATTTTAGGATTTCTGGCACTTTTCTGTTAGCGAAAACGCGTTCCACTTCCGGACGCTTGGCCGCATCTTTCTGGCAAGGTTTGTTGATGATCTTAACTTTGCTCATTCTATTTCTCCACGATGCTGACGATTGGGGTGATCGCAGTTGCTTTATAGGTAAGTTCGTCAACGTCGATGAGGACGGCGTTGATCATCATCCTGGCTTTGTCGTTTAACTCAAAACGACCTTCGCCATAGACGATTCTGTTGATGACGCTTTCTTTCTCGAAACCGATAACGCCATCAGGGTCACCGCACATTCCGACATCGCTTTGGAAAGCCGTTCCGCCTTCTAAGATGTGAGCATCGCTCGTGGCGACGTGGGTGTGGGTGCCAAGAACCGCGGTTACGCGGCCATCGAAGAAGTGTCCGAAGATGGCCTTCTCACTTGTTGAGTCGGCGTGGAAGTCGACGATATGGATGCAAGGTTTGGTTTCTTCCAAAAGGTCTTCCATCGTTTTGATTGGATCTTCCACCTCTTCATTCATGAAAGCCTGACCCATGACATTGGTGACACGGACATCAAGGCCGTTCACGGTGAAGACGGCTGAGCCTTCTCCGAGAGCGTACCCTTTGAGGTTGATTGGCCTCACAAGATTATCGGCATCGTCGATGTAGTAATCGATCTGGCTCTTCCCATGATAATGGTTTCCAAGGGTGACGCAGTCGACACCGCTTTCGACAAGGAAATGGTAATTGGATTCGGTGAGTCCTTTTCCGTGTGAGGCGTTCTCGCCGTTGGCGATGACGAAATCAACGCCATATTTTTTGACGAGTTTAGGCAAAGAAAGATGGACCGCATCGCGACCCACCTTCCCTACAATGTCTCCAAAGAAAAGGATTCTCATCTTCCTTTGATTATTTCGCTAATTCGTTAGCGCGGTACTCACGGATGACGGAGACCTTGATCTGACCTGGGTAGGTCATCGTGGTCTCAATCTGCTCACGGAGCTGCTGCGCCATTCTGACGGCATCGGCATCACTGACTCTCTCAGGAACGACCATGACACGAATCTCACGGCCGGCCTGCATAGCGTAAGCCTGCTGGACGCCTTCGTAGCCTTTGGCGATCTCCTCAAGCTGAGTGATACGTTTGGTATAAGTCTCAAGGGTTTCGCTTCTGGCACCTGGGCGAGCGGCGCTAAGAGTATCAGCGGCGACGACAAGGTGGGCGATGACGCTCTTAAGAGGAACGTCGCCATGGTGACCTTCGATGGAGTTGACGACGACGTCTGGCTCACCGAATTTTCTGGCAAGTTCAGCACCTAAGGAAGCGTGTGAACCTTCTTGCTCGAAGTCGATGGCTTTTCCGATATCGTGGAGAAGGCCAGCGCGACGGGCTAAGTTCTGGTCGAGGCCAAGCTCAGCGGCCATGATGCCGGTAAGGTAACCGACTTCGATGGAATGCTGAAGGACATTCTGACCATAAGAGGTACGGTATTTGAGTTTTCCAAGTACGGCGAGAAGCTCACGGTTGATGCGTGGGAGGCCAAGCTTGTTGGCGGCATCGATACCGGCTTTCTGGCAATCAGATTCGACTTCGCCTTTGAACTTGGCAGCGATCTCTTCAATTCTGCCTGGCTGGATACGGCCATCTTTGACGAGGGCTTCCATGGTTCTTCTGGCGATTTCACGTCTAATTGGGTTGAAGCAGCTGATGGTGATGACCTCTGGGGTGTCATCGATGACGAGGTCGACACCGAGGGTGCTTTCAAGGACACGGATGTTTCTTCCTTCACGTCCGATGATGCGTCCTTTGAGTTCATCGGTTGGAAGGGCGATGACGGCGACGGAACGCTCAGTGGTGACGTCTTGGGCATATTTGTCGCAAGCAAGGGCGAGAAGATCTCTGGCCTTGGCTTCGGCAGTGTCTTTGGCTTCGTCTTCGGCGTTTTTGATGTAGGCGGCGATTTCGGTCGACATCTTGCTTTCGACTCTGGCCATGATTTCGTCATGAGCTTCCTTGACGGACATGCCAGAGACTTTCTCAAGCTCGGAGATGATGGCGTCGATCTTCTTGTCGAGTTCTTCAGACTTCCTGTCGTTGGCCTCAATCTTCTGAGTGAGGATTTCGTTCTTTCTGTCTAAAGAGTTCTCTTTCTGGACAAGGGCGTTGTCACGGGCGTCGATGGCGTCTTCACGGGCATCGAGTTTGTTTTGAGCAAGCTGAATCTCTTGCTTCATCTGACGGATCTCGTTCTGGGCGGTCTGCTTCATCTCGAAGGCAGTCTGCTTAGCATCGATCTCCGCGTTCTTGGTGATTCGCTCAGCCTTGATTTCGGCGTCGCGAAGGATTTGTTTTGAACTCTTCTCTGCGGTCTTGACCTTTCCATTCGTGACGAACTGCATCACGAAGAAAGTTCCGAGAATACCGAGCAAAAGAGCCACACAAATGAGGACTATGGCTAATACTGGATCCATAATGTTTTATTACTCCTGAAAAATAGATAAGCATCAAAGGCTATACCCATTCATTAAAAAGAAAGAATTCCGTTGCTTGGATATGTGTATATCACGGGGATCGTTCCCGAAACGTAACCTAGCCAATCTATATGAATTGGGTAGCGGACCATTTGGTACCAAGGAAATTATAGAAACTAGAGTTAAAAAACTCTATAGGGAATAGCAAAGTTCGCAGAGATTTTTTCAAGAAAGCGCTTCAAAAAAGATAAAAATCGTCAACAAAACCCATTTATTTTGTTTTTTTCCGAAATAAAAAAGACCCGCGAAACCGCGGGCCTAATTCTTGGACGTTTTATTCAATGACCTCGCCGTCGTCGGTAGCAGCGACTCCTGAACCGGCGCTGAAGGAAGCACGAATCTTCTCTTCGATTTCTTTGGCTGTCTTCTCGTTGGAGAGGAGGAAGTCTTTGGCGGCTTCGCGGCCGTTTCCGATCTTCTCACCATCAATGACGTACCAGTTGCCGGTCTTTTGGATGAAGCCTTTCTCGACACCGACATCAAGGAGTTCTCCTTCTTTGGAGATGCCTTTTCCGAAGATGATGTCGACGGAGCAGCTCTTGAATGGCGGAGCGACTTTGTTCTTAACCACTTTGACTTTGACGGTGTTGCCGATGATGTCGACGCCAGCCTTGATGGCGTCTTGTCTTCTTAAGTCGATACGGATGGAGGCGTAGAACTTAAGGGCACGGCCACCGGTCGTGGTCTCTGGGTTGCCATAGAAAACTCCGACTTTCTCACGGAGCTGGTTGATGAAGATAACGCAGCATCCGGTCTTATTAAGGATACCTGCGAGCTTACGCATGGCCTTGGACATAAGGCGGGCCTGAAGTCCGACCTGGTTGTCGCTCATGACGCCATCGAGTTCCTGTTGCGGAACAAGAGCGGCGACTGAGTCGACGATGATGATGTCGATAGCGCCTGACTGGGCAAGCATCTCAACGATCTCAAGGGCCTGCTCACCATTGTCTGGCTGAGAAAGGATGAGTTCGTCGATGTCGACGCCGAGCTTAGCCGCGTATTCTGGATCGATCGCGTGCTCAGCATCCACGTATGCGGCGCGTCCGCCCTTTTGCTGGGCTTGGGCAACCGCTTCGAGAGCGAGAGTGGTCTTACCACTGCTTTCTGGACCGTAGATTTCGATGATACGTCCTTTTGGATAACCGCCAACACCTAATGTGTTGTCGATGAGTAATGAACCTGATGGGATGACGTCCACATCAACGTGTGGGCGATCTCCAAGTTTCATGACTGAACCTTTGCCATATGCTTTTTCAATATTCTTGATGGCTAAGGCGAGAGCTTCCTCTCTGTTGGTTTGGGCCTGTGTTTCTTTAGCTTTTGGCATATATTACCTCCACCTTATATATAGGGACGTTTCCCTAAATTTTTTTATTCTTCGAAAATTTCCTCGAGAGCATCGAGCATCGAGTTTACGCACTCTTCTCTCATTTCATTCCTATCGAGCTTGAAATCCTTCTCAATATTCACGTAACCCTTGCTCGTGGCTACGCACATATTCACGCGTCCGACGGGCGCGCTACCTTTTTCTTTGGTTGGGCCGGCGTTGCCAGTGAAGGAAACGCAGACATCGACCTCAAGTCCATGACGGCCGATGATAGCCATTTCTCTAGCGACCTCTTTGGAGACGACGCCGTATTTATTAATGAAAGCTTTATTGATGTTGAGGAAGTCGGTCTTCATGCTCGTCGCGTATGTGACGAAAGAGCCTTTGAAGACTTTGCTCGCTCCAGGGACGGAGCAAATCGTGGAAGCAAAAAGGCCTGCTGTTAGAGATTCCACAGATCCAAGAGTGAGTCCTCTTTTCTCTAATGAAGATAGAACCTTTTTCGCTTTCTCAAGATTAATCATTTTCTTTCTTCTCCAATAAAATATGCCAGTTTTGCTTGAGATAAATGATTAATGAGATGAGAGACATGGCCGTCGCGATGTAGATGGCGATGTTGCAGATTCTGAGGTAATTGTTCCAATCGGCATCGAAGTAGGCGAATGGCCAGCTGTTAAGAAGAACCATCGGGATGGCGACCATCTGGAAGACGGTCTTAAGCTTGCCGAAGATGTTCGCGGCAACGACGGATCCTTTGGTAGAAGCGACCAATCTGAAGGCATCGATGATAAGGTCTCTTCCAATCATGATGATGACGCAGGAGACGGGGATGACCGCGTTGTTGGTGCCGAAGTGTGGGAGCGCCAAATAGATAAGGGTTAAATTGACAAGAAGCTTATCAGCGACTGGGTCAAGGAATTTGCCCATATCGGTGACGAGGTTATATTTTCTCGCAATCTTTCCATCGAGCATATCGGTTAAGGACGCGATGACGAAAAGGAAGAACGAGATGAAGTAGGCAAGATTAATTGGGCCGATCATCGGCATGGTCGTCAGTATGCCGGCCATATAAAGGATGTCGCAGGTGAATAGACCAAGAAGCATGACCACCACGATCACGATGCGGCTGACAGTTAATTTCGTAGGTAAGTTCATTGGTCTCCTTCTTCTCCTTTATTTAGTGAGTTTCCGACCCGATAAGCCATGTTCTGTCGAGGGCGATAATTAATCTCAGATTTCTCTGGAAGAATTCGATTCGGTTCTCTCCTTCTTCTTCCCCTACCAAATTTGGGTTTCTCGCTTGTGGGGTTTACCAACGTTTCATCTTGCTATCGCTAACAAGCTCGTCTCTGTGGCACTTTATGGAATCCCATCTACGGGAGATGTTCATCCGCCGTCACGTACTCCTACGTGCCTAGGCTTATTTATTGGCCTAGCGCAATCACTACATCCATCACAGGATGTGCGAGCATGGACTTTCCTCTAGTTTCCCAGTAGTCGCCTGGGTCGGAAGTTATTTTATTTGTTGCCTTTCCTTATCTTGGTTACATCGTATCCAAGCTGATATATGAAGGTTTCATAATCGTGGATCTTCTGGATGTACTCAAGGTTCTCCGCGGTGATGGTTTCGCCTGGCTTGATTCCTGCCACCTTGTTGTTGAGGGAGGCGTTTGCGATTTCAAGCTCTTTGGCTTTGGCCTCGGCGTCCATCGCTCTCTTGGCGAGAGAGGAGACATCATTGGTTTTGGAAGAGAGGTCTTTGTTAAGATTGGCGATCTCTTCTTCGAGGGAAGCGATAGCCTTCTCGTAGGCATCGTAATCCTGGATGATCTGATCCAAGAAGGAATCAACCTCATCTGGATTGTAGCCTTTGACATCTTTTTCGAAACGGTGGTTGTAGATGTCGTTGATTGTTAGTTTGACGTTCTTTTCCATAACCTCCTTAAATTATATTTAAGCGAGAAAGGTAGTTCAATAATCGCGCGCAACAATGTTAAAAGAATTTCATACAAAACTTTTTGATAAATTTTTTAATTTTTGTAAAATAATTTCGTTCGAAAAAACCCCTCAAATGCTGGAGATTTTGAATTCCGCAACCGAAAGTTGCTGAAGTGCAAACCAGACTTGGTAGTACGCAACCAGCCGCTAATTTAATCTAGTGCCAGTCGGAGGACAAAAGAATGAACATCGAAATCGCAAACAGACTAATTGAGCTCAGAAAGAAGAGCGGACTCTCCCAGGAAGAACTCGCGGACAGGTTAGGCCTATCGCGTCAAGCCGTGTCCAAGTGGGAGCGCGCAGAGGCGTCGCCTGACACGGATAACCTTATTTGTTTAGCAAGGATCTATGGCGTGTCGCTTGATGACCTTCTCAACACTGACGAATCCATTGAGGACATCGCCCGCAACGTCAAGGAAGAAAGAGCTTCCAAGAGCGGCCCTGCCGGAGTTCGTCTCACTGATGATGAAGGACAGGCCGTTGAGTATGACGACGAAGGAATCACCATCGTCGACAAAGATGGCGAAAGACTCACCATCGACGAAGCCAGAAAGAAATACAAGAAGTACGACGGACATAAGAGCAAAGGCTGGCAGATCGCCATCACCGTTACCACCTCAGTCCTTATGCTCCTTGCTGTCATCACCTACTTATTGCTTGGCTTCTACGTCGATTATTACGGATGGACAACTTGGTGGATCGTTATCCTCTTCCCTATCATCATCGCCTCAATCCTTGAAGCCATCGAGAAGAGAGACCCAAACAAATTCGCCTTGCCAGTCTTAATTGTTGCCGTCTACATCTTCTTAGGCTTCTACTACATGTTATGGCACCCAATGTGGATACTCTTCCTTCTCATCCCTGTCTACTATGCCGCAGTGGCACCATTCAAAAAGAAAGATGAAGATTGCTGCAAAGACAAAGATTGCTGCAAGAGCTCTAAAGACGAAGAAAGATACGCTAACCACAAGCGCCGCCCATAAGGGGGCGCTTTTTTAACCCCTTCGTCCCTCTCGTTTCGTGTTATCATATGCCCATGAAAATCCTCGACCGCAAACTCAAGAAGAAACGCACATTAGTTTTCGTTGACCTTGAGGGGACAGGATTCAGCCACGAGATGATTGAGATCGGCGCTTACCTCGCCACCATCAATGAAGATGGGACGATTAAGAAAGTAGGAGCCCCTTTCAAACGTTATGTTTTAGCCCATCACCCAATCGGCCATTTCGTCGAGAACATGACCGGCATCACCCCTCAGCTTCTTAAGAAAGAAGGAAAACCATTCGCTGAAGTCCTCCGTGAATTCAGAAAATACGTCGGAAAGCATTGGGAAGATTCGTTATTCGTTACCTTTGGTAACCATGACATGGTTATCTTCCACAAAAGCTTAGAAGAGAATGAGGATGCGAGTGAGATCATCGTCAAACATATCAACCGCAACAACTTCGATTTCAGCGCTTTCCTTGCCCCGTATGTTCAGGATTTGAATGGAAATCCTCTTTCCTTAGCCAACTATCTCAAAGTGTTCCAGGTTCCTTTTGAAGGAAGAGCCCATGACGCTTTAGCGGATGCCTATAACCTTATGGATCTCTATAAAGCCGTCTTAGCCAGGAACGATATCTTGGTTGAGGAATACGGAAAGACATTGACCCATTACCACCACGCCCCATATCCAGTTACGAAGATCATCAAGAAGCTTACCGAAGGTGAGTCTGTCAGCCCAGAAGATTGGGGCGACGCTGTAGCGGAGACTTTCAAATGACCATCAAATACCCAGCCGGAGTCAAAGCCCCTACTGCACCTCTAAAGGAAAAGAAGCCTGTTAAGGCTAAGAGACATATTTTGAGCGCGGCTAACCGTGGTATGGTCCTTGAGAATGAGCTCAATGACTCTTGTCTTTATTACCGTGAGAAAGGAATGGCTCTTATTTATAAGAGGCCTACTCCAATCAATATCGTCAAGGTCGATTATTCACACGGTGCCACAATCACCCAGGCGTATTTCGAAACTCAGTCCACAACCGACTATAACGGAGTCTACAAAGGAAAGTATTTGGATTTCGAGGCCAAGAGCACGAAGTCAAAGACTTCCTTGCCGTTAAATAACATCGCTCCTCAGCAGGTCGATCATCTTGAAGAAGTCATCCGTCAAGGCGGAATCGCTTTCTTCATCATCTCGATCGATTTGCTTAATGAAGTCTATTTGATCGACGCGAAATACATCTGCGAGTTCTATAGAAACAAACCTCGCGCATCTATTCCGGTATCTGAGATCAAAGAAAAAGGCCACCTCATCAAAGAAGGGTATCATCCACGTTTAGACTTCTTGCCTTTAGTAGATAAGTTATATTTGCAATAAGGCTTGAGAGGGCAATCCTCACAGTTAGGTCTTTGGGCGGAACACTTAGTTCTTCCAAAGTTGATGAAAGAATGATGAACGAAGGCGTGCTCTTCATAAGGGAACGCCTTTTCTAATTTCTTCTCAATCGCGACAAATTCGTCATTTTCCCCTGCAAAACCTAGGCGAATCGCAATTCTTCTTACGTGGGTATCGACAGGAATGACTTGTTCTCCTCTTCTCTCTAAAAGGAAAACTCCAGCGGTTTTAATACCGACTCCTGGAAGCGAGGTAAGGGTCTTTTTGTCACTAGGAACGATGCCGTTATACTCTTTCGCCATCACCTTTCCGAGTTCGTTGATGTTCTTCGCTTTGTTGTGATAAAGACCTAAGGTCTTGATGTCCTTTTCGATGTCCTCGATCTTAGCGTTTCCTAAGGATTCGAAATCAGGGAAATGCTTGAAGAGGGCTGGCGTGACTTTATTGACGCTTTTATCCGTTGTTTGGGCACTCAAAATGATGGAGACCAAACATTCGTAGTCATTAGTAAAATCAAGAGCCGTCTTGGCGTCGTCATAGTTATCGTGAAGGTAGTTAAGTATGGCTGCTACCTTTTCGCTTTTCATATTTATTTACCCCAGAGGTCTTTGGCGATAGCGATGGTCGCTTCGATATCCTTGTCCCAGGTATCGCTTACGGCACTGCTTCCCTCTTTGAGGATGTCCTCGGCTTTACGAGCGCTTTTAAGAGTTTTCTCGATGGCTCTGAATGATTTCTTGCCGGATCTAAGAGTGTCCAATAAGGCATTCTTGATTTGATCAAGAGAGTATCTGGCATCAAGCCATTCGTTGATTGTGCTTTGCTCTAATGGGGAAAGGCTGCGGTTAAGATGTTCTTCGTAGAAGGAATGGATCTCAGAGAGAGCCTTTTCTTTTGTTTTGTCGGTGAGCTTGCTGGCCTCACGGTCCATGGTCTCTTTGAAGAGGGCATACACCTTGTCTTTGAGGTTATTCAAAGAGACGGTGAGTTTGCCTTCGACCATATCGTAGGTAAGATAGTTCTTTTTGACGAGTTCGGTGAGCTCTTTATCGATGTCGGCTGGTTTGAGGTTCATCTTGAGCGAAAGCATGTCGCTGTTGATGAAGGTGTTCCCTTGCTCGATAAGGTGATCGATCATGAGGATGACAGACAGACCGGTCTCGGTTATGCCAAGCCTCTTATAGCAATCCAAAAGAACGTAATGGAAGCTGACTGCATTCAAATACGGATTCTTCATAACGTTCCTTTCCAACCTTTCCTTTGTTCTTCTTTTAACTTTTCTGGGTTCAATTTTCCTAGCAAATCGCGCTTATCTTTGATGGCTTGCTGGGTTTTTTCTTCGATTTCGAAGCCTAGCGTCTTGGCGAATCTTTCCGCCCTCGCGATTCTTAGAGGATCTTCCTCAATTCTCTTATAGGGATCACCGATGAAGCGAATCAGCTTCTTCTTAAGATCTTCTTGGCCTGTCGAGAAGTCGATTACGTTGTAATCCTCATCAAGATACATCGCGTTGACCGTGAAGTCTCTTCTCACATAGTCGAGTTTCGGATCTTTCACGAAGATGACATTCGATGGATGACGGGAATCGTTATACTCCCCTTCTTGCCTAAGAGTCGTGATATCGATGTGCTTTCCTTTGAAAGGATAACGGACAGCACCGAACTTCTTGAAGGTGAAGTCCCCTTCCGGGATGAACTTCAACTCGTCTTCCGGCGTGGCATCAGTGACGAAGTCGAGGTCAGTGATTTCTTTGCCCAAAAGAAAATCCCTGACGGTCCCTCCCACTACATATAGGCGGAAACCGTTTTTGCGAAAAAGATCTTTTAGGAAATCAAAGGCCTCAATTCTCATAGGGGAATTTTATCCTATAACACCGAAAGTGTTAAAGGCAATAAAAAAGGCGACCCGTAGGCCGCCTTAGATGTCCTTAGAAATTCTTAGTTGAGTTTCTCTTTGAAGGCTTTGGAGACCTTGAAAGCGACGGT
This sequence comes from uncultured Erysipelotrichaceae bacterium, assembly GCA_902802355.1. Lineage (GTDB taxonomy): Bacteria > Bacillota_I > Bacilli_A > RFN20 > CAG-826 > UBA4951. The sequence goes on from CADCLU010000001.1 coordinate 60,023, forward strand.
GTTGGAAGCTGGGATCTTGATCTTCTTCTGGTTGGATGGGTTGGTTCCCTCGCGGGCAGCGCGGGCTTTCTTTGAGAAGATACCAAAGCCAGAAAGTTTGACTTCTTCACCTTTAACAACAGCGGCTTCGATGACTTCGAGAACGGCGTCAACGGCAGCTTCTGCGTCTCTCTTCGAGAGTTCAGCCTTTTCGGCAACAGCTTCGACTAATTCAGCTTTATTCATTGGGACAATCCTCCTTTGCTAAATGGTCATAAAAAAAGTAACACCTTTTTGATACTTTGACAAGAACAAAAAGTCATAATTTATTCGATAGCATCGGCTTTTTTTAAGAATTAGTAGATATTTGGTGAAAGGGCTTTCATTCTTTACAATAGAAATTATCTAGTGTTTATCGAGCTTTTTCGCCTAAAAATCGACTAAAAGTGGCATAGTTGCTATATTTACTTTTTTCCAATGGAAAGAGATAAAAAACTTATTTTTTGGCCCTGTAAATGATGTTCACAGGGGTTCCGTCAAAGTCGTAAGCAGCCCTGATTTGGTTCTCCAAATACCTTGTATAAGAGAAATGGGCCGACTTCGGAGCGTTGCAGAACATGATGAAAGTCGGTGGGCAAACCGCACTCTGATTGGCGAAGGAAATCTTGAGTCTCGCGTGGTTGAATTCCGGAGCTGGATTAAGGTCTTGGGCGTCTCTGATGATCTCATTGAGGACGTTGGTTGGGATGCGGCGGTTATACGCTTCATGGACCTCAAGGATCTTTGGAAGGATATCCTGGCAGCCGAGTCCTGATTTGGCTGAGGTGAAAAGGATTGGGGCGTACTCTAAGAACTTGAATTGCTTCCTGATCTCTTTGGTGAACTCTTCTTTGGTGAGCCCCTTCTTCTTTCCTTCGTCCCACTTATTGACCACGACGATGATGGCCTTGTGGTTATCGCAAGCATATCCGACGACGTGCTTGTCCTGTTCGATGATGCCTTCCTCGGCGTTGATGAGGAGGAGAACGATCTCACTTCTCTCAATGGAGGCTAAGGCTCTTAACGCGGCATACTTATCAATCGCTTCGAAGATCTTTCCGCGTTTGACGAGACCCGCCGTATCAATGACGACGTAGTTTCTGCCATCTCTGGTTAATGGGGTATCGATTGAGTCGCGAGTGGTTCCCGCGATATTGGAGACTAAGGTTCTTTCGCTGGCGAGAAGCCTATTCGAAAGGGAGGATTTACCAACGTTTGGACGGCCGATCAAACAGAAAGTGATCGCATCGCCATAATCTGGCACTTCTTTCTCTGGGAGCTTCTTCACGACTTCGTCGAGAAGATCGCCGATGCCGATGCCGTGCGCACCGGAAACAGCGATTGGGTCGCCTAAGCCAAGGGAATAGAATTCGCCGGTGTTGCCGTATTCCATGATGTTGTCGATCTTGTTGACGACAAGGACGACTGGCTTTCCGCTCATCCTGAGCATCTTGGCGATATATCTGTCGTCGCTTGTGAGGCCTTTATTGCCGTCGACGATGAAGGCGATGATGTCAGCTTCCTGAATAGCGACTTCGGCTTGGGCTTTGATGAGATCCTGGAAAGGCACGTTAAAAGAAGTGAGACCGCCGGTATCGATGACGGTGAACTCCTTGGTTAACCAAACGCCTTTGCCATAAATCCTGTCTCTCGTGACGCCTGGGGTTGGCTCTACGATGGATTTACGCTCTCCGACGATACGGTTGAAGATGGTGCTCTTGCCTGCGGATGGAGCGCCTACTAACGCTAAAACGCCTAATGACATGGAATCTCTATACCTGTTTTCTCTTTGATGACGGCCAAGACGGCGTCGACTGACTCTTCGATGGTCATGTCTGAGGTGTCGATCTCGACAGCATCCTCAGCTTTCCTTAATGGGGCGAAGTCGCGATGAGAGTCAATGTAATCGCGCTTCTTCACCGACTCGGTGATCTCTTCGAGAGTGGAAGGAATTCCCTTCTCGAGGTTCTCAATATATCTACGTTTGGCTCGACATTCAACAGAAGCGATTTGGAAAATCTTCACATTTGCGTTCGGAAGGACGTAAGTGCCGATGTCTCTGCCATCAAGAATAACATTCTTGCTGTTAGCCATTTCGCGCTGCATATCGACGAGGGCAAGACGGATTGGCTTCATCGCGGCGATGTAGCTCACCTTGCTCGAGACGATTGGTTCGCGGATGACCTTGGTGACATCCTCATCATTGCAAAGAACGGTTCCATCTTCCTTGAGGTCGATCTTGAGGCCTGGGAGGACTTTGACCGATTCCTCTTCGATCTCTGGGTCGAGGCCGGCTTTGATGACGGCGTAGGTAACGGCACGGTACATGGCACCGGTATCTAAGTATGTGTAATTGAGAAGCTTAGCAACTCTCTTGGCGATGGTGCTTTTGCCAGCAGCGGCTGGTCCATCGATGGCGACGGTGATGAATTTTTCCATGTTTGTTACCTCATGACCCATAAGAACCAGGCGCAGATGAATCCCGCGAGTACGACTGCGGTCGTAGCGAGTTTGAAGATGAGCATGTTGCGCCTTCTTCTTTGATAAACCGAATAAGGGGTCGTTTTGACGTTATGAAGATTGCCGTTAGAGATGGCGTGGGCGGCTTTCGCACTGCCATTCATCGCGGCTAAATCGGACATAGAGGCCACCTCAGTATAGTCTTTCCTCTTGGAGAACTTCTCAGGAGGAAGTTTCTTGATCTTTTCCCTATAGTGGGCCCACTTCTTTGTCCGTGATTTCATAACTAGCAAGAAATATTATCTCTTGAAAAGAGAGGGAAAGAAACACCCGACCTATATTTAGGGACAATAGAGGGGTGTGAATATTGACTTTCGGCATGGTCAATTTACAATAAGTCATACCAACAAAGGAGAGTTATCCAACATGAAAAAACTTAAAGTCAACGCCGACGCCTGCATCGGCTGCGGTCTCTGCGTCAACATGGCACCAGACGCCTTCGCCCTCAATGATGAAGGCAAGAGCGAAGCCATCGCCGAGATGGAAGACGGCGCTGCTGATGAAGTCATCGCCAGCTGCCCAGTCGCCGCTATCGAGGAATAACTTCTGAATAAAGAAAAGGATGGCGATTTGCCATCCTTTTTTTGTTATTTGGCTTCAACGTCAATCACTTCAGGTTCTTCATTTTGCACTGGTTTTTCCCAGCGAAGAGCCTTGTGAATTCCTTTGTAGACGAAGAACGTCACAATGAGGACCGCGGTGTTCTTGATGAGGTTGAGAGGCAAGACGATGAAGAGCGCATAATCTAAATCGAGATTCTTAACTAATGGGTTTGCCTCGGCACAAGCACCAAGAATATGTTCGTAATCATAGTATGGCGAAGTCTGCGACATGACCTGCATATAGAAAGGCAAAATGGCATAGACATTAAGAACAATTGCAACCACAAGTTGTGTAACAAAGGAAACAGCGAATCCAATCCAAACGCCTTTGAGGTTCCTGATCTTCTTGTAGATGAAGGCAGCTGGTAAGACAAAAGCTACCGAGAAGAGAAAATCAGCAAACTCACCAACGCAAAAAGTGGACGACATTGGAAGCTTGATGATGGTCTTAACGAGAATAACGATGAGAGCGGTGAATGGACCATACGCATAACCAGCGATGAAGGCTGGAATCTCATCGAAGTGAACCTTCATGAATGAAGGCAAGAAAGGTAATTGAAGCTGGAATACCGGGACCACGTAAAGGATAGTCGATAAGGCGCCAAAGATGGCAACCCTAGCAGCGAATCTCGCCCAGGAAAATTCCTTTCTCTTCATGTACTTCGAATAAAGGATTACGAAGACGATTGTGGCAACTAGGGATGCACCCAGTACAATCCACGAAATTTGTTCTCTTGTCAGTTCCATAAAATAAAAATACCTCCTATATGGCTGACATCAGGGGGCTAAGCAAATAGTAGCTTCTGCATATCCGGACTTTACCGTTGGCACTGGAATCTCACCAGTTCGTGTGGGGTGTCCCACTCGCGGGCTTTACCGCCAGTCGACGTAATTCTCGTCGCCCTGAAGCACATAAATAGTAATACTTCTTAGAAGTAAGTCAATTAATCGGATAAGTATTTTTCAATGAAGGCTTCTTTTTCTTCATTTGTGTCGAATTCAAACAAAACTGATGACGGTTTGATCTTCACGTCACGGGCGTTGCTCTTAGTGATAAGGGCGATGTTCTTCTCATAGTCACCGTCTTCGTAGTGATATCTCTTCACCAAAGCTTCGGTCTCTCTTACAGAGAGCTTATTGTGATGGATGGTGTTCACTGCTTCTTCGATCTCAAACTTGTCTAGACCTAAAAGAGCACGCGCATGCCCATATGTGAGCTCACCAAGGGTGACTTCTTTGAGAACCTTTTCCGGAAGGGAAAGGAGACGGACGATATTGGTGACCTGGCTTCTTGATTGATGTGAAAGCTTACCGAGAGTAGCTTGGGAGTAGTTGTACTTCTTCGACAAGGCGTTACAGATAAGCGCCATCTCAACAATGTTGCCTTCTCTCTCGTCACGGACATCGGCGAGAAGCATAAGGAGAACCTCTTCGTCCCCTACTTCCCTGATGATCGCAGGCACTTCGGCAAGGTTGATGTTCTTCGCTCCAAAGTATCTTTTCCTTCCAAGGATTAGTTCGTATCTATCGCCTTTAGGACGGACGACAAGAGGATTGAAAAAACCCTTCTCTTTGATGGATTTCCCCAGCAAATTGACGGTCTTTTTGGAAAATATGACTTTATTGACGTAGGAATTGTCGTCGATTTTTTCGAGCGGGATATTAACAGAAGCTACGCTGCGATATTCCTTCTCCATTTGGAGAATGACATCTTCTTGCGAGAACTTCTTAACGAGTTTGCTAAGTGAGGAGACGTTACTCTTTTTCATGTTCCAAAACCTCACGGGCAAGAGCGAGATAGGCGTTGGCGCCAGTAGAGGATGGGCGATAGTCGATGACTGATTGTCCATGCGCGCTCGCTTCAGGGAGAGAAACGTTCCTTGGGACCATGGTCACGAAGGTGTTCTCATCGAAGAGGCTTCTGACCTGGGCGACGATCTCATTGCACAAAGAGGCTTTCGAATCGTACATGGTCATGAGGAAGCCCTCAATCTTCAAAGCCGGGTTGTAATTGTTTTGGATACGGTTAACGGTGCTAAGCATCGACGCCACTGCTTCCATGGCGAAGAACTCACACTGTATCGGGATTATGACGCTTGTTGAAACAACAAGAGCATTGAGAGAAAGGATGCCAAGTGATGGCGGGCAATCGATGATGATGAAATCGTAATCGCGCTTAAGATGGCTAAGGGCGTCCGCCAAAACGGCGAATGGAGTGCCAACGCCATGGGACTGCATATAGGCTTCGAGATTGGCCAAACGGAGGTTGCTCGGAGCGATGTCCACACCTTTGCAGGAGGTTCTTCTGATGATGGCATTGATGTCGGCTTCCTTGATGCAGGCATCATAGATGGTGTAGGTCAAAGAAGTAATATCAAAGCCAAGTCCACGGGTGGAATTGCCTTGCGAATCGAAATCGATCAAAAGCACCTTTTTGCCATAGGTGGCCAAAGCACTAGAAAGGTTAATGGCAGTCGTTGTCTTTCCGACTCCACCTTTCTGATTGGCAATGCTTATGATTCTCGTCATAAAACTATGATATTCCAATAATTGGAAGAAATCTAAAAAACCTTCGCAAAACTAGGTTATTTTACAAAGGCTTCTTCTGAATATCGGCCCAAGAGCGAGGATACCTTTTTTCGGTCTTCTTCTCTTTCTTGAGGATGATGTTGTATCTAATCCCTTCATCATTAGGGAGGGACTGTTCGTTGATTTCAATTACCTTCAGGTAAAGTTTCTGAATTGCTTTCTTAGCGTCGGCGAGCTCTTCTTTTCCTTTGGCGCCTTTCATGGCAATCATGAGGCCCTTCTCTTTGACGAGAGGGATAGTGACTTCGAGAAGGATATTGAGAGGGGCGACTGCTCTAGCGGTGACGATGTCGAAATGCTCTCTCATATTGAGATCCTCGCCACGGGAATTGACCACGAAGGCGTTCGTGAGATTGAGCTCTTTGATGACCTCGTTGAGGAATGTGCATTTCTTGGCAGTCGCATCAACAAGGGTAACGACGCATTTTGGATAGGCGATGGCCCAGACAAGACCTGGGAAACCCGCTCCAGTACCTAAATCGCAGATAAGTCTGTCATCAAGAAGGTCATGGCTCGTTGGAAGGAGGCAATCATAAAAATGCTTTTCGACGATCTCCGGTTCATCGGTGATGGCCGTAAGATTCATCTTCTCGTTCCACTCCTTAAGGAGAGCGGCGTATTTCTTAAAACGCTCAACGGTTTTATCGTTAAGATCAATTTTGCCTGAGAGGAGGCTCGCCATCTCTTCGTATGTCATAACAGGCCTCTTTTCTTCATCGTCAAAATGATAATCGAAATATCAGCAGGGTTCACCCCTGGAATACGGGAAGCTTGGCCGATTGTGACAGGATTGACTTTCTTGAGCTTTTCCCTTGCTTCAAGACGGAGGCCTTCCCAAGAGGAATAATCTTCTCCAAGAGGGAGTTTGATGTTCTCGAGTTTGCGGTTTCCTTTCGCGTCCTTGAGCTCTTGGGTGATATAGCCTTCATATTTGACCTTTGTCTCTAAAGAGAGGACAGTCGAATCATCGAAGTCTCTATATTCTTCCATCTCTGGCATGTAGGACATGATTTCACGGAGATGAAGTCCTGGACGTTTGAGAAGCTCATAGCCTCTATGTCCGATCTCGACATCGGTGAAACCATTCTCAAGGAGATATCCTTTGAGGCCTTCTTTGTCAGAGACCACGGTGTTCTTAAGGATTTCGATCGCTTTAGCGATTCTATCCATTTTTGTTCTATATTTGTTGACCCTTTCTTCTGAGGCAAGGCCAATCTCATAGCCTTTCTCAGTGAGTCTTTCGTCAGCGTTGTCGTGACGGAGGAGGAGACGGTATTCCGCACGAGAGGAAAGAAGACGATAAGGCTCATCCACACCTTTGGTGGTGAGGTCATCGATCATGACACCGATATAGGCTTCATCTCTTCCAAGGACAAATGGGCTTTCTCCTTTGATGGCTCTGACGGCATTGATGCCGGCCATAAGACCTAAAGCGGCAGCCTCTTCGTAACCTGAAGTTCCGCAGATCTGACCAGCGATGTATAAGCCATCGTATTTCTTGATCTTCAAAGTGGAATCAAATTGGAAGGACGCTACAGCGTCGTACTCAATCTGATAAGCGTATTTCAAAATCTCGGCATTCTCCAAACCTGGAAGGGTATGGACAAGCTTCTCCTGAAGTTCATGAGGGAAGCCGGTGCTGAAACCTTGGAGATAAATCGATTCTCCGTTTTCGAATTCAGGCTCAAGGAAAAGCTGATGGCGTTCTTTGTCCGCAAAGCGAACAACCTTCGATTCGATGGATGGGCAATATCTTGGTCCCACTCCTTTGATGACGCCATTGAAGACAGCCGACTCAGAAAGATGTTCCTGAATCAATTTGATGGTGGCTTCAGATGTATAGATGAGATAGCAAGGAAGCTGATTCTCAAGAGAAGTGAACTTGTCAGTTAAATATGAGAAAGCGAGTTCCCCTCCCATGCCTGGCTGGATGGAGGCATTAGAGAAATCGATCGTGCTCTTTTTGATACGTGGAGGAGTTCCGGTTTTGAGACGCATAAGGTCGATGCCCATGCTCTCAAGGTAACCCGAAAGACCATGAGAGGCTTCTTCACCATCAGGTCCTTCTTCTTTGACCATCTGTCCGGAGATGATGGTGCTCTCCATATAGGTGCCAGTCGTGAGGATGACCGCTTTAGCGGTAATCTCCTCACCGTCTTTGGTGATGACGCCACTGACTTTGTTCTCGTCATGAATGAGACCAGTGACCTGACGCTCTTTGATTGTGAGATTCGGAACAGTATCAAGATATTCCTGAACGTGCTCTGGATAGCCCTTCTTATCGACTTGGGCGCGGAGGCACTGAACGCCTGGGCCTTTGCCGGTGTTGAGCATCTTGATCTGAAGAGGATGATAATCAGCGAACTGACCCATCATTCCGCCTAGGGCGTCGATCTCACGGACGACGATTCCTTTGGCGCTTCCACCGATGTGCGGATTGCATGGGGTGTTGGCAATCATCTTCTTGTTGAGGGTGCACAAAAGGGTACGCATTCCAAGATGCGCACTGGCTGCTGCAGCTTCCACTCCAGCATGCCCACCACCAACGACAATTACATCAAAATCCACTGCAAATCCTCGGTGTTTTTATTATCTCTAGCCGACAGAATCGGACATATCGAGCTTGATGAGACGGTTGAGCTCGATCGCGTATTCCATTGGGAGTTCTTTGGAGAATGGCTCAATGAAGCCCATGATGATCATGTTCGTCGCGTCCTCTTCGCTGATGCCACGGCTCATGAGATAGAAGAGCTGTTCTTCATTGATCTTGGAGACGGTAGCTTCGTGTTCGATATAGGAGGATGCGTTCATGATCTCGTTCTTTGGATAGGTATCCGAACGGGACTCACTATCAAGGATGAGGGTGTCGCATTCGATGTGCGAGTGGGCGTTCTCCGCGCCTTCATGCATACGAACGGTGCCACGGTAGTTGGCAACGCCACCATGAGAGCAAACGGACTTAGAAATGATGTTCGAGGAAGTGTTCTTTCCGATATGAATCATTCTCGAACCGTTGTCCTGGAATTGGTTTCTGCCACCGACAGCGATCGAGATGACTGTGCCTTTGGCACCATCACCCTGAAGGATGCAGGCTGGGTATTTCATGTTACGGAGGGAGCCGATGTTGCCATCAACCCATTCCATAAGACCATCGTCCATGACAAGGGCTCTTTGAGTGACCATGTTGACGATGTTGTTGGACCAGTTCTGGACGGTCGTGTATCTGCATCTCGCGCCTTTGAGAACGATGATCTCAACGACAGCGGCATGGAGAGATTCTTTGCTATAGATTGGGGCGGTGCAGCCTTCAACATAGTTGATGGAGCTGCCTTCGTCGCAGATGATAAGGCTTCTCTCGAACTGTCCGGACTTCTCGTTGTTGATACGGAAGTAGGACTGAAGAGGCTTATCGAGTTTGACGCCTTTTGGAACGTAGATGAAAGAACCACCACTCCAAACTGCGCCATTAAGGGCGGCGAACTTGTTGTCGTTAAACGGGACAACGGTGCCGAAATATTTCTTAAAGAGTTCTGGGTAAAGCTTCAAGCCCATGTCAGTGGAGAGGAAGATGACGCCTTTCTCTTCGGCTTCTTTGAGCATGTTGTGGTAGACGACCTCGGATTCAAATTGGGTGGTCGCACCGCTAAGGTACTTCTGCTCAGCTTCTGGGATTCCGAGTTTCTCAAAGGTGTTCTTAACGGCCTCTGGGACGTCTTCCCACTTTGTGGATTCGCTATCAGCGACCCTGGTGTAGTAATGATATGAATCGAAATCGAGGAAGGAGAGGTCTGGTCCATAGTTCGGAAGAGGGAACTTCTCGAAGGTCTTGAGGGCTTTGAGTCGATATTCAAGCATCCACTCTGGCTCGCCTTTGATCTTCGAGATCTCTCTTACGACCTGTTCGTTAAGACCAACGCCGGTCGAAAAGATTTCCTTCGCATCGGTTTTGAAATTGTATTTGTATTCTTCGTCGAGGAACTTAGTATCTTCTGACATATCAGTTGCCTTTCTTTTCTTCGGCCTCAAGCATCTCTTTGATAGCTGTCCAACCCATGGTTGCGCAGTGGATTCTTGCGGCCTGCTTGCCCGTATTCATGAACACGATGGCCTCATCGAGGACTGAATCGTCGTATTCCTTCTCATCAATCATCTTGAGGTATTGCTCGATCATGTATAAAGAGTCTTTATAGTCCTTGCCGATGCACTGCTCACAGACAATGTCTGTGGAAGCGGTTGAAATCGTGCAAGCGGTGCCTTCCCACATGGCGTCGACAACTTTGCCATTAGACGACTTTAAATAGATATCGATGTCATCGATGCAGTTTACAGCGCTCGAATGGGTCTTGGTGTATCCTTCGCCAGTAGGCACTCCTTTGTGGCGAGGGTTTGAATAGTGATCCATGATGATCTCACGCATCATCTGGGGATTAAGCTCAAAAGTAGGCATCTAAGAACTCCTTTCCATGTTTGACGGCATCAACGAGAGCGTCGATGTCCTCTTTAGTCGTGTAGAAGTAGAAACTCGCGCGGACGGTCGCTGGCGTGCCAAGGAAATCGTTAAGGATCTTGGCGCAGTGATTGCCAGAGCGGCAGGCGATTCCTTTGCTGTTAAGGAATGTCGCTGCATCCTGAGCGAAAACATCTTTGATGTTGAAGGTGACGATGCCCGCTTCGGAATCGGCGTTATAGATAGTGACGTTTCCAGTCTTCTCTAACTGTTCAACCGCGTATTTCTTGAGGGCTTTCTCGTGCTCGTTTATGTTATCAAGGCCGATGTTCATGATGTATTTCACAGCGGCATCGAGGCCGATGATTCCCTCGAGGTTGAGGGTGCCCGCTTCGAATTTGACAGGAGCTTCTAAGTAAGAAGCCTCACCGCACATATTGAACTTCGCGTTCATTCCGCCGCCAGTCATGAATGGATCGGTCTTCTGAAGAAGATCGAATTTGCCATAGAGGACTCCGACGCCGGTTGGGCCACACATCTTGTGTCCGCTCATGGAGAGGAAGTCGCAATCAAGATCTTTGACGTCGATCTTCATATGAGGAACGGACTGGGCGCCATCGACGACGATGATCGCGCCATGCTTGTGGGCGATTGCAGCGAGTTCTTTGATAGGTGTTACGTAACCAAGGACATTGGTGACCTGGGCCACCGCAATGATCTTGGTCTTTGAGCTGATGGTCTTCTCGAGGTTCTCGGCGGTAAGTCTTCCTTCTTTGGTAAGAGGAATGAATCTAGTTACGGCGCCGGTCATCTCGCAGACCTTGTACCAAGGGAGGACGTTTGAGGCGTGCTCCGCTTCGGTAAGGAGAATCTCATCTCCTTCTTTGAGGTATTTGGCCGCATAGCCAAAGGCTACTTGGTTGATGGACATGGTGGTTCCAGCTGTGAAAACGATCTCTTTCGGCTCGGCATTCAAAAGGCTTGCGAGAGTCTTTCTCGCTTCCATGATCTTGGTATCCATATTGAAGCAAAGATCATAGTCTCCGCGATGGGAGTTAGAGGTCTCATGGGTGTAGTACTTCGAGACTGCCTCAAGGACGCAAAGCGGCTTGAAAGTGGTTGATGCGTTGTCTAACCAAACGAGTGGTTTACCCTGCATCTTGATGCCGTTAGTTAGCATCGGGAAATCGTTTCTCAAAAGCTTGGAATCAATCATTCCTAGAAGCCTCCTTCGATGATGGAATCAATGCGGTTTTTCACATTTTCATCGGCAAATCCCGCCTCAATTGGCTTGAGATAGCCTGCTGCGATGAGTCGTTTTGCCTCCTCTAAAGAGACTCCGCGGCTCTGGAGATAATAAAGGTGTTCCTCGTTAAGACGACCAACGACGGCGGCGTGCGAAGCGCTGACGTCATTGTCATCGATAACAAGGGCTGGGGAAGCGACGCCATCGCTCTTCGGATCGAAGACGATGATCTTCGCGACCTGTTTGGTATTGGTTTTGACCGCACCCTTCTTGATGGTGCCGGTGCCTTTGAAAATAAGGCGGCTCTCATCTTTGGTGATGCCGTAGTTGGACATCGTTGCGGTCGTGTGTGGCGCACTATGGATGACGGAAGTGATGAACTCCTTCTTAGCATCCTTCATGCCCATTGAGGAAAGGCGCCAATTGCATTCGGCACCCTCTTCGAGAAGCTCAACCAACACCTCAACCTTCCCTTGGAAGACGCTGAAATCAGCCATGTAGGCTTCAAAGTCAGCATCGCGATGGACTTTGACGACGATCTTCGAATTCTGAAGTTTCTCAAAGGTAGCGATGTTGAGGGTCAAAACAGTGTCTTCTGGCACATCGATGGTTAACGATGCAGGAAGATTGTCAACGTAGGAAAGAACTTTCTCACTTCTCATTTTTGACTGCTTCTCTTGTAGCGCATACGCCGATCGAGACCTCGTTCATCGGGGCATTGATCTCTTTGGCGATTTCGATTCCGAGCTCATTCTTGATCCACTCGTAACCTTCGGTGTCGACGCGTTTGATGATCTCTGGACCACCATCGACGACGATTTTACCGTTGATGAGGATGACGGCTCTGGTCGGTTTGATGAGGTCAAGAAGTCTCGCATAGTGGGAGATGACAAGAAGTCCCGCTCCCCTTTCGTGCTCTTCGTTGATGACATCGGAGACGGTGTTGATGGCGTCGACATCCAAGCCGGAGTCGATTTCGTCAAGCATGGCGAACCTTGGTTTGAGGAGTCTCATCTGAAGGATCTCGTTACGTTTCTTTTCGCCGCCAGAGAAACCTTCGTTGAGGTTACGCTTGTTCATCTCGAATGGGATGCCGACCTCTTTGTAGGCTTTTTCGAGTTCGCGGTAGAACTGGAAAAGGGCCATTGGTTTTTCGCGGTGAGAATTCATGGCCGCTTTATAGAAATCCGCGCTATTGAGCCCAGGGATTTCGGCTGGGTACTGCATGCCAAGGAATAATCCTAACTGGCTGCGTTTATCTGGGGATAAGGCCAAGACATCCTGGCCGTCGAATGTAATAGAGCCTCCATCAACTGTGAATTTTGGATCACCCATGATGACGGCGAGGAGAGTACTCTTGCCATGTCCATTAGGACCGAGCAATGCAACGGTTTCACCTTCATCAAGCTCGAGGTTCAAACCTCTGAGAATCGATGTTCCTTTAACTGAGACGTATAGGTCTTTGATAATTAGTTTTGCCATAGCAACCTCCTAAAAGGCGTGATTATTCTAAAACCCTTTCCAAGAAGTAACAATCAAAGCTATAAAAAATGTTACAAACACCCATAAAAAACATAGTTTTTGGGATAATCTTCGGCATCATCGCGATTATGAGTAATTTTCCTGTTGCACCAATTCTCTTAAGAGAATAGAATTTTCTAGCATCGTTTGTGCAAGGAGGAACGAGTCCACACTTATGAAGAAAACGAAATGTGCTCTCGGCCTGGTTGCGTTTGCTACCTCCATAATGGCCTTATCTGGCTGTTCTGGAGCCACCGCTAGCAAAGATGGCGTCATCATGACCTACACCGACGCCAACGGAAACCGCACCAGCTATACGGCCGAGGACTTGCTCAAGAACTATCAGTCTTACAGCAGTTCTTTGAGCAGTGAATTTGACAAGATCTATGAAGTTCTTGTCCGTCATTACTATGACCAGGACGCACAGTCCACTAAATTAGCTTCCCTCAAAGCGGAAGCCACCAATAAGGTTTTGTCCGACAAGCAGAAAGCCGAAAAGAACGCTGCTAACAACAAGACCTCTTATGAAGCCGAATTCCAGACCTATTTGGATGCGGCTGGCGCTGACAACGTCGATGAGCTCTATCAGAAATATCTCTACGACGAAGAAAAGGCCGATTTCCAGAACGAAATCTATAACACCTACGGCACCGGAGACGACAGCGTCAACGGTTACGTCGCCATGAAAGACGGCTACTACAAGACCGGCAACGAACTCAAGGAAGCCTTCCCAGAATCCAAAGAAGGCGCTGAATTCGTTTGGGGTCGTGGTTCCGAAGGCTGGCTTGGCACCCAGATGCCATACCACATCCGCCACATCCTCATCAAACTTGCTGGCGGCGGCGACAAGAAATACGCCCAGGATAGAATCGCTGAAACCGCTAACGAAGGTGGCGAGACGACCAAGCTCACCTCTACCCTCTTCCGTTTAGCTGGCGCCACCATCGGAGCTGATGGCAAACTTACCACCGACACCGATCGTTGGACCTTTGGTTCCATCGCCAAGAGCTTCTCTGACGATGAAGGCAGCGCCAAGAACTTCGGCGAATACGGCATCATGGAAAAGACCATGGCCCAGGACCTTGTCCACGAATTCAAACTTGGCACCTATGCCTTTGAATCCCTTTATAGCGCGAGAGAAAAAGCCTCTTCCGAAGCCTACAAGCTTATGCCAGGCCTTGAAGAAGAAGCCACCAGTGCTGCTGACATCGATAACAAGCAGACCCTTCTCGACAGCAACACCACAGTCCATGACTACTTTGCAAACTTCGATGATGATAACGACGGCATTGCCGACGGTGTAGGTCAGATTCCGTTCGGCGCCGCTATTGCCTTATATGATACTAAGAAGGTCGTCACTGATGCCGCTGGTAACCCAGTCTGGAATGACAATCAGGATTCCTTCTATCCAAGAAACGTCATCTACAACAAGTACTTCAACAAACACAACGTCTGCGTCATCACTCCAAACGTCATCGGCAGCAACTACAAGAGCGCCCTTCTTGACGATACGAGCAAAACCGCAGCCGCCGGCATCTTAGCTGGATATCAGTTAAGCGCTGATGGAAAGAGCGTTACCGCCGAAGACTTCAAGGGTTCCTATAGCACCCAGCTTGGTGCCCTCCCAGGATTCAGCGTCGATACCACCAACGTCCTCACCGGTGCTGACTTCCAACACAACGTTCTCACCAACGAAAAAGGTCAGGTCATCTTAGCCGTGAGAGCCGGTGCTGGTTCTAGCTACCAAGGCATCCACTTCATGACCGTCGAGAGAAGCGCCCTCAACAAGTATGGCCTTAAGCTCGATGGCAATAAGTATGTCGAAGCCACCGCTGCCGATCTTGGCAACGTCACTGCCCTTGGCACCGTCAACGGCAAGGCCGTCGAGAAGATCGCCTACACCGGAGCCGCCACTTCCTTAAGCGACTACTACACCCCATATTCACCAAACGAAGTCGACTATCCAAAGTATGACGACACCAAAGCCGTCAACACCTACGTCAACTTCAACAAGACCGAAACCAGCGACTGGTCCGACCGTGTTAAGACCATCACTGGCGCTATCACCGGTTTCAACGGCAACCTCAACACCTACTACTTCCAGAGACTTTGCGAGAGCGGTGCCATCACCTTCGCCGACAAAGACCTTGAAGCTTCCATCAAGAACTACTCTGTCACCAAACGTCAGAGCACCGTCGATGACAACTTCGAGACCTGGAAGAGAAACTGGCTTGAATACGCCGAAATGCTTGAAGCCCAGCAAGCCGCCCGTTTCGATAACTTCGGAACCATCAAAGGCGAGCTTATCACTGAGTTAGCCGCTATCTCTTATAGCCAAGCCAACCAGGATGTCCAGAACCTTGACGTCACCGTCGCCGGCACCACCAACTTAGCCGGACTTTGGAAGGAAGGAGGAGCCTGCTACTATGGCAAATAAATTTAAAAAGGTCTTAACCTTAAGCGCTGCTACTTTAGCGCTTGGACTCACCAGCTGCGACCAAATCGAAGCTAAGCTCCCAGAAGACGCTGAAGTCCTCACCTTCACTGACAAAGAAGAGGTTTACAACAACCAGCTTTCCAAGATCTATGACGCTCTCGTCACTTCCGGTGACACCAACTCCCAGCGTATCCTCAACAACATCCTTTATCTTTATAGCGAGGCCGTCTTCGGTTCCTTCTATGATGTGATGGATGGCACCACTGTTGCCGAGTACGGCATCAAGAGCGCTGTCGAGGGTGGCCAGGATGGCGCTGCCTTCAGTGCCTACATCGAAGCCCACAAATCCATGCAGGTCATGGAGAATGGCAGCCTCGACAAAGCCAAGAGCTTCACCAAGGTCAAGAACCTCTACGCCGAGATCGTCGGACGTATCTACAAACAGTTCTACAGCTACATCCTCGATGCCTCTTATCAGGACAGATCCCGTTTCTGCGAGGAGAAGTTCTACCAGGCTCAGGTCAAGAACTACTATGACCTCGGAGCCGCCTACTACACCACTGACGAGGCCAACTACTATGTCCCAGTCAATGGCGCATTCCGTCTTGATGACACTTATACCGCTGACGATCAGCTCAAGGATTACTACAAAGATCTCTTCGCCACCTATAAGAACTTCATCGAGCTCAGCATCCTCCCAGACATCTATAGAAGCGAATTAACCGCTCAGTACCTCTACACCCAGAACATCTACCAGATCCGTAACACCATGGCTCGTAAGATCGACTATGTCGCTCTCCAAGAGAACAGTGACTATAACGGTAAGGTCAAAGACTTGATGAACGCCTACTGCAAGCTCGTCGTCAACGCGGGCAAGCAGGATACCTATGGCTTCACCTGGTTAGACAGAGTCAACAAAGGCGCTGAAGCCGATATCATCGCTGACCCAATGGCCCAGGCCCTCTACACCGAGGCTGGCTGGACCCTCAGGAACATCGTTGTCGGCGGAACCACCTACGACTACTACTGCGAATCCGTCTTCGGAACTACCTGCCTTAAGTATCAGAAGCTCCTTGATAAGACCACCCGTGATGAGAGTGATCTCGCTTCCATCGAAAGCGACTTCACCGGCAGCGGAGCCTACACCAAGGAAACCGGCTTCAAAATCAAGGTCAACCAGCTCCTTGCTGACAACAACACCGAGTATGATTGGTACACCTCCGGCGCTCTCAATGGCATCCCATCCGAAATGGCCACCCGTGCCTTCAAGATCCAGGTCGCCAATGAGCTCGATGACGATGACGCCACCGAGAAGTATCTCCGCAAGATCGCCGATGACGGTGCCACCTCCAAGAACGCTTACTTAATGCCAGCCAACTACGAGACCGGCACCGAGTACCCATATCTTGTCCAGGACAATGGCAAGTACTACATCATCAAGGTTGAGGAAGCCACCAAGGCCGCTAAGCTCAACAGCTCCTACGAGAAAGACTACTACGGCGATGAAAAAGCCGAGATCGTCGCCCGTAAGATCGCTTACGCTCTTAGCAGCTCCGACACCTGGAAGAAAGCCGCCAACACCTACTATGTTGAGCAGATGGCTGTCATCTTCCACGATGATTACGTCCTCGAATACTTCGAGCACACCTTCCCAGAGATCTTCGACAACTAAGTCTTAGAATCAAAAAATTGAGGCGGTTCTTCCGCCTCTTTTTTTATATCTATTATTAATAAGGATATATAATTACTTAGAACATTCGAGGTTACATTATGAAAGACGTATTTTGCCGTATCATCGATGGGGAGATCCCATCAACCAAGGTCTATGAGGATGATGACGTTCTCGCCATCCTAGACATCTCCCAGACCACGAAAGGGCACACTCTCGTCATTCCTAAGAAACACTATGATAACTTCTTAGCGTGTCCTCTAGAGACCATGGAAAAGGTCATGGCCGTCGCTCAGAGAATCGGACAGGCTGAGATGGGGGTCTTAGGCGCTAAAGGCGTCAATATCCTCACTAACGTCGGAGAAGTAGCAGGACAAAGCGTCAACCACTTCCACGTCCACGTCATCCCTCGCTATATCGGAGGCGAAGGTGGCTTCCAGATCACCATGAAAGGACAAGACACATCCGGAATGGATTTGCCTCGCCTTGCTATGAAGATCTCCAAAGAGCTTAAAAACGAATAATATTAACGGTTCTTCTTCTCGTAAGAAGGAACGTAGTAGGCTCTCCCATCGAGAGCGAATATCTTCTCAGTGAACGACTCTAGGTCGGCGTTTTCGACTGCCTTGTCGACGATGTTCATCTTCGCGTCGAAGTCATCGATCATGGCAAGCGCAAGAGCCTCACGGGTAAGAGGAGGAATTGGTGAGCCAAACTCTGGCTTAGAGTGGTGAGAGGCGATCATATGCTCAAGAAGGGTGAGCTTCTCCCCTTCGATGCCAAGTTCTTTGGCGGCCATTCTGATTTCAGCGACCATGATGCTGATGTGGCCGACGAGGTTGCCTTCGACAGTGTATTTCGTGGCGATTGGGCCAGAGAGTTCGATGGTCTTGCCAAGGTCATGGATGAGAGCCCCTCCGACGACCCAATCTCTATTGAGTTTTGGATAGAGTTTGCAGACCTGCTCCGCCATATCGGCCATGCAGATGCTGTGGTAAAGGAGGCCGCTAGCGAAATTGTGGTGATTCCTGACCGCGGCTGGGTGAACGACGTATTTGTCGTGGAACTTGTTAACGAGATATTTGACGATCTTCTGAAGTTCCTTGTCCTCAAGAGAATCCATATAGGCATTGAGCTTCTTCTCAAGCTCTTCCCTTGGGACTGGAGCCTGTGGGACGAACTTCGTCACATCGACGTCCGACACGGATACCTGAGCGCCGGAAATGATCTTGAATTGAAGCGAGCCTTTGTACTTAAGGACCTCACCTTCAACAGCGACGATGTTGCCTTCTTTGAAGACCTCTAAATCTCCGTCGAAGACATCCCATTTCTTTCCAAGGATGGATCCGCTTGAATCCTGAAGGGTGACGTTAAGATAGCTTCTCCCTTGGGTGGTCACGCATTTGTCGACCTGCGTGACAAGCAATTGGTTGAAGACGTGCTGACCGTCTTCGAAGTCTTTGATCATTTCCATTTATAGTACCTCCTCTAGGTATTGGTTTATGCTTTCAATCTCGTAGCCTCTTCTTGCTAAGGCCATGAACATATGTTCTCTAAGATCTCTTCCCTCGTATTTGCGTTTATAGCCTTTTAAGAGGGTTTCGCCGGTGATTTTTAGATTTTTGGATTCGTTTTTGCTGCTCTTTTTGTAACTCGAGACCGCTTTCGAAGAGATATCGTATGAGAAGCCTCTTCTCTGTAACGCCTCTATGGCTTTGGCGATCTTGGCGTTATACGGATACTTGTCGTATTTCCTCTCGATCTGGGAGGCAGCAGCCTTGGCGTGTTCAAGCTCATGGGTGAACTTAAGTTTGTTCACGATCTCTGGAGCGATCACTTTCTTATGGAGGAGATCGTCTTTGATTCTTTCCTCTCCATAAAGGAGATTCTCCTTCTCCTCTTTGTATTCTCTTGCGAGTTCTTTGTCATCAAGGAGACCTGCTTTCTTGAGGCGGGTGATGATGTTAGCGACGCTTTGTTCCTCTTTCTGCTTAGCCTTGAGCTTCATGATGATCTCAAAGGTGCTGTAGCAACCTTTGATGGCCAAGGATAAGCCGTATTGATAGAGGCTATCCTGTTTGATTTTGAATATGAGTTCCTGATATTCCTTGGAAGTGAGTTCCTTGCCAACGTAGAGATAGTAGTCGCTATAGATGTCCTGGCTGATCTCAACCTTATCCGCGCCGAAAGAGACGACCACCTTCTTCTTTTTCGGGGAGAAGGAGATCTTAGTTATCGTCTTACCAGTTCTTTTTGATGGCGCGCTCATAAACGTGCAAGATCCTTTCGTAGAAAGATTCCATGGAGTATGGCTCTAAGCCTTCGATGGCTTTCTTGATGACTTCGTCCTTCTTCTCTTTTGGAAGGACGGAGACCATTTCAAGTTTCTTGGCCATATCGTCTTCGTCAACGAAGAAGAAGCCATTCTCGTTATCGACGATGGTGTCTTTCAAAGTGTCGTCGTAGCGGCAAAGGAGGACGACTCCCGAGGCCATCGCTTCCATGAAGGTGAGACCTTGGGTCTCAGTGATTGAAGCGGATACGAAGACATCACCGAGGTGATAGTAGAGAGGAACGGTGTCTGGAGAGACAGGTCCGACGAAACGGACATTCTCAGAGATGCCGAGTTTGGTGGCAAGAGCCTTAAGAGGCTCTAGAGCAGGTCCTCCCCCTACTATTACTAATAGAGTCTTTCTCTTCGGTTTTTTGTATAAATATTCGGCGTAGCCTTTGATACAGATATCAATCGACTTCTCTTTGGCGACACGGCCGATGGAAAGAACGACATAAGTGTCATCGCTGATGCCTAGGTCTTCTTTGAGTTCCTTAAGTCTTTCCTGGTCGACGTTCTCTTTCTTGAACGCGTCGAAATCAATACCAGTTGGAATGACGTTGATGTAGGAATCGACGTTGATGAAACGCATGTATTCCTTGATCTTCTGGCTTGGGGTGATGAACTCATCCGCTTCCTTGGATTTATGACGGACATACTTTCTGACGATGTTCTTGATGACGCGGTCAAAGACCTTACCAGAGACGTAATGGGTGTAGTCCTCATACGAAGTATGATAGGTATAGACCGTTGGGGCGCTTAGGTTGGTCGCAGCAATGAAACCAAACTGACCGATACCCGCATCCGTCTGGATGTGGATGACATCAGGCTTGAATTCGCGAAGGATCTTCATGGCTTTGCTGTTATAGAAGCCCGCCATACGGTAGTCATAAAGGAACTTAAGCTCAATTCCCTGAATACGGACGATGTCCCCTTCTTCGATGAGCTCACTGCTATATGGGTTCGTGGTGAAAACTTTGACCTTGTGGCCATGGGAGACGAAAGCACGGTAAAGGTTACGGGTGCTTGTGGCGACGCCGTTGATCTCTGGTGGGTAAGTGTCACTGAAGATAGCTACTCTCATCGTTAATCCTCATCTGATGGCAAAGGCACTGCCTTTTTGCTCTTCTTCTTTGAAGAGTCTTTGTATAGCTCATATGGTCCGATATAGTCGTCACCGGTTACAAGGCCATAGTCGTTAAGCGAATTGGCGTTCATCGTCTTCCTGATGTTCTTTCTGCTTAGCTGCCTTGTCTCATATAGCGTTTCACTAGAAAGCTTTCGCTTGTCGTAGGTCTGCAGCTGGAGATCGACGAATGTCTGGCGTGATGCGTACGGCACTTGCTCGCCCTGGCCTCTTGAATGATAGAAAGCGGCAACGATACCGGAAGCGATAAGGACGAAGTAGAAGGTCGCGATACGCCAAAGGATTTGGGTGGACATAACGTTCGCAGAAGGAGTTCTGATGATCGATAATCCAGTCTCCGTAACGGCGTATGTCTCAACGAAGAAACCGTTGAACATAGAGTTGTAAACGATCTCCGAAATGCCTGCTGCACCAGGAAGTGGAACAAGGCCTGAAACCATCTGGTGGAAAGCGCTTCTGAAGCAAGCGTCGTTAAGACGATCGAATCTGAATCCTTCATTCGCGCCATAGGCGTTAAGCGCTAAGCCGGAGAAGTATGGGATTGAGAATCTGATAGCGAGGATGCAAAGGAAGAGGAAAACGATGAGGATGGTGACAGGGATGTTGGCCTGTAAACGCCTAAGCTCAATCTTGAAGTTTTCGACCTGAATTCTTAAATTCTCACGGGTTTTGTCAGGTTTTTTGAGAATTTTGATCTTCGCTAAGAAGCCAATGCCGTAGTGCATGATGAAGTTATGGAACTTGTGGGAATAGCTCATTAAGAAGAGCAAAAGAATGACGGCGACGTTAACCGCGAAGCCAAGGATGATTAGAGGAAGCATCGTGATGGTGCCATCCCATCCGAAGAGGGAGAAGTTCTCGATCTTGAAGGATTTGATGGACCAGATATCGTTCCACTCAAAGATAAGGGCGAAGACGTCGAAGATGATGAGGGCGGTTTGGTAAAGAATGAACCACATGACCATGATGGATGCGGCGTTCGAGACTTCGATGCCCTGCTTCTTCATCGTGTAGACCTGCATGACCTGACCACCGCTCGCGCCAGGAGTGACGTTGTTATAGAAGGCGCCGATCATCGCATTGGCTAAGCCTTGGTGGAAGTAGTACTTCCTCGTGTAGAGACGGCAGAAGACAAGAATGATGAGAGCCTCAATGCAGTAGGAAAGGAACATGAGGCCAGCAATAACCGCAAGCCAAAGAGGATCACCATTTGCGAGAGCGTTTCCGATGATGCCGAAACCTTTCTGGATGTCGCCTTCGCCTGCGGAGTAAAGCGAAAGAACCAAAGAAAGGATGGTCAAGAAAGTGACGAGGAGAAGACTGAAAACAGCCGTCTTTTTACTCGACTTCGGTTTTTCTTTTTTGGGAGCTTCGAATATGAACTGCTCTTTTTTCGCCATAGATAAAAACGTTTAGTCTCAAAATCGAGACTAAAAGAATTCTAGCACGAGTATCGCGTTAGATACACCTACGCGTGTATGAGCCTAGCTGAGAAGGAACTTAATATCTTCGATATTGAGCCTAGAAATGGCTTCGTCTCCGCTTTTGATTACTTGATTATAAAGCTCACGCTTGTTTTCTTGAAGTTGAACGACCTTCTCTTCAATCGAATTGTGGCAAATCAGTTTCACAACGGAAACTGGTCTCTTCTGTCCGATACGGTAAGCGCGGTCTGTGGCCTGCTCTTCCGCAGCGACATTCCACCATGGGTCAAGATGGAGAACGATGTCCGCTCCATGAAGGTTAAGACCGGTGCCTCCAGCCTTAAGTGAAACGAGCATGACATTGACGTCGTTCTTGGTGTTGAAAGACTCGGCCATGCTAAGTCGATCATCGGCTTCTACGCCGCCATAAATGTAGTAGGATTTCGTTCCTGCTTCTTTTAAAAGAAGGGAGAGGTGATCGAGGACCTTCGTGAAAGAAGAGAAGACAAGGACTTTGTGCCCTGCTTCTAAGGCCACGCTGATATAGGAGAGTGCATACATCATCTTGGCGGATTCTTCGCTGAAACCATCAAGGAACGCGGATGGGTCAACGCAGACTTCACGGAGTCTAGTGAGTAATGGCAAAACGGAGAAGAGGCCTTTCTCGGAATACTTGTCTCCCTTGGTCGGGTCTTCCCTCTTCTGCTTTATCTTGTTTCTCGTGTCGATGAGGATGGCGTCGTAGTATCTTCTCGCCTCATCATTCATCGTGATGGTGATGATCTCGGTTGTCTTCTTCGGGAGGTCTTTAAGAACTTCCGCTTTGGTTCTTCTGAGGAGGAACGGGGTGATCTTCTTCGATAAGGAGGCTCTGGCTTTAACCTGATCACCGGCAAGAATGTATCTTGTCTTGAAGATATTGAAAGAATCGAGGTATCCAGGCATCAAAAAGTCAAATATCGCCCACAAATCAGCCATGGAATTCTCAATTGGCGTACCTGTGAGAGCAAATCTTGATGATGCGTTTAAAGCGCGCACTGCCTTAGATTTAAGTGCAGCGCCGTTCTTGATGTACTGAGCCTCATCGACGATAAGAATCTCGAACTGTTTGTTCTTATAAAGAGCTTCATCGTTTCTGAGCGAGTCATATGAGGTGATGAAGAAGGATTTCTTGTTGTTCTTGATCTTGGCGATAGCCTTGATTCTCTCGTCTTTCGTTCCATCGATGACTGAAGCTTCAAGCTCTGGCGCCCAGCGTTTGAATTCGCCCAGCCAGTTATAGATGACGCTCTTTGGGGCGATGATGAGAGATGGCTTTTCTTCTTTAAGTCCTTCTAAGAAGGAAATGACCTCGAGAGTCTTTCCTAAGCCCATATCATCGGCAAGGATTCCGCCTAAGCGATATTTATGGAGAACGGAGAGCCATTTGATGCCGGCTTCTTGGTAAGGTCTCACAACGCGTTTGACTTCTTTGGTTAGAGAAATCTCCGCCTCCTTGAAGTTAGAAATATCATCGACGATCTGACCGACGAATTCATTGAACTCGATCTTGGTTCCTTCTTCCTCAAGAGCGAGTAATTTGAAGGCTTCGTAGATTGGCTGTTCCTCCACTTCCATCTTGTTGTCCATCTTCACGGACTCTTTGATTTCGGAGGCGGTGCTTAAATCTTCATCCTTCAAAAGGATGTAGTCACCACGGAGGAGAACGTATTTCTTCTTCTTTTTGTATGAGTCGAGAATCTTTGAGATCTCTTCTGCGCTGAATTGTTTGGATTTGATGGAAACGGAAAGCCAATTGATGTTGTTCCTGATGCTCACGGAGAAAGAATCAGGTCTTCTGACCTTGGCGTTCTGGAGTTTTTCTGAAAGAAGGACATCGGCGATACTCTTCAACTTGGTTAGATCCTGCTGAAGGAACTTAAGGATCTTGTCCTGGTCTTTGAGAGCGCCGTTCTCAAGGCCTCCAACATTCTCGAGCTCTTTATCGAACGCGCTTAATGTGGCCTTGTAGTAATAATTGTCATCAAACTCATCCCTGTCTTTGATTTCGCCAAAGAGGCTATAGATGGTTCTAAAGGTGATATGACCTTCTTCATTCATGTCGAGATAGAGGGCGATACGGAGTCTGTTCTCTTCTTTCGGCATAGTTCCGTTGAGAGAGTATTCCAAAGGAATCTTCTCGAAGATGATGTCTTTGATAGCGGAAAGATCGACGTCTTTATGTTCTAAGAAGAACGCGTACACCTTGCCCATCGTCTCGTTCGCAAATTTGTAGACCTCGATGAGACCTGCTCCTTTGTCAAGGAGAATGATGTACTCGGAATTGACGAAGCTTCTGAACATCTCAACCGTTCTAAGAGGCGGCTGGAACTCAAGTTCTTCGGTAGGGAGGACTTTGTATCCGGCTTGATGCATCTCAGAGTCGACATAGAACTGATCGTTTCCGAAGTGGACGTATTTGCCATGAACGATATTCAAAAGCTTGGCGACCTGGCTGATGCTAAGAGTCACTGGGGTGCTGGTGTTATATTCCTGTCTGCGGTTACAGACATTCACGAAGAACTTAAGGATCTCAAGACTCGTCTCATCAAAGACTTCAGGAGATGGCATGAGGGAATATCTTCTGAACTTATAGACCTCACCGTTAACGAAGCAGCTGATGAAGGTCTTAAGGTTCTCTATCTTGATGGATTTGTCATCCTCATCGTTGAGAACGATCTCAGCGGTGAACTTATTCTCATCGATGATCTGTCTGAAGGTCAAAGCGACCTCAATCTTGCCGAGCGGAGTGTACTTCTCTTCTTCCTCTTCTTTGGCTTTTTTCTTCTCATCAACCTTGATAAAAGCCAAAAAATCCTTGCGAATCCTTGCTCTTTTTTCAATTTGTGAGGAAGAAAGAGGGAGTATTGGCTTAATCAAATTAGCGATTGGCTTATAGATTTCGGTTAGCTCACTCATCGAGGCTTTCATCTCTTTTTCGTAGAGATAGACATAGAGGGCTTTCTGCTCGGCAAGGAGACCGACGAAAGAAGAATTCCTGTCGATGTGCTCCACCGCTTTACCATCGCCTGCGACTTCGAGATAGATGTAACGGGATTCGTTTGGTGTTGAGTCTTTGGAGTAGGCTTCGTAGACAATCGCTTCGTTGTCTTTGTCGTAGGATAGGGCGATTCCAAAAGCGCCCTTCTCAAGGAGAGCAAGCGTCTCCATAACAAGAGGGTTCTTTTTGTATTCAGCGACTAGCGCTTTCCCTATTTGCCCGGCCTTAGTGAGAAACATGTGTCACCTCGTATGGGTAAATACCCGCTTTAGAAAGCATATTGTTACGGCCTGCGATTGAGAGCCAGATAGAACGGTATTCGTTATTTGAAGAAATGCTCTTTAGGATGAGAGGCTCAAACATAGCCGTATCCAAAGAGAAGTCGTGAGAGTAATCGAGATAGAGAAGGCCATAGAAGAGGTCATCCATCATTTCCCTGTTCTTGGCTTTTGGGTCTGAGAGTTTCTTTTTGATGAGATTGATGACTTTGTCTTTGGTTTCCTCATCGATATCCTCACGGCAAAGATAGACTTCCTTACAGGAAAGCTTCTTGATCGAGAGAGAGCGCATATGCTCAGGGAAGAGAGAGCCATCGCGAAGAAGTACGGCATTGAGGAATGATTTATTAGCCAAGGTTGGTGAGATTCTTGGAGCGAGTTCTTTGAATCTCTTGTCACTAAGGAACTTCCTTAAGCGAAGATAGGAATCGAAATCGCTGTCGAACTCATAGAAGGCATCAAGAAGGAAAGCCTCCGCTTCTTCTTCATGTCCCATCTTCACGAGATATTCATAAGTGGATTCAGGAATGTATTTCTGGTTGTGGTTCTTGTTGAGGAACTTCACAAGCCTCGTAATGGAGCCAAGGTCTTTGAGACTAAGCGCTGCCTCGAGAGCCTTCTTATAGAAAAGAGGATTCGAGGACAATGGGACGTTGTCGACAAGAGCGACGGCGAAAGGCGGGAAGATCGGAAGATCTCCTCCAGGGGTTTTGACCGCACTGCTATTGAGAAGAGAAACAGCAATATCCTTGTCTGTGTCATAGACCTTCATGAAACCGACTTGGGCAGCATATGAATACTTCTCTTCCATAAGGAAGGCATTGAAGACCTCACCTAGAGAATAGGCACTTAATCCATCTGCAGTCTTGAGGGTGTTTGCAATGAAGTCACATAGCTGTTCCTGGCTATAACGGAGGTTGTCGATGGCCTCAACGAAACATCTATTCACTCCACCGCCTACATCGCCATAGTAGAAGGATTTGTAGCACGTGGATGCGTATAAGGATGTGGCTTTATCTAATTCCTGAGGCGTCAGTTTGGCCCTTAAAGCAATAAGCTCTTCTTTCGCTCTACGAAGACCATCAAGGGATTTCCTTTGATAAGCGGCCTCAATCGAATCGACGATTCTCTTATATGTTCCTTCTTCGATTCCCTTAACCTTCTTCTCAAGCTCTTTGGCTTCAGAATCGCTTAGGGCAAGGAGGACAGCGGCTTCGTGTTTGCAGTCGTGTGGATATGGGCAAGAGCATTCCATGCTTTCGACATTGCCATCGATTCCGAAAACGATGTGGACTTTGTACGCTTTGCCTTTCGAGCCTTCGACTGATGCGTGAACGTGATTTTGCGTATTCAAAATGATGCGGACTTTGCCGTTCTTGAAGTAGTCTTTTCCCCTGGCGATTATCTCAGGAGCGAATTGTGTGAGTTTGTTTGAATACAGTTTCACGAGGATATCTTATACCCTCATCCGTTACTAGCAAAATCTTTTAAATCGTCGAAATTTGTTATTTTTGAACCTACTCTCGCTTTCAAAAACTCAAAAATGCTATACTGAACCTCGTTTATGAGACAGAAAACAAAAATACTTAGCTGCTATTGTGACAAGACCGGAAACTGCCGTCTTTCTCACCTTCTTAAGATCATCCAGGAAATAGGCGCAAGAGACATCGCCGCGAGAGGCTTTGGCAAAGATAAGATCTTCGACCAAGGCATGCGTTGGGTCATCTCGAGAATCTCCACAAAGGTGAACCGCATCCCTGCTTATGATGAGGAGATTGAGATCGTCACCTTCCCAGAGCCACCGAAATGGTTCTTCCTCCCTCGTTATACCGTCGTTCTCGATAAGGATGGCAACGTCCTTATTGAAGACGAAACCATTTGGGCCGTCATTGACTCCAAGACCAGAAAGCCAGTCCTCCCGAGTCAGATCAATCTTGATATCGAATACAAAGACGAACGTGAAAAAACCTTAGCGGTCGATAGCAAAATCGTCCCTCTTGAGACGGATAAGACCCTCGACAGAAAGGTCCTCTTCACCGATTGCGACATCAACCAGCACATGAACAACACCGTTTATGTGGAATGGGCCTGCGACCTTCTTGGAGGAGAATTCCTTAAGAGCAAGAAGCTCGTCGATTGGCGTATGGCTTACCATACCGAAGCTATGGAAGGCGAGACCATCACGATGCGTTACGCCTTAAAAGACGACATCCTTTACGTCATCGGACAAGTAGGCGAAAGAAAAGTCTACGAAGTCTGGATGAAATTCGAATAATCTCAGCAAAACCTAAATATTTTTATGCTTGGGCGGAGGAAACTTCGCCCTTTTCTTGTAAGCGGCAGATGGCCATGAAGGCCGTATAGGCATCGTGTTTGACGATGAGGTTTGGTCCTTTTCTCTCAACGAGATTTCTCTCGGTTAAGTCTTTGATGATCTCCATGATCTTCTCGTCTTTCTCAATCTCTCCATAGATTGGGAGAGCCTCGTGTTCTTTGGACTGCCCTTTGAAGATGGATTTGATGAGGTCGAGAGAAAGTCTATCGACATTGTCATTCAAAGCGAGTTCACAAAGAGTGACGATGGTCGCACTTTCTTCAAAAGAGAGATGAAGGGCATCAAGATATTCGGAAAGGTTCTTGTTCTGGAACTTCTCTAATATCTCAGCGTCGAATGGAAGCGGATCGTCCGTGTAATTGAGAGCCTCTCTCGCTCCGCCTTCATAAGGAATCTCATCCATGAAAGTGTCGACTGGCTTCTCGCTTTCGTTTTTGATTTCGTAATCGTTCGCGTAGAGGATGCAGTCGGAGATGTATGGGTTACACATCCTGCACTGATCGTTGAGGATATTGAAGGCTTCAATCGTATAGCCTTTGTTCAGTTTGTATAAGCCTAAGGTCGCATAGTAATAAGCGTCCTTTGCAAAGCAATACTCATCAACGAACTCTCTAATCGCAATGTCATCGCCTAAACCGACCAAGGCTTTGAAGAGGATGCGCCTGGCTTTGTAGTTGTCTTTGATATCGAGCATGAGCATCTCTTTGCCTAGAGACACGGCAATCTGATATTCCCCTGCCATATAGAACTGTTCCATAAGGGACTTGGTGAAACGGAGGAACGAGGCGGTCGTGGTCATCTCAAAGAATTTGCCGATATAGGATTTGTAATTCTCGTCTTGAGTGAAAAGATCGAGGCCCTTGGTTTGGATATCCAAGCCCTTTGCGGCGTATTCGTTGCTGTTCTTGGATTCGAGGGCGAGGAGCTCACTTCGAGCATCGAAGTTGAGAGGGTCAAGTTCGATGGCTTTCTTGAAATTGGCTTTAGCCTCTTCTTCGTTGAGAGTGTTCTCGCCTTCATAGAAGGCTTTGTAGGATTCTGAAACGTCTTCGCCTTTTTTCCCGAAAATTTCCGGATGCTTGGCTATATAAGGAGTGAGGTCATCAAAAGTTTGGATCTCGTCCCTATGAGCGGCAGCGTATTCGCTCAAAATGTAGATCATCTCGTCGGTCGTGCGTTTCATAACTAAGATGATTTTACCATTATTTATCTTCCAATATCACTTAGCGAAAAAGGGTTAATTGGACGAAGCATATACTGTATGTATATAATTAGTCGTTTTCAAAACTAAATGAATTACACGAGCAAACCCAAAGTCATAGTAGTCGGAGCCGGTGTCGCCGGTCTCACGACGGGGATCTATCTCCTCGATAATGGTTTTGACGTGGAAATTTATGAGAAACACTACGTCCCTGGCGGAGAGTGCACTGGTTGGTATAGAAAAGGCCAGTACATCGATGGCTGCGCCCACTGGATCGTTGGCACTGAGCCATCAAGCGAGCTCTACCCTCTTTGGGAGCATATCGGCGCGTTCGACGGCAACCCAGAGATCTTCCCAACCGAATACTTAACGAAGTTCCAGCTGAGCGATGGCAGGTTCTTCACCTTCTATAGCGACCTCGACAAACTCGAGAACGAGTTCCTCACCTTCTTCCCAGAAGACAAGAGGGCCATCAAGAGATTCCTCAACACCGTCAAGGTCTATCGTTTCACCCACATCCCAGTCAAGAAGCCTCTCGACCTCATGAACTGGTTCCAATATATCGCCTATGGCCTTTCCCTTTTGCCGATGGCCTTACCATTCGCCCACTACAAGCACGTCTCGCTTGAAAGGTATATCAGACACTTCAAGAACGAAGACCTTAAGAGCATCTTCATAAGATTCCTCGATCCTGGATATAACATCCACTCCTTCTTCTATGTCTGCCAGACCTTCTCCAAAGGAGACGCTGGCGTCGTTGAAGGCGGTTCCCTTGCCATGATGCAAAGGGTTGCCGAGAACTTCAAAAGAAAAGGCGGAAAGCTTTTCCTTAGCACCCCAGTCGATGAGGTTCTTGTTAACAACAAGACCGTCTATGGCATCCGCTTAGCAAGCGGCGAAGAACTACGTGCCGATTATGTCGTCGCTGCCACTGACGCCCACTACACCCTTAATAGACTCCTCCGTGGCAAAGTCAAAGACAAAGGCTTCGAGAGACAATTCAAAGACAGCGTTGCCAACCCTGTCCACTCCTCGATGATGCTTGCCTATAGAACAACCCATAACATGACCGACTATCCACGTATGATGGATTTCATGATCGATGAGCCGTTCAACTGGATGGGCTGCCACTATAACCATTTCGCAATTAGAAACTTCACCTTCGATAAGTCTCTTCCATCGAAGAATGGCGAAACCCTTTTGACCGTCCTTCTTCCGACAAACGAAGAGGTTTATCAGAGCCTCAAAGGCTTAAGCGCTGAAGAATATAAGAAAAAGAAAGCGGAATTTGCAGGGATTTTCACAAAATTGATCCTCGAAAAGACTGGACTCAAGGAAGAAGAGCTCGAACTCCTTGATGTCACTTCCCCTCTCACCTACGAACGTTACACGAATGCCTATAAAGGCTCATACATGTCGTTTGTCACCACTGACAAGACCCATGGCCTAATGCGTCCAGGCCTCATCAAAGGCTTAAAGAATTTTGTTATCGCCGGGCAATGGATCATGCCTCCAGGAGGACTTCCAATCGCCCTCTTCTCTGGCAAGCATGCCGCCTACCGCATCACCAAGATGGCGGGCAAGAGATTCCTCAATAAAGAAGAAAAAGCCACCGCCCTCTTGAAACGTTTTTCGATTGGCCGTTAAAATTTTTTCATCATGAAAGAAATAGTAATGTCCCAAGAGGAGATTCTCTTAACAACCCAAAAAATGGGTGAGGAGATCACCAAAGTCTTAGAAAAAGAAGACAATATCCCAATCTGTTTAGTCGTTATGAGAGGAGCGATGAGCTTCGCCTCTGATCTTTTGAAGCAAATAAAGACCAACGTCTTCGTGGATTACATCCATGTCTCTTCCTATGAAGGAACGACAACGAACGGCGTCATCCACCTCCACTTCGACGTCCAAAGCGATGTCAGAAATAAAACCGTCCTCATCATTGAGGATATCGTCGACACAGGTTATTCGATGGAATACCTCATCGACCATATGAAAGCGTTAGGCGCTAAGAAAGTCTTAGTGGCTACCCTCTTCGACAAAAAGGTCAACCGCGTCGTCGATGTCCCAATCGATTTCGTTGGAAAGGTCTTAGACAAGAATCAGTTCTTAGTCGGCTATGGCCTTGATTACAATGGCCTCCACCGCAACATCCCATATGTCTTCATCCCAACCGAGGAGGAAATAGCCTCCTGGGACAAAGACCTTAAGGAAAGGAAATAAAGAAAAAAGGTTGCCTCCGAATGGAAGCAACCTGTTTTTTCATCTAGGGCAGATATTAATATCTGTAGGTTCCGAAGATTCTATCGCCAGCATCACCTAAGCCTGGGCAGATGTAGGCGTTTTCATTGAGCTGTCTGTCGAGCGCGCCAACGATGAGAGGAATGTCTGGGAATTCTTTTTCGAAGACCTCGACGCCCTCTGGAGCAGCAATGATGCAAACGAAGTGAAGCTTCTTGGCACCGTGCTGTTTAAGCATCTTGATGGCATCGACAGCAGAGCCGCCGGTGGCAAGCATTGGGTCGACAACGAAGACGTCCATGTCTTCGATGCCTTCTGGGAGCTTGCAGTAGTATTCGTGAGGTTCGTGGGTAACCTCATCGCGGTATAAGCCGATATGACCGACTCTGGCGGTTGGGACGAGGGCGGTGAAGCCATCGACCATGCCAAGTCCAGCGCGAAGGATTGGGACGAAGCAGAGCTTCTTGCCAACGATCATCGGCTGAACGGTTTTCTCAATTGGGGTCTCGATCTCGACGCTCTTGGTCGCGACGTGCTTAAGAGCCTCATAGCCTTCCATCATGGCGATCTCTTTGACGACCGTGCGGAATTCGCTGGTTGGGGTGTTCTTATCACGAAGGATGGCGATCTTGTGAGTTAAGACTGGGTGATTGAGATAAGTGACGTTTGCGTACTCTTTCATATAAGGAAATTCTCCTGTTTTGAATATTGTACCTTATTCAGCTTCTGTTGGGGCAGCTGGTTTGTCTTCTTTCTTGTCCTTGAGGATGAGGTTCATGATGATGCCAAGGATCATGGCAACGGCGGTGCTGCTGATAGAGAAGGCAACCTCACCGATGGCGAAGTTAATGGCAAGTGAGCCAATGCCGGCGACAAGGATAGTGGAAGCGACGAAGATGCTCTTGGTGGAACCCATGTCAATCTTGTTGGCCATGAGGATCTTGACACCGGAGCTGGCGATGAAGCCATAGAGGACTAAGCTGACGCCGCCGCAGATGCAGCCTGGGATGGTCTGGACGACAGCCATGAGTGGGCTGATAAAGCCAAGGGCGATAGCGATACCGCAAGCCATGGCGATAACTTTGGTGGAAGCGACTTTGGAGACACCAACGACGGCGACGTTCTCGCCATAGGTGGTGTTGGCAGCGCCGCAGAGGCCGCCGGAGATAGCAGTGGCAACGCCATCACCGATAAGGGTACGGTTGAGGCCTGGTTCTTCGAGAAGGTTCTTCTGGATAACGCCGGACATATTCTCGTGGTCGCCGATGTGTTCGCAGATGGTGACGAGGGAGACTGGGATGAAGAGCATAGCAGCCTGAGCAACGCCAGACCAGCTAAGAGGCTGGCTTTCTTCAGCGAAGAGGAAGATGAATTTTGGATAGTCGATGAAAGCCTGGACTCCACGGAAACTCTGGGAAACGACCTCACCAGCTGCGTTGTATTTGGTGACAATGAAATTGTCGACGATTGGCTTTAGTTTGACGATTTCGAAGTATGCGTTCTTGCAGCCGTAGTAGCCAATGAGGGTGAGGATAAGGGCGAATAAGTAGCCAGCGCCCATACCGATAACGAATGGGATGAGAGAAATGGTCTTCTTGCCATAGTGGGCGCAAAGAGCGGTAACGACCATGGCGACTAGGCCACAGAGGATGTGAAGCAAGTTATAGTCAGCGGCACTAGCAGCGGTGTTGCAAAGGTTGTTGATGGCGCTGCCAGCAAGGCTAAGACCGATGACCATGATTACTGGTCCGATAACGAGTGGAGGAAGAAGTTTGTTAAGCCATTTGACTCCACAGAATTTGATGACGATAGCGACGATGACGTAAACGAGACCGACCATAGCCATACCGATTGGCAAAAGCCAGAGGTTTGGTTTGGTGTAGGCGTTTTCGCCAATCTGGAGAGCACCGATAGCAAGAGCGGCGCCCATAGGTCCCATGTAGGCAAAGCTGGAAGCCAAGAACATTGGGCTCTTGAACTTTGTCACGATGAGGTAGAACAAAGTGCCAACGCCAGCGCTCACGAGAGTTGGAGCGATGAGGTATTGAGAAAAGCTATCTCCGGCTTCAGTGTAGTATTTGCCGAAGACAAGGATTGGGACAGTGATGCAAGCGACAAACATCGCAAGGACGTGTTGAATCGCAAGAACCCATGCATGTCCCCAAGATTTTGGGAATTCGTCAACATCGACGAGCATTCCGTTTTTACGGGTTTCTTCCATGATTTTTACTCCTTTCATCTAGAAGAAAATCTGAAGGCAATTTGCAAAAAAAAGAGGCTTAGAAACTTAAGCCTCGATAATTAACAAATAGCTTTCAAATGGGAGGACGACAAGGGATGAAAAACCCATTTCAATACTTTCTCGGCAGGATGAAATGGATTTAGACAAGACGCTCATCGTTCTTTTCCTGTCAAAAAATATAAACAAAGAGGCCCTAAATTGAAAGAAAATTTTTAATTTTTTATAGGTATTTTTTTATTGCCTCTAGTGAGGAACTTTCATGAAAGTCACAACTGGTGTGTCTTTGAAGAGTTCGCGGCCTTTGAGATCGGTGAGTTCGATGAGGGTGATGATGCCAACGACCTTGCTTCCGTTCTCCTCAATGAGCTCTTTCATGGCCTTGAGAGTGCCACCGGTGGCCATAAGGTCATCGATGAGGACGATTCTCATGCCTGGCTTGATGAGGAACTCTGGGAGCTCGATGACGGCCTTGCCGTATTCGAGGGTGAATTCCTTGGAGATGGTGCTGCCTGGGAGCTTGCCCTGCTTTCTCGCCATGATGAAGCTGACATTGGCCTCAAGGGCGACTGGGCAGCCGAAGATGAATCCTCTAGATTCAGGTCCGATGATGGCGTCGGCGTTCCATTCCTTGACGTAGGCAGCCATTTCCTTGATGGCTTTTCTGAAAACTTCAGGATTGGCAAGGAGAGGAGAGATGTCCTTGAAGGAGATTTCTTTGGTTGGGAAGCCTTCAATGACGCGGATGTATTTTGAATAGTCCATAGGTTATACCTCTAATTAACTATTTGCGGAATCTTTGTGTCCGATGGCGCTATAGACGCCGGAGAGTGGGACATTGTTGACGATGCGGTCGATGGTCTCGGCAATAACGGTTGCCAAGGTGACGACTCTGAAGATGCCAAGCTCCTTGAATCTCTCTGGGAGAGGGATGGAATCGGAGACGATGATGGCGTCGAATGGATTGTCATTCTTGAGGAGGTCGTAACATGGATCGCTGAGGACTGGGTGAACAGCCATCATGCGGACGCTCTTGGCGCCATTGGCCTTAAGGGCCTTCGCACCGGCAATCGCGCTTCTGCAGGTATCGATCATGTCATCGATCATGATGCAGTCTCTTCCTTTGACGTCACCGATGATGTTCATGACTTCTGGCTCAAGCTTGTTGTTCCTTCTCTTATCGATGATGGCGATTGGGCAATCAAGCATCTCAGCGAGGTCGCGAGCGCGGTTGACTCCGCCGTGGTCTGGAGAAACGACGGTGACGTTCTCGCAGTTCTTCGCGGATTCGATGACGTGGTTTCCAAGAAGAGGAACGGCAGTGAGGTCATCGACTAAGCAAGAGAAGAAGCCCTGCTCTTGAGCGGCGTGGAGGTTGACGGTGACGACACGGTCAACTCCGGCAGTCGTGAGAAGATGGGCGACAAGGGCGGCAGTGATTGGCTGACGTGGCTTGGCTTTTCTATCTTGTCTCGCATATCCGAAATAAGGGACGATGAGATTGATTTCATGGGCGCTTGCTCTACGGAGAGCGTCGATGAAGATGAGGACTTCCATTAAGTTCTCGTTTACTGGAGGGCAGGTTGACTGGATGATGAAGACGTCCTTTCCTCTGACGGTGTCGACCGGTTCGACGATCGTTTCCCCTGAAGGGAATTTCTTGATGATTCTTTCTCCCAAGGTGACGCCTAATATCTCGGCGACTTTCTCTGCCAAATCCTGGTTGGCACTGAGGGAAAACAGAACCGCATTATCCAACATTGTTTAACCTCCCCTAACAATAGCTGGTTTTCTAACCGTAGAATATTATATATTCAAGACCGCTCTTCTTCATCTTAAAAACGCGACAATTTTCCATGTTCGCTTTCGTGGTGCGTGCGTGAGCGCATAAAAAGAATTAAGATTAAGTCCGAATCAGGAGGGAAAAGTTACGCTTCTAGGAAAGTATCTGAAAAAGTATTACAAGCAACTAGCCTTCTTTTTCATCATGGGCGCGCTCGCCCTCATGCTCGTCGATATCGTCGAGACTGAGGTACCTAAATACCTTCAGGTCATCGTCGATGATATCGATGTCATCACCCAGGAAGAATTATGGGACATCCTTTGGAAGGTCATCATATGCGCCCTCATCATCCTTGTCGGAAGAATCGCCTGGAGGCTTTTCATCTTCTACGCCTCAAGAAAGATCGAAGCAGGACTTAGAAGAGACATGTTCGAGAAGTCGATGAGGCTTTCGAGCACCTTCTACCACGAGAACAAAAGCGGAACCATCATGGGTTGGTTCACGACCGATGTCGAAACGATAGGCGAGTATTTCGGATGGGGAACCGTCATGCTCATCGACGCGAGCTTCCTCGCCATCATCGTCATCGTCCGCATGATCATGGTCGACCTCACTTTGACTTTGGTCGCCGCCATTCCGATTGCCTTAATCGCTCTTTGGAGCGGACTCTCCGAGAAGTTCATGGCGAAGAAATGGGACGAAAGGCAAAGCGCCTATGACAAACTCTATGACTTCGCCGATGAGAATTTCACCGGAATCAGGGTCATCAAAGCCTTCGTCAAAGAGCAGAAGGAAATCCACGCTTTCGCAAAAATCGCCCGCAAAAACCGCGACGTTAATTTCGAGTTCGGAAGAAGCGAGGTCGCCTTATGGACCATCATCGAGGTCATCATCTTCCTCACCATCGGCCTCTCTTTAGGTTTCGGCGGTTATTTCATCTATCAGTCATACCATGGTGAGCCGATCAATGTCTTTGGCTCCCCTATCAACATCTCAATCGGCCAACTCATCGAATTCACTTCCTATTTCGACCTCCTCATCTGGCCTCTCATCGCCCTTGGACAGATCGTCACAATGAAGAGCCGCGCCAAAACCTCTCTTAAGAGAATCACCCGTTTCCTTGATTCGGAAGAGGATGTCAAATCGCCTGAAGGCGCCACCGCTTTCAAAGACGTCAAAGGCGAGATCTCTTTCAAGAACCTCACCTTCAAATACGAAAGCGAATCCGAGCCTGCTCTTAAGAATGTGAGTTTCACCATCAAACCAGGAGAAACCATTGGCATCGTTGGGAAAATCGGATCTGGAAAGAGCTCTTTAGCTACTTTGCTCCTCCGCTTATACAACTTCGATGAAGGTTGTGTCTTTATTGATGGCGTCGATCTCATGAAAGCGGACATCACCTCCCTTAGGGAGAATATCGCCTACGCCCCACAGGACAATTTTCTTTTCAGCGACACCATTTCGAATAACATCGCCTTCTCTGATGAGAAAACAAACCAAAAGAAAGTTGAGGAAGCCGCCCACTTCGCAGACATCGATGATAACATCGAGGAAAGCTTCCCTAACAAATACGAGACCGTTTCTGGAGAAAGAGGCATCACTCTTTCCGGCGGCCAAAAACAACGCATCTCTCTAGCGAGAGCCTATTACAAAAACGCCCCAATCATGATCATGGACGATACTGTTTCCGCGGTTGATATGAAGACCGAGGAGAATATCCTCCATAACGTCAGCGAGAACCGCAAAGGACTCACCACCATCGTCATCGCCTCAAGGGTCTCCACCGTCAGGAAGATGGACCGCATCCTCGTCATGAAAGACGGCATGGTGGACGCTTTCGATACGCATGAGAACCTGATGAAGAACAGCCAGACCTACCAGAACATGGTCTATCTCCAGCAGCTCGAAGCCGAAGTGAAAGGAGGGAATTCAAATGACTGAAGAAGAGTTTGAGAAAACGATGCTTCATGGCGACAGAAAGATTCCTTTCTTCACCCTTCTAAAGAGGACTCTTGCTTATGCAAAAGGAGATAGGTGGAGGCTGATTTTGGCCATGTTCCTCGTTATTTTGAACGTCGTCATCGATCTCATGCTTCCAATCGTTCAGAAATGGTTCGTCGATTACCTTGATGCCGAGCATATCGAAAACGCCGTGCTTTCTGTCATCATCGGCGTGGCTATCGGGTTCATTGCAATATCGGTCATCAACAAAGTCATCAGTTTCTTAATGTCCCTCCTTCTCCAGAAAGCGGGACAAAGAATCGTCGAAAGACTTAGGATGGATGTCTTCTCCCACATCGAGAACATGTCTCAAAATCAGCTCAACGAGATGCCGGTTGGCTCTCTTGTCACGAGGGTCGCGAACTATACGGCCGCCGTATCGGATCTCTTTACCGATGTCCTTGTTCACTTCGTGACCAACATACTCACCATCCTCACGGTCTTCATCATCATGATCACCTTGAGTTGGAAGCTCTCACTCATCCTTCTTGTCTTCGCGGTCATAGTCGGGGTCGTCTCCTTCTTCTTCGTCGGGGTTGTCGCTAGCAAATACAGGACAGAAAGAAAGAACACTTCGGCCCTCAATTCCTTCTTAAGCGAGAACCTCCAAGGCATGAAAATCATCAACATTTTCAACCAGGAAAAGAAAAAACAGGCGCAATTTGACGAGAATAATGAAAATTTGAGGAAGTCCGCGTATGGCATCAATGTGGCCTTCACCTTCTATCGCCCGTTCATGTCATTCCTCTACTATGGTGCTATTGCCACCACTTTCGGAGTCGGCTTCGCCCTTGCCTTCACCCCTGGCCTTATCGTCGCCTTCTACCTCTATTTGAACCGCTTCTTCAAACCTATCCAGGAACTTGCCGATGAGCTTAATAAGATTCAGGGCGCGCTCACTTCCAGCGAGAGGCTCTTCAACCTCCTTGATGTCAAACCGGAGGTCGTCGACAAAGAGGACGCGATCGAAATCGGTTCCTTCAAAGGCAAGATCGAATTCAGGAATGTTTGGTTCGCCTACGAGAAAGACAACTGGATCCTTAAGAACGTCTCCTTCACCGTCAATCCAAAAGAGACGGTCGCTTTCGTGGGCGCGACAGGCGCAGGAAAGACCACCATCCTTTCTTTGATTGTCAGGAATTATGAAATCCAGAAAGGTCAGATCCTCATCGATGACATCGATATCACCCACATCAAGATCAAATCGCTCAGGAAAGCGGTCGGTCAGATGCTCCAGGATGTCTTCCTCTTCTCTGGTACGATTAAGAGCAACGTCTCATTAAGAGACGAATCCTTCAAAGACGAAGAGATCATTGAAGCCTGCAAGTATGTGAACGCCTCAAGCTTCATTGAGAAACTCCCAGACTCCTACGATGAGGAAGTCATCGAAGGCGGAGCGAACTTCTCTAGCGGCCAAAGGCAGCTTCTTTCCTTCGCGAGAACCGTCCTCCACAAACCTCAGGTTCTCATCCTTGATGAGGCTACTGCGAACATCGATACGGAAACCGAGATGCTCATCCAAGAGTCCCTTGAGAAGATGAAGAATATCGGAACGATGCTTGTGGTTGCTCATAGGCTTTCGACGATTCAACACGCGGATAACATCATCGTCCTTCAGAATGGTGAGATCATTGAAGAAGGAAATCACCAGTCCTTGCTTAAAAAGAAGGGCTATTACTTCAAGCTCTATCAGCTCCAGTTTGAGAACTAGAGCCTATCTAGATACGCGTCCATTATCTCAAGCCTTGTCGAGATGATTTTGAGCATGAAGAAATGCTGATGCCTTTTGAAGACATTCCGATAGCCGATTGAATGAAGTTTAACGAGATAAAAGGTACGAAGTCTCTTCGATAGGAAACTGCTTTTCTCAAGTCTCGAATCGAAAATATGCTCCTTGAGGAATTCATTGTCTCCGAAGGAAATCACCCTCAAAGCGAAATAGAGAACGTCCCTATGTTCTTTCCATCCGACGGAGGACAAGAAGAAGCGTTTCGCTCTCTCTAGAACTGTCAATTTACGGTGTTTTTGCAGGCGATTATAGAGAATTAGCTGCTCTTCAAAGGAGAGGCGAGGGAAGACCGAATCATCGCCTTCGTAGGCTCTCACAAAGAAACGGAAACAGGTGTTCTTCTTGAACATGAGTTTTTTGTATTTTTCCTGATAGATCTGCTCGTTGATGTAGGGTCTAAAGAAAACGTACTGCCCTTTGAACTTGCTGCTTCTTAGGATTTTCCAAATGAATTCCGCCTGATATTCCTTCTCACTAGAGTCCCTTGTGATTAGAAGGGAGTTAAGCGCTTCATTACGGGTCTCAGGATCAAAGACGTGTCTAGCGCGAGCCACTCTTATCGCATTGATAATGAGGAAACGTGTAGCTTTAGATCTTTCCTCATCGGTCCTCCCTGCGTCTACGTTGTTCTTGACGAATACGGTCCACCGCTTAATGTGATCAACCTTCCTACAGCATAGGATTGCTTTGTATAACGGAATAGGAAGATCCTCTGGGTTGCCTATCCTCTTATATAGGGGAACGAAGAGCTTTCTGTAATTCGTCTCTGGCTTCTCTGTGGGGTACTTGGTGTAAGGGTCAGCGATGTAATAATCCACCAAAGCATCGCTTAGTGCCCTAAGAACGGTCTTTTTGTAAGGTCCTTTGTATTCGAAGATGTAGCCTATCCACTCATGCTTGATCTTCGTGTTCGCCACATACTCGTAGGCGAGCCTGTAATGGAACGTCTCACTTAGTGGGCTAGCCTCTAGGACAGAGGCGAATTTTTCGCAGAAGTCTTTTGTCGGATTGTGGTCGGGGCCCAGCTTGACGCGGA
Organism: uncultured Erysipelotrichaceae bacterium; assembly: GCA_902802355.1. Classification (GTDB taxonomy): domain Bacteria; phylum Bacillota_I; class Bacilli_A; order RFN20; family CAG-826; genus UBA4951. The sequence goes on from CADCLU010000001.1 coordinate 99,915, forward strand.
ACCGTTTGTCGCCGACTTTAGACAGAAAAGAAACAATCCGGGGAATCCTCTCAAGGACAAAATCCTCCTTCTCAAAATAATCCTTGAGCAAATCCTCGGTGTTCTCCCAGTCGAAACGATCGGCGGTTCTGAGGTTATGGACGTATGACCAAAACCCCTGCCACAGATCGTTGTTGCGGAAAAACGGAACGGCGTATGTTGGGCCAGCATTTCCTACTGGCATATGAGGCAAATTTACAAAAACTGATTTTATAATTTCAATAGAAGTGAATTTAAAAATTTATTCTAGATTTTTACCGCTTTTTATTGGAAATATTTCGAGTAAAATCACTATTTCGAAAATCCTCATCGATGAAGTTTCATGAACAGGCGTGTTCGTGCTAAAATCTTGTTATCAAATAAAGGAAGCATTTAATGGACAATTCAGCTTACGTTATTTTTGGATTTGATTTCAGAGAGAACCCCGAACAGAAAGAGCTGATACGCCTAATAAACATCGAACCTAATCTCATGCCGATCGTCTTCTGCAAAGGAGACGCCGGAACCGGAAAGACCTTCGCCGCTTTAGCGGCCTCTCTTCATTTGGTCCGCTCAAAAGGCAGCAAGAAGAAATACAAATCGGTCTATTACGTCAGGGAACCAGTCGAAATCGGACACCGCCTTGGCTATCTCAAAGGCACCGAAGAAGACAAATACGGCCCATACCTTGGACCACTCCTTGATAACTACAACCACCTCATGGCCAACGTGAAGCAAGACGCCGCTTCCCCATACCGCGAGCCAAAAAGAAACGCCAAATACGCCGACGAAAATAAACCTCTCTACGAGAATCTTCCAAGCGACATCGTCCCAATCGCCCCTGAGTTCATCAGAGGACGTTCTTTCAGCGATGCCATTCTCATTGTCGATGAGGCCCAAAACCTCACCATTGATGAGCTTCACACTTTAGCGACTCGTCTGGGCAACAATTCCAAGATGATCGTCATCGGCTCCCCTAACCAAATCGACGTCGAGGATCAGACCTATGAGAAGAACGCTTTTGAGACTTCTTACAAGATCCTTGAGCCAACCGGATTAGTCGGTTACGTCGAGCTCAAAGCTCCAATGCGTTCAGGCTTCGTCACCGACTTCGATCAAAGGTTCCTTCAGTACAAACTCAAAGAAGGCAAAAAACGTTAATCAAACCATTCTCTTTAAGAGAAAGGGCAAGTAGAATTGTCTTAATGCTGAAACGTTTAACCATCACAAACCTCGCAATCATTGAGAATATAGACGTCTCCTTTGGAGAAGGTTTTACTGTTCTCACCGGTGAGACAGGTGCTGGAAAATCCCTCGTCATTGATTCCCTTTCTCTCCTTTTAGGTGCGAGAGCGTCCAACGAACTCATTCGCGCAGGAGAGGATTCCGCATCAATCCGTGGGGTTTTTGCTGTGAAAAATCGGATTTTGAATGCGATTCTCATGTCTTTAGAGATTCCTGAGAATGATGGTGAGATTGTTGTCAGCCGCACCCTCAGCAAGTCCGGAACCAAGATCAAGGTGAATGGTGTTTCCATCACCCTCCAGGACCTTCTTAAGATTTCCAAATACCTTGCCGACATCCATAGCCAATTCGACTTTGAGAAGATTCTGAATCCTGAAAACTATCTTGGCATCATCGATGGCTTCTCTAGCGAACTCATCTCCTCATACAAGAAGGACTACTCCTCCTTGCTTGCGGAATACAAAGAGAAGAAGAAAGAATACGAAGCCCTTCTTGCAAAGAAGCAGAAGATTGACGAAGACCGCGACTTCTACGAATACCAATACAAAGAACTCAAAGGTATGGCCCTCAAAGAGGGAGAACAAGAGGAAATCGAATCCGAGATTTCCCTTCTTTCCAATTACGACAAGGTCTATTCCCTTTCCCAGGAAGCCGAAGAGATCATTCACAGCGATTTCCTAGACAAGATGTATGAGCTCAATCAGGTCTTAGCAAAGCTAACCAAATACCAACCTCAATACCAGGAGACCCAAACCTCCCTTGATGAGAAGTATTACGAGATCCTCGATATGGTCGACACCCTCAAGAAAGACCTTAGGGACATCGACTATGACCCAGATAGGTTAGACGAGCTTCAACAAAGAGACGCTGACCTCACTGCTCTCGAAAGAAAATACAAGAAGAGCATCCCAGAACTCATTGCCTACAGAGATGAACTCGCGAGCACCTTAGGCAACAAAGAAGATTTCGAATTCAATCTCGAAGAAAAGAAGAAAGAAATGGATGAGGCCTTCAAGAAGTGCAAAGCCAAAGGCGAAGAGCTCACCCTTGTCAGAAAGAAAACCGCCTCATCGATCGAGAAAGAACTTGAGAGAAACATGGATGATCTTCGTCTCCACGCCACTTTCAAAGTGGAATTCCTTAAGAACGACGCCAAAGACGACTCAATCCTCAAAGAGGATGGCCTTGATACACTTGACTTCCTCATTGAGACAAACGTCGGCGAAGGCATGAAGAGCTTAGGCAAAGTCATTTCCGGCGGCGAAGCGGCGAGAATCATGCTCGCCTTCAAAGCCACACTCATCAAAGCCAACAGAATCCCAACCGTCATCTTTGATGAAATCGATACCGGCGTCAGCGGTGAATCCGCTCAAGCGGTCGCAAAGAAGATCAGAGAGATCTCCCTTTCGAGCCAAGTCATATCAATCACCCATATGCCACAGGTTGCTTCCTTAAGCGACCACCACATCCTCATTTCGAAAGAGGTCAAGGGCGATAGAACTTACGCCCACATCAAAGAGCTCTCTTTAGAGGAGAAGATTAACCAAGTCGCCTATCTCATCTCAGGCGGAAAAGTCACCGAGAAACAGCTCGAATACGCCAAAGAGATGGTTCTTTCTTCCAGATAGTTTTCAAAGCGCTTTCATATTTTCAGCAAAAACGCACTTATGGGGTTGTAATCCCTTTTCACTTATGTGAATAATATAGAGAAATCCTCGCTATAAGAACTATTTTTCAGTCTTTTCCAACGAGGAACAATAGTGCCCTAGCAACAGGCACAGAAAGAAAGGAGCTTTTTCTAAGAATGAAAAAGAAATTCGTACTTCCATTAGCTGCGCTTTCCTTAATGGTTGGCTTAGCCGGATGTGACAAAGGTGGCCCAGTCACTCCAGATGCTAGTGGATCGGCAGGTGCAAGCACCTCCAAATCAACCGCTGCTTCTTCAAAGATGGAGCAGATCAAAGTCACCAACGCAGAAGGCAAAACCTCTGCCAGCGTCGTCATTGGCAACACCATTCAGCTCACCGCTGACAAAGACGGCGTCACTTGGAGCAGCTCCAATGAGAGCATCGCTACCGTCGCAAACGGCTTAGTCACTACTAAGGCCCTCGGTTCCGTCAAAATCACTGCCAAGAAAGAAGGCTTCAAAGACGGTTCCTTCAACATCACTGTCACCAGACCAGAACCAACCGCTAAGATTGACTGGAAAGATGCCGAACACTATTCCGTCGACGGCAGCTACACCAGAAGCAACCGTGGTCCTGGCGACACCCCTGTCTATAGCAAATCACAGGCTGATGGCGGCGAATGCATCGGTTATCAGGGCACCGGTGATAAGGAAACCTTAACCTTCACCTCCACTGCCGCTGTTGCCGCTGAGATCACTTCCTCGATGGGAAGCAACAACACCACTGACTTAAGCACAGTCTTCAAGATGACCTTCAACGGAACCGAGATTAATTTGGCTGGCAAGACCTATACCTCAGACGATTCTCAAGGTAACTACAGCTTCACCGAAGTCTCCTTCGGCGACGTTAACTTACAGGTTGGCGACAACGTCTTGGTTATCGAATACCTTGCCGAAGAGAGCCCATACCTTGATAACTTCTACGTCTATGCCAAAGCCGCTACGACCATCGCTTCTAAACCAGCCGCTGAGAAGCCAAGAATCGCCCTTCCAGAAGGCGCTGAGACTATAACTGTCGCCGCTGGCGAAACCGCGAACATCAACTGCACCGAAACCGGTGTCAAGTACACTTCTTCCAACACTGGCGTCGCCACTGTTGATGAAAACACCGGTCTCGTTACTGGCGTTGCCAAAGGCACCACGACCATCGTCATCTCCAAAGACGGCATGCTCCCAGCTAGAGTCACCGTCAATGTCACTTACGCTGCCACAACCATCCTTGTTGAGGCCGAAAGTGCACCAGACCTCGTCGAATATGCTGACGACAACACTGTCGCTGCCAAGAAGTCTTCTGGTTCTAGCTATGTCTCTGGCGGTTACTACGTCCGTAGCCTCCCAACCGGCACAACCTTAACCTACACCTTCGCCGCAGCCAACGCTGGTAGCTTCACCATGGTTATGTCTGGTAGAAACTTCAACCGGAACTTCACAATCGATGATCTCAGCACCGCTTGCGAAATCAAGATCAACGATGTCGCTGTCAACGTCGCTGGCAAAGCCTGGGGTTACAACACCTCCGCTAACAACGACGTCAACCTTGGTGCCGTCACTCTTGCAGCCAGCAACACCATGACCTTCAAAGTCATCGGCGACGAAACCCCATACTCCTCCTTCATGCTTGACTGCTTCACCTTCACCCCAGTCGCCTAATCGATTAACTAAACGATTAAAAATCGCCCAGTGATTAAGTTCGCTGGGCTTTTTGTTCGTGTTAAAAAAGCCCGACACGACCGCGTCAGGCTTTTACCAACAAAGGCGAGTTGAGCTATTTGACTAAATCTAAGATGGCTTTGTCTCACTTTTTCAAACAAGACGATAAAAACTTTTTGCGCGTGTTAATAGTCGTGTGTGGCAGTGTTGTGACGCTTTTTTGCTACAATTTCTCCAAAAAAGGAGATAGCTATGAAGAAACTCTTTTCACGAACCCTTCTTTTGCTGACCTTGTCAGTCTCTTTGTTTGGTTGTAGCAACAACAATCCAGAAACGGATGAGATCATCACGAATAACGAAGAATCCACGATCATCAAAGATGCGAAAAGCACAGATGGCTATTTGGAGAAAAAGGATTACAAGTCGATAGCCTACGCCTATATCTACAAGATCAAGAAAGGCGCAAAGACATATAAATCCCACACGACCGGAAGCGTCAAAGCCAAAGTCCTCTTCTTTGACTACGACATCTCTTTCAATAGCCTTACCTACAAGAGCGGAAGCACCTTCTACTCGAAGGATCATTCAGTGTCTTCCCTCATGACCGTCGAGGGCGAATACTACATGGTCGATAGAGAGAAGCTCCTTGTTGGATCAGGCTCCGACAAGTATGACGTCTACACTACCGAGGAATATCACAAGATCTCCTACACGGTTGATCAATATATGGTCATGGGTTACGTTTTCACCGACAAATCCATCACCAATTCCGAATTGCTTGAGGATAAAGGCGAGGTCGTGAAGATCAAATACACCCTCGACAATGAGCTTGGAACCCACCTCGTCAAAAAGGATTTCAAGAACAGCGGAGGCCTCTCCGAATATCCGACCTTCAAGAAGGTCAACATCACTTTGGCAATGAAGAGGGACTTCACTCCTATCTCCTACTCAATCGATTCCGTGTATACCGCTTCGAAAGCGTTCCTCGGTTCCACCGAAGCCACTCAGACTAGCGAATGCCTCTTCTCGGAAGTTGGCTCGGAAGTCGTGATCCCCAATGAATCCTTCTTATCCGAGAAACTAGGAGCAGAGCCTAGCAAGATCGATACCAACGACGAAGAGAAATCCATCAAAACCGAGCTCATTGAGGCTTTCGAGAAACTCGATTACCAAAAAGGCGCCCAAGTTAATGGCACCCTCTCCCTCAATATCATGGACGGTTTGCCAATTGAGCTCGCGATTCAGGCAAACGCCTTCTTCGACCTAAGCAAAATCGGCGAAGAGAACATCTATAACATCATCGGTCTCCACGCAATGTTAGAAGCCGATGATAATTTCGGCTCGCTCCTTTCTATCGTTAAGATGATCGCGGCCGATAAGCTTGGCGAATACGCTTCCTTGCTCGACGGCTTCAAGAAACTTGAGGTCGTCTACGATGGCGACGGCGAGCTCTACCTCATACCAACGAACGTGGAAGACGCCACAACGATCGTCGGAAAGATCAAATTAACCGACATCATTAACCTCGTTCTTAAGAACGTTAACCTCGGTTCCATCGTGAACGAGGCCCAGAACGACACCTTCGTCTACGAAAAGAAATCAGGCGAAAAAGAAGGCGATTACGTTATTGAGATCAATTTGAGTGAAGACGCGTTCAATACCGTCTCCGAGAAAGTTGGGTCCTTATTGGACAATCCTGATTACAGCCTTATCAAAACCCTCCTTGGTTATAAGGCCTTCGATTCCATTAAGATCAATGTCTCTGTCGTGAATGGCGCTGTCTCCTCTGTTGACGCTTCGCTTAACTACCTCAAAGAAGGTTCATCCGAAGAGCCTGATAAGGTTGTGTCTCTCATCACCCTCCATCTCGACTTCTCGAATGTTGCCTATAGCTTCGGCGACAGACTCGAGTATGCGGGAGGACTCTATGAGTCATACACCGAGATCTTGGATTTGAAGAATCGTATAAATTCCCTCCTCGATCACGTCTATGTCAGCAATGGATATATTGCCGATCTTGAAGCTGCTGTTGCGGAATACTCCGGATTAACCGACACGCAGAAAGCCTTCTTCGGACGCGAAGTCGAAACCGAAGCGGAAAGAATCAAGAACGACGTTCAGAATGTCCTTTCCTTCCTTAGCGTTTTGCGGAAATACGATTTATCTCGCCTGGATAACGAAGCCATCCTTGGGCTTGCCACCGCTTATTATGGAGCGTCACTTAACTCGAGCTTGCTTCGCGCCGAGATAAGCGCTGAAGACTATGCCGTTCTCAGCGACCTTGAGTCTCATGTCGATTATTCAACCTTCGATAGTGCTTTATCCAAGATGGTTGGAGACGATGAAACCGCATGGGGCTTAACCGCAGCCGAGATTACCGACATCAAACTTCTCATCGATATCTCAAAGGTTATTTCTTCCGTCAACACGAATCTCTTACTCAAGATGATGATGGCAGGAATTGCGATGACAGTCGATCAGCTTGAGACAAAGATTAACAATCTTTACGCGAACTTAGAGTAGCCCATTCTCCGAAACCCCGCTTCACTCCTAGGCGGGGTTTTTCTTTGCGAAAAATAAAAAGGCTAACGCAAACGCATTAACCTGTTTTCGCTTGATGGTGCAGGATGGGGGACTCGAACCCCCACGGGTTTCCCCATAAGATCCTAAGTCTTACGCGGCTGCCATTACGCCAATCCTGCAACGCGGTAATAATCCTACCATTGACCCCCCAAAACCTCAATAGAACAGGAACCTTAGAGGAATCGCTCTATCGGTTCTAGTCGTCTCTTAAGAGGGACATCGTCTTCTTTGATCGGCGATGGTTTTGCGCAAAGAACGTAGATGAAAGGGAAGATGAACATTGGTGCGTACCTGAAATGCATGGTCGAGGTGAATGGAAAGCCGATGCAGAAAGCCAGGTAATTGATATAGGCGGTTAAGAAGAATATGGCCAATAATGCCGCCATGGCATAGTTGGCTTTCTTGAAACGGTTAAGGATGAGGGCGACGAGCTTTGATCCTAACAAAATCAGGAAAGAGAGGATGGCCATTAGCCAGAAAGTCTGGATGAAGTAAGCACCCTTGCCGACAATCGACAAAGGCCCTTCGCTCCATTCGTCTAAACCGCGATCGCCAAATAGGGCGGATTTGAATAGGCCCGTCCAAATATTGAAGTCGAGGTTATCATAGCTTGCCGGGATGGTCGCTCCCCAATCCCTCTTGTATGGGGAGGTGAAGAAATCGGAAGTGAAGAAGCCAATATAACGGCCAAAGACGCCGAAGAAAGAACTGTCGATGTAGTTGCTGCTATATTCGTTCCCTGGATAGAGGACGTATCCGAACGGTTCATTGTAGACGACTTTCTGAAAGATCGGATACCAAAGACCAAGAGGGAAGACGATAATGGCAAATACGCACATCTGTAAGATGAATTTCTTCACGCCTTCTTTGTGTTTGATCTTCACGATGAGGTCATAAAGGAAAACGAAGGCGATTGGCACGGCGAACAAGACGGCATTGATCTTGCTCATCATCCCTAAGCCCATCGCCACCGCCGCAACAATGAGGTCGAGGAGTTTCTCGCTTCTGTAATAGCGGAGAGCGAAATATAGAGACATCAAAGCGAACATCAAAGACATCGCGTCGTTGTTGTAGATGAACGGGATATAGGCGTAGAAAGGCAAGAAACAGAAAAGGAACGTGGCCAAGGTAAGCCTCCATCCTTTTAGGCCTAGCCTTTGGAAGATCTTGTAGGTGAAGAAATAAAGCCAGAAGCCAATCATGGCCTGGAAGATCTTTATCGTCTCGAAGGCGAGGTCCATGCGATAGGTGAAATTCGACCATCCTATATTGGCGAAATAAGGTATCGATTCGCTTGAGACATCCCCAAAGAAGAAATAATGGAATTTGGCCCAAAGGGTGACGCTATAATGCCAAAGCTTCTGCTGATAATACTGATTGGCGAGATCATAGGTCCCATCGAATTTCACCGGAGGTTCGGTGAACGGACCTTCATCCCACATATGGACGACGATTTCCCAATGTGATCCTTGATGGGTTCCGACCCACCAATCGTTTTTGTTGACCGAGGAATTGACAGGCACCGAGAAGCCGTAATAGATCATCGCATTCAAAGCGACGAAGATGATGGCTTTTGAGACAGAGGAGAAAGTGATCGTCCTTCTGGCCGCTTTGTATACGAGATAAACGACTGCAAGTATAGCGGAGCCGCCCATTATCCAGCCGGCGATGAGGTGACCGTTTTCATCTTTATACGCGAAAAGGGAGTCTCCCCAGGAAGGGGTGCCGCAAAGAGAGAAGAAATAAATATAGAGATACGCGACGAAAAGAGCGAAATAGACGAGATACCTCCATTTGGACTTTTTGAAAGAGGAATAGAAGGCCTTTGCTCTATCCCAAAAAAGGGGCATTTTCGAAGATTTGCTCTTTTTCATACCGAAAGTATAAATCAAACGCGCATCGAATATCCTCTATAATTGTCCTAATGAAAGAAGAAGCCCTCACTTTATATGACTATCTCTCCACCGCCAAAGTCGCAGCGAAGCGGAGAGTCATCAAAGCCATCAGGCATGGTCTCGCCAAGGTGGATGACAAAGTCATCGATGACCCTAATTTCATCGTGCGCCCATCAAGCAGGATCGAATTCGAAGGCAAAGAGGTTCCTTATGTCTACCACTTCGTCATCATGCTCAATAAACCTAAAGGATATATGTCCTCGAGCGTGGACGAGAAATACCCAAGCATCTTTAGGCTCATCCCAGAGGAGCTTAGGGAAAGAGCCATCCTCTCTGGAAGATTAGACCAAGATACGGAAGGTCTTATCCTCTTTAGCGATATAGGAAGACTGACCAATAGACTTGTCTTACCTCAGTACGGAGTTAAGAAAGAGTATGAACTCACTCTCGATAAGCCTATAAGCGATGAAGACTTTAAAAACATCACCGAAGTCGGAACCGATTTCGATGGGGAGGTGATCAAACCGGAGTCTTTGGAAGCGAAAGAAAACAAAAAAGACCTGACTATCGTCCTCTCTCAAGGCAAATACCACGAGATAAAACGCATCTTCTATAGAAGAGGATATAAAGTCGTATCGCTGAGAAGAACGAAGTTCGCTTTCCTTGAACTCGGTGACCTTGAGGTCGGAAAGTATCGATTCCTAGACGCTTTAGAGGAAGAGAAGCTCTTCAATCTAGTCGGCATGGAAAAAGAACAAAAAGTGTTTACAGTCAGCAGAAAGAACACAAACTTGGTTTAATTCTTGCCTACAATTTTGAGAGGTTGTATATTATTAGAGCGCTTTCGGAAGACTATGTCGGAAAACGCACGATTGTGGGCCTTTAGCTCAGCTGGTTAGAGCGCACGCTTGATAAGCGTGAGGTCGATGGTTCAAGCCCATTAAGGCCCACCATTCTGCTAATTGAGCTCCGAGCGTTCGGAGCTTATTTATTTAGGAGGGTGTTTAGCTCAGCGGGAGAGCGCTTCCTTCACACGGAAGAGGTCGTAGGTTCGACACCTATAACACCCACCACTGTAACTATCTAGACCATCCCAGTAGATGGCCTTTTTCTAATAAACATCAAAGGCATCATCAGGCAGGCATTCAAAGATGTCCCTGAGTTTATTTGGTCCGATCTTCAATTCAAACACTTCGTTTGCATTTCTTACATCGATTGGTTTTTCATAAAACGCGCACACCGAAATATTCTTTTCGCGGTCGTCATTGTAATAGGTGATAGAGAATCTTTTCCCCTTGTAACGGAACTCGATCTCTCTACCGGCTTTAATTAATTCTTCTATCGCTTCTATTTTCATTTAAAACTCTCCCATTTCTTGGCACGGCTAAGGTTGCCGTTATCGTCTTTTGTCCAACGGTGTATATGAGGCACCTCAGGATGTGTATGAGGGTTTCCATGATCAGTATAGTCTATGTCAAGATAGGCTTCACCCTTTTGGTCGTAATACCTTTCAGTAACAACATAACCGTTTACGATCTTTTTTGTAACGGAGTTTGGCTTGCCTTTACTAGCTATGCTTACCCCTTGATAAGAGATAAAAAAGTCTTCCACACGTTTTACCAGCGTGGATTTAAGAAAGTTGCATTTGAAACGTACATTCCTTATGTAGCAATTTCTCACTTTAGGTTTTTTCGCGGGGACTGGTTTGTTGGTGTATTCGCCACTCTTCTCTCCGTTGCCCGCAGGAATGTATGGCTGAGGTTTGTTTCCGCCGCCTGGTTTATAGGAATCACTCATCGGATTTCCTCCTTTCACAACAACTTTAACGCCTGAAAAGGCAGGAAATAGTCCTACAAAAAGTGAGGATGGTTATCAAAAGAGAAAGCGTCCTTGTCTAAATAATTGTTATGGTATTAGTGAGGTTTTGTTGCGTCTTTAGATAATGTTATATAATTAGTTAAGTCTACTTTAGTTTTATATTAAGCGGAGGAACAAACGATGAATGGTTTTAATCTGATTGAGTTCGGAAAAAGAATTAAAAAAGCGCGCGAAAAGTTGAACATGTCGCAGTTCCAGCTCTATGAAGAAACAGGCATTTCAACCACACAAATATCTGCTTATGAGAACGGAAAAAAGAAAATCGGCCTTCAAAGTCTTGCAAAAATAGCAGCAGCACTCAAAACCTCCATGGACGAGCTTTATTATGGATCGGCGAACCTGAAGCCCATTAACACTTCAACGAATGCGGGCGAATTGATTGTTAATTGTGTTTCTGCCTTATATGAGAAAAAGGTCATTATGGCCATTCCTCACGGATTCAACAACGAATACGTTGCCGACGGTTTTGGCCAATATTACAGGATAGGTTTTTCTAACTATGTGCGCATTTTGGATGACTTAGTCACGAAACTCGACGACTTTGAAGAGGGTAAGAAAAACTATCCTGACCCAGATGGTTTTAAAGCCCAATTATTGGCATCAGCAAAAAACCAAATTAACGCCTGCGAAAAGGAAAACAAAAAGAAATAAGGAAAAGTTTTTTTATAGTAGCAATGGCCCAACAAACCATTGCTTTTTTTGTTACTTCTCGTTTAAAAACCTGAGAAATTTTTGAGGAAATATCTATTCTTTTTCATAGGTAACTTTTGTTTACATATTATTGTTTACGTTCCCTTTATTATCCTTATTAATATATAAATACTAAGTATATTCGATAAATTTTCATTTACAAATAAGCAATCAAGCATATAATACGTGTTGGCAACTAAAGGTTGCATTAAAAGGATTGAGTATGATTGGCTTCAAGGCTTCTACACGTTAGAACACCTTGGGCCTACCTACCCCTTTTTTCTTTTTTGAGAAGGAAACTCAAATATGAAGTACATCTTTGTTACGGGTGGTGTTGTCTCTGGTTTAGGAAAAGGCATCACCGCTGCATCGCTTGGTCGTTTGCTAAAACAGCGCGGCCTCAAGGTCATCTCCCAGAAGCTTGACCCTTATATCAATGTCGACCCAGGCACCATGTCCCCATTCCAGCATGGTGAGGTCTTCGTCACCGATGACGGTGCGGAAACCGACCTTGACCTTGGCCACTACGAGAGATTCATCGACGAAAGTCTTAACAAGTACTCGAATCTCACAACCGGTAAGGTCTATTGGAACGTCCTTCGCAAAGAAAGAGAAGGCAAATACCTTGGCGAGACCGTTCAGATCATCCCTCACATCACCAATGAGATTAAGAGATTCATCTATTCCGTCGGTTCGAAAGCCGATGCCGATGTCGTCATCACTGAGATCGGCGGCACCGTCGGTGATATCGAATCCCAGCCATTCATTGAAGCCATCCGTCAGGTCGCTTTAGAAAACAAGAAAGAAGACGTTTGCTTCATCCACGTTTCCCTCGTTCCATATATCTCTGGTTCCGATGAATATAAAACCAAGCCAACCCAGCACTCCGTCAGAGAGCTCCAAGGCAACGGAATCACCCCTAACATCGTCGTTGCAAGATGCGACGACCATCTCCCAGATCACCTCAAGGAGAAGCTTTGCTTATTCTGCAACCTCAAACCAGACTGCGTCTTCGAGAGCACGACCGTCAAATCCCTCTACGAAGCCCCAATCATGCTCGAGAATCAAGGATTCTCTGAGATCGTTTGCCGTGAGCTTAACCTCGAGACCAAGCCAATCGACCTCAATCATTGGCATGACCTCCTCGACCGCATCCACAACAGAAGCAAGACCGTCAAAATCGCCCTTGTTGGCAAATACGTCGGACTCCATGACGCTTATCTTTCCGTCAAAGAGGCCCTTCACCATGGCGGATATGAAAGCGACGCCCACGTGAGCATCGCCTGGACCGATTCCGAAACCATCACCGAAGAGAACGTTAATGAGATCTTCAAAGATGTTCAGGGCATCATCGTTCCTGGCGGATTCGGAAACCGCGGCATTGAGGGCATGATCCTCTCCGCCAAATACGCCAGAGAAAACAACATCCCATATTTCGGCATCTGCTTAGGCATGCAGATCGCCGCCATCGAATTCGCCAGGAACGGACTTGGCTATAAAGACGCCCACTCCACCGAATTCGATCCAAATACCAAGCACAAGATCATCGACTTCATGCCAGACCAGTCTGAGACGATTGAGAAAGGTGGAACTATGCGTTTAGGCGCTTATCCTTGTATCCTTAAAGAAGGATGCAAGCTTGCTGAATGCTACGGCACCAAGACCATCTCAGAAAGACACCGTCACCGCTACGAGTTCAATAACGAATATCGTGACGAGTTCGTCAAAAACGGCATGGAGATCGTCGGCACTTCCCCAGACAACCGTCTCGTGGAGGCCATCGAGTACACCAAAAACGATTTCTATGTGGGAGTTCAGTTCCATCCGGAATTCAAATCCCGCCCAGATAAGGCGCATCCGATCTTCAGGGAATTCATCACGGCTGCGACCAAAGTGAAAAGGAGCTAATGAATATGGAGAAATTCTACGAAACATTCGGCGCTCACGTCTTCAATGACAAGGAGATGAAGAAGCGTCTCACTGATGAAACCTATCAGTTGCTCAGAAAAACCATCAAGAATGGCAAAGAGCTTGACCCAAGCATTGCCAAAGACGTCGCTAACGCGATGAAAGAATGGGCCATGGAGATGGGCGCAACCCACTACTCCCACTGGTTCCAGCCTCTTACCGGCGAGACCGCTGAGAAACATGACGGCTTCATCGAGTCCCAGAAAGGCGGACGCGTCGTTGCCGAATTCTCCGGCAAAAACCTTATCAAAGGCGAACCAGATGCCTCTTCCTTCCCAAGTGGCGGACTTAGAGACACCTTCGAGGCCCGTGGCTATACCGCCTGGGATCCAACCTCCTATGTCTTCGTCAAAGGCAAAACCTTATACATCCCAACCATCTTCTGCTCATATAACGGCGAGGCCCTCGATCACAAGACCCCTCTCTTAAGATCGATGGACGCCCTCAACAAGCAGGCGATGCGTATCCTCAAATACTTCGACAACAAAGGCATCGATCACGTCAAGACCACTGCCGGCCCAGAGCAGGAATACTTCCTCATCGACAAGGATCTCTACGAGAAGAGAAAAGACCTTATGTTCACCGGCAGAACCCTCTTCGGTGCCATGGCGCCAAAAGGACAGGAATTCGATGACCATTATTTCGGTGTCATCAAGACCAAAGTCGCCAAGTTCATGGAAGACCTCAACAGCGAGCTCTGGCAGCTTGGCGTTCTTGCCAAGACCGAGCACAACGAAGTTGCTCCAGCCCAGCATGAGCTTGCCACCATCTTCCTTACCTGCAACGTTTCCACCGACCACAACCACATCGTCATGGAGACGATGAAGAAGGTCGCTCAGAAACATGGCCTTGTCTGCCTCCTCCACGAGAAACCATTCGCTGGCGTGAACGGAAGCGGCAAACATAACAACTGGTCCATCAAGACCGACACCGACATCAACCTCCTTGAGCCAGGTGATACCCCATCCGAGAATGCTCGTTTCCTCCTCTTCCTCAGTGCCGTCATCAAAGCGGTCGATGAGTATCAGGACTTACTCAGAATCTCCGTCGCCACTGCTGGCAACGATAACCGTTTGGGAGCCAGTGAGGCCCCGCCAGCCATCGTCTCTATCTTCCTCGGAGATGAGCTCACCGCCATTCTCGAGGCTATTGAGAAAGATGTCCCATACCAGGGCAAATCCAAGACCCCAATGAAGGTCGGAGTCACCTCGATCCCAGCCTTCCCGAAAGACAACACCGACAGAAACAGAACCTCCCCATTCGCTTTCACCGGCAACAAGTTCGAATTCAGAATGCCAGGTTCCTCCCAGTCGATCGCCACTCCTAACACCGTTTTGAATACCGCGGTCGCCGAAGAGCTTAAGAAGTTCGCCGATGTCCTTGATGCCTCTAAAGACGTTCCAGCCACCATCCATAAGCTCGTCAAAGAGACCATCAAAGAGCACAAGAGAATCATCTTTAACGGCAATGGCTATGACCCAAGCTGGATCAAAGAAGCCGAGAAGAGAGGACTCAGCAACTATCCAAACACCCCTCTTGCTCTCAAACATTACACCGACAAGAAGAACGTTGACCTCTATGTCAGCAACGGTGTTCTCAGCAAAGCTGAAATCGAATCCAGATACGAAGTTTACCTTGAGACCTACACCAAGACCGTGGCTCTCGAAGCGAGAACCATGCTCAACATGGCCAAGAAAGACATCATGCCAGCAGTTATTGAGTATAGCGGCATGATCTCCAAAGACCTCAAGCTCAAGAAAGACATCGCCCTTGGCTTTGCGACCGATTACGAAGTCGCTCTCCTCAAGGATGTCTCAAGCCTCTCTAGCGGCCTCTACCTCGCTACCCTCGACTTAGAGAAAGCCCTTGCTAAGGCCGAGATGAAAGACGCCTATGAGCTTGCTCTCTACCATCATGACGTCGTCTTAGCCGCGATGGCCAAATTAAGAGATGTCGCTGACAAACTCGAAGTCATCGTCGGAACCGAGTACTGGCCAATGCCAGACTACGCCAAACTTCTCTTCAGCGTGAAATAAGTATGAATAACATCAATGTCGTATTAGGTGCCTTCTATGGCGATGAAGGCAAAGGAAAGATCATCGATTATCTTTCAACTGACGCCGATTACGCCGTCCGCTTTGCGGGCGGTGACAATGCCGGCCACTCAATCGAAGTAGATGGTGTCAGATACGCCTTCCATCTTCTTCCAAGCGGCATCCTTAATGAAGGCTGCAAAGCGGTCATCGGTAACGGCGTCGTCATCAACCCAAGGATCCTCTTCCAAGAGATCGCTTCCGTTTTGGAGCACGGCCACAAAGTGGACAACCTCTACATCTCTGACAAAGCCCACGTCCTTTTCCCATACCACGTGGAACTTGATGCGGCTTTAGAGAGCCAAAGAGGCGGACACAAGATCGGTACCACCAAACGTGGTATCGGACCTGCATATTGCGACAAGTACGAAAGAAGCGGCATCAGAGTCAGTGAGTTCATCAGCGACTCCTTCCTTGAGAGGCTCAAAGAGAATGTCGAGAAGAGCAACATCTCCCTCAAAGACAAAGGATTCGAGCCCCTTAGTTATGAGGAAATCGCCAAAGAATATGGTGAGTACGCCAAGAGAATCAAACCATTCGTCTGCGACACCACCACTCTTCTCCATAACGCTTTAAAAGAGAACAAGAAGATCCTCTGCGAAGGCGCTCAGGCTGCGCTTCTTGATATTGACTTCGGATCATATCCATATGTCACGAGCTCCACTACCACCATCGGCGGAGTCTTCACTGGAACCGGCATGGCCCCTAAGTACTTAGGCGAGGTCATCGGCGTTCTCAAAGCCTATTCCTCCAAAGTCGGAGAAGGCCCATTCCCAACCGAGCTCTTCGATGAGATCGGAAGCACCATCAGGGAGCTTGGCCACGAATATGGCGTCACCACCAAAAGACCAAGACGAATCGGTTGGCTTGATTTAGTCGCCATCAACTACTCGGCGATGATTAACGGCTACACTGGTTTCGCTTTGAACCATCTCGATACCTTAGGCAAGCTTGACGAGATCAAAGTCTGCGTCGGCTACGAGTACAAAGGCGAAGTCTCAACTGACTTCCACACCGAGATGGATTACCTCAACGAAGTCAAACCTATCTACAAGACCTTCAAGGGCAACTTCGGGGATATCTCCCACTGCAGAAAGTTCGAAGAGCTTCCTCTTGATGCCCAGAAATACGTCGAAGAGATTGAGAGCTTCACTGGCGTCAAAGTCAAATTCATCGGCGTCGGCGCTTCAAGAGAAGAGATCATCGTTAGATAAGTTGTCGCCAAAAATATATCGGTTTTGCTGAAGATTTAGCGAAATCCAAATAAAAAGGAAGCCATTTATGTGTGGAATCGTTGGCTATATTGGAGAACATCAGGCAAGCGATATCTTGCTCGACGGTCTTAAGAAACTAGAATACCGCGGATATGATTCCGCCGGTGTCGCAGTGAGAAACGACGAGAACAAAATCTCCGTCGTTAAGACAAAAGGAAGAATCAAATTCCTCAAAGCCAAGATCGAAGAAGGTCATGGCCTTTTCGGCACGTCTGGCATCGGCCATACCCGTTGGGCAACCCATGGCGAGCCATCCGAAGACAACGCCCACCCACACGCCTCCGACGACTTCAATGTCGTTGCCGTCCATAATGGCATCATCGAGAACTACGACGAGCTCAAAGCCAAGCTCATCAGGAAGGGCTACTCCTTCTATTCGGACACTGACACCGAGATCGCCGTTAAGCTCATCGACTACTACTACAAGAAATACCTTCATACCCCATGCGACGCTATCTCGAAAGCCATGGTCCGTATCAGAGGCTCTTACGCTTTAGCGGTCATGTTCAAGGACTACCCAGAAGAGATTTGGGTAGCGAGAAAAGATAGCCCAATCGTCCTTGGTGAAAAAGATGGCGAAGTCTATATGGCTAGCGATGTCACTGCTATTCTTAGCCACACCAAAGACGTCTATTATCTCGACAACATGGAACTCGCCAGAATGAAGAGAGGAAGCATTGCTTTCTTCAACATCGATGGCGATGAGATCTTCAAAGAAACCCAAAGGATCGCCTGGGAAGCCGAGGCCGCTGAGAAAGGCGGATATCCTCACTTCATGCTTAAGGAGATCCATGAGGAACCGCGTGCGGTCAAAGACACCCTTTCCTCCTTGCTCAAAGAGAATGAAATCTCTCTAGAGAGATTAGGCATCTCTGACGAGGACCTCAAATCAATCAGTTCCATCACCGTCATCGGATGCGGTTCCGCCTATCATGTTGGCGTCTCCGCCCAATACGTCTTCGAAGATATGGCGAGAATTCCAACCAGGGTTGAGCTCGCTAGCGAATACCGTTACAGGAATGCTCCGCTCGATAAGAATGGACTTGTCGTGGTCATCAGCCAGTCTGGTGAGACTGCTGACTCTTTGGCCGCGTTAAGAAAAGCCAAAGCGGAAGGTATCAAGACCCTTGGCATCGTCAATGTCGTTGGCTCCACTATCGCTAGAGAAGCCGATTACGTCATCCAGACCATCGCCGGTCCAGAGATTGCCGTCGCCACCACCAAAGCCTATAGCGCTCAGCTCATCTGCTGCTACGCTCTTGCCCTTAAGCTTGCGAAAGTGCGTAACTCCATCGACGAGGAGAAATACGCTTCCCTCATCGCCGAGTTAAAAGACCTTCCAAGCAAGATTGAGAAGATCCTCTCCGAAGAAGAGGACATCAAGAAACTTGCCAGTGAAATCAGAAACGCCAAAGACATCTTCTTCATCGGGCGTGAGATCGACTATGCCACTTCTTTAGAAGGCTCACTCAAGATGAAGGAAATCTCTTACATCCATTCTGAGGCCTATGCCGCTGGAGAACTTAAGCACGGCACTATCAGCCTTATTGAGAAAGGCACTCCGGTTGTTGGTATCCTCACTCAGTCAAACGTCTATGAGAAGACCATCTCGAATCTCATTGAGACCAAGACCAGAGGCGCTCATATCATCTGTGTCGTGAGCGAAGACAAAGAGAAAGCCAATACGATTGCCGATGACCTCATCAGTATTCCTAACACCGCTGAATATTTCATGACGAGCTTAGCCATCATCCCACTTCAGCTTTTGTCCTACTACGTCTCAGTCCAGTTAGGACTTAACGTCGACAAACCTCGTAACCTTGCTAAATCGGTTACGGTCGAATGAGTACTTCTTATTGAAGAAACAGGTACATTTTGCTATGTTATTTAGGCGCTCAAAAAGCGTCTAAGAACGCCGGCTTAGCTCAGCTGGTAGAGCAACGCACTTGTAATGCGTAGGTCTTCGGTCCGAATCCGGAAGCCGGCACCAACGTTCTAAAATGAAGATCCTCACATGAGGGTCTTTTTTTATCCACAAAAAAAGAAAAGCCCAGCCAATAGGCTGAGCTTGATCTCGAATTGTTGAGTAAACGGATTAACGTTTGCTGAACTGTGGAGCGCGACGGGCGCCTTTGAGACCGTATTTCTTTCTCTCTTTGACACGTGGGTCACGGGTAAGCATACCAGCGACTTTGAGGGTCTTACGATCCTCGCCAGCTTCGAGAAGAGCACGGGCGATGCCAAGACGGATAGCCTCGGCCTGACCGGTGAATCCACCGCCGTAGACTTCGGCTTCGACGTCATACTTGGTTTCAGCACCGCTGAGAGCCAAAGGCTGTTTGAGGTTCTGAACAAGGGTGGCGTATGGCATGTATTCGTTCACGTCATGTCCGTTGACGATGATGGAACCTTTGCCAGCTTTGATGTAGACACGGGCGATAGATTTCTTTCTACGACCAGTGCCATAGAACTTAGTAACTTTAGTAGCCATTTTCTATCTCCTTATTTGATTTCGAGAGCGACTGGTTTCTGAGCAGCCTGCTCGTGTTTGTCGTCAGCGTAGACGAAGCATTTCTTCATCATGGCGCGGCCAAGAGGTCCTTTTGGTAACATACCCCAGACGGCTCTTTCGACCATTTCGACAGGGAACTCACGCTTCATGACGCCAGCGGAACGGGTTCTGAGACCGCCGTTGTAGCCGGAAACGTTGTAGTAGTTCTTCTTGTGTTCTCCATCGGCCTTGCCAGTCATCTTGACCTGGGCGGCATTGATGATGATGACATAGTCACCAGTATCTTCGTTTGGAGTGTAGATCGGCTTGTTCTTACCCATTAAAACCATAGCGACCTGGGTGGCGAGACGGCCAAGGATGACATCTTTGGCGTCGACGACGTACCAAGCACGTTTGATTTCAAGAGGCTTAGCAATAGTGGTTTGACGTTGCATAATCTTTTCCTCTTTCTTCTATTAATGCATGCCACCGATTAGGGTGGCCCTAAAATCAGTGCTCGTATATTATGCACATGCGCCAAAGGAGTTGCAACAACTTTTTTGGCAAAATGTAAATTATTGTAATTATTATATAATTACCCGATTATTCTCAGTATTTTTGTGTCACTTTTTAGGCGTTTTGACAAAGAAAAAGAGGGCTAAAGAGCCCCCTTATATCTTTACTAAGATTAGATGTTGTTGACGTTGTGGTAAACGTTCTGGACATCTTCGCACTCATCAAGCATGGCGAGCATGTCTTTGATCTTCTGTGCGTCCTCTGGAGAGAGGTCAACGTATTCGTTTGGAAGGAAGGTGACTTCAGCAGAATCGAAATCAGTGACTCCGATGCCAGCAAGGACTTCCTTGGCCTTCTCTAAATCGCCAGGGGCGACGGTGCACTCGACTTCGCCATCTTCGTATTCGACCTTCTGGACGTCGACATCACCAAGGATGAGGTTCTCTTCGGTCTCATCACGCTTGGCCTCATCGCCTTTGAAGGCAATGTAAGCAGCGTAGTTGAAGTTATAGGCAACGCTTCCCATCTTGCCACCCTTCTTGGTGACGATGGTTCTGACGCCGACTAAGGCGCGGTTGACGTTGTCGGTTAAAGTGTCGACGATGATGAAGCTTCCGCCTGGGCCGAAGAATTCATAACGACCTGGAATATAGGCGACAGCATCTCCGCCTTTAGCCTTCTCAATAGCTCTGTCGATGACATCGCGTGGGCAGGTTTTGCGGTATTTTTCAATGGCGCTTCTAAGCGCAAGGTTGCTCTCTGGGTCAGGGACACCGCTCTTAGCAGCGGCATAGATCTCCTTCGAAGCGCGCATGTAGATGGCGCTTTTTGCTTTGGCAGACGCGGCCATTGCGGCGGCTCTTACTTCAAAATGTCTTCCCATAAAAAGCTCCTTAAGAAACTAGTGTATTCTACCACTGCTAATTAGCAGTAGGTAGTTTTTTGTTTAATAGATGACGTCTTCTAGGCATAGACCCGAAGGATCTGCCTTGAAGGAAATGATTTTCCTTTCCTTGGCATCGAGGGCTTTTTTCACTTCCTCGAGCGTCATCTTGCCTTCCCCTACTCGCATAGCGACACCGACCATGGTTCTGACCATGTAGGTCATGAAACCGTTCGCGGTGAGAGTGACTCTCATATGTCCCTCATGGAGGTCGAAGGTCATCTCTAGGATATCACGGATGAAGTTATCTTTATCGATTGGTTTTGGGGTGAAGTTCTTGAAATCGTGTTTTCCAAGGAAAATACGCATGGCTTTTTCAAAGAGATCGAAATCGAATTTCTTGTATTCGAGTTGGTACTCAGTGACAGCGAAAGGATCTCTTGGTCCGTGGTGAAATGAATAAGAATAGACCTTCTTGGCCGCACTGTGACGGGAATCGAAATCATCGTCTTTCTTCTCCATCGACTTGATGAAAATGTCCTTTGGAAGAAGACGGTTGAGTGAGAAAACCGCGGCGTTGAGATCTTTGATTTCTTTCTTCGGTTTGAAATTGCATCTTTGGCCAATCGCATGAACGCCTTTATCCGTTCTTCCTGAGCCATGAATGGTCATCGGATAGCCAAGGTAGGTTGAAAGAGCCTTCTCAATCTCACCCTGGATGCTTGGGTGGTTCTTCTGCTTCTCGAAGCCGAAGTATTTGGCTCCGTTATAGGAGACGACCATCACGTAGTTCATAAGGTCGTGATCCCCCAAATCTCTTTAAACGCATCAAGCTGCATGATTGACAGAGTCAAACAGCCACCGAATATGGCTAAAACAATGAAGACCTCCACCGCATCAACGAACCTGAAATGGAGTTTGCGGTATCTCGTTCTCTTGGCGTTAGGATCGTAGCCTCTGCATTCCATCGCGTTAGCGAGCTCATCGCTTCTGATGAAGGAGGAGACGAAGAGAGGGATGATGAGGGAGACGATCGCTTTGATCTTCGTGCCGAGGTGTCCGTTTTCGAAATCGACGCCACGAGAGGATTGGGCTTTCATGATTCTCTCAACGTCATCAAGGATGGTTGGGATGAATCGAAGAGCGAGAGAGATGATCATCGCGACGATGTGTGATGGGAATCCGATGAGTTTGAGAGGATAGAGATACCATTCAAGCGCAGCAGTTAAATCTAATGGCTTCGTAGAAGAAGTAAGGACCATCGAAAGGACAATCATCAAAACGAGTCTGAGAAGGATGCGAGCCGCTTCAAGAATCGAATCCCAATAGATGACAAATCCATTGATATCGAAAGCCGGATAATTGGTCGTCCTTGGGACAAGGATGTAGATGACAAGGACGAAGATGACCATGATCCAGAGAGCCGCTAAAGACTTCAGGACCCTGAAGAAGGAAACGTGGCTTCTCCAAAGGAGGAAGATACCAAAGAGGAAGATGATTCCCTGGATGGTGAAAGACATCACGTAAGTCGGATACGGGAGGAAAATGGCCACCATCAAAATGATGAGGGCGAAGAGTTTCGCTCTCGGATCCATCTTGTGGATGAAGGAGTTGTATGGGACGTAGCGGCCTATCGTCAAACTAGCCATTTTTAGACCTCTTGGCGATTGCCTTTGCTAAATCTTCGGTTGTCCTGATTGAGGACATATCAAGGTCGAATCCGCGCTTCTTTAATCTGAGGGCGAAATCAAAAATATGTGGGTTTTGCAGTGAATATTCGGATAAATCGCGGCCAAAAAGCTTTGATGGAGCGCATTGCGCTTCTACTTTTCCGCCTTCCATGACAACGACCTCATCGCAATAGGAAGCGACAAGATCCATGTCGTGAGTAACGAGGATGACGGTCGCGCCTTCTTCGTTGATTTTCTTGAAGAGGGTCATCGTGTCTTTGGCGGCAGCAGGATCAAGTCCAGCGGTTGGCTCATCGACGACGAGAACCTTTGGTTCCATGGCAAGGATGCCAGCGATGGCAACCTTTCTCTTTTCGCCACCGGAGAGTTCGAATGGGGAACGCTCAAAGAAGGACTTTCCAAGTCCGACTTTCTCAAGTGCCCAATGGGCTTTCTCAATGGCTTCCGCCTCTTTGAGGCCAACGTTCTTAGGACCGAAAGCGACATCCTTCTCAACGGTTTCCTCGAAGAGCTGATACTCTGGGAACTGGAAAACTAAGCCAACGTGCTTACGGAGACCTTTGATGTCCTTGGTTCTTTCTTTTTTGACTGCGCTATTGATGAAGCCATCAATATCGACAACACCCGAAGTTGGGTGAATCAAAGAATTGATATGCTGGGCAAGGGTGCTCTTTCCACTGCCGGTCTTTCCGACGAGGGCGATGAACTTGCCGCTTTCGAGTTCAAGATTGATGTCCTTAAGAGCCTCGTATTCGAAAGGCGATTTCGGAGAATATGTGAAGAATACTTTCTTGAAGTTTACTGACATAAGTATTCCTCTAATTTCTCGAGAGTGTCGACGTCGCTAGGGACATCCACTCCTTCTTTTCTGAGACTATCGATCAAAGACATAACGAAAGGAGCGTCCAAATGGATCTCTTTCAGTTTTTCCGTATTGGCAAAGACCTCTTTCGGGGTTCCTTCAAGGATGAGTTTGCCTTTGTTGAGGACGATGACATAATCCGCTCTCATGGCTTCTTCGATATCGTGGGTGATCGAGATGACCGAAAGGTCTGGGTTCTCTTCTCTGAGGCCAAAGGTGATATCAAGGATATCTTTCTTGCCGACTGGGTCGAGCATCGAAGTCGCTTCATCATAAATGATGAGCTCTGGTTTCATGGCAAGAACACCAGCGATGGCGACTCTTTGTTTTTGGCCACCTGAAAGATTCTCTGGAGCGTGATCGAGATATTGCTCCATCGAGACCTTTCTCGCGTATTCCTGGATTATGGCATCCATCTTTTCAGATGGGACTTGTCTGTTCTCGAGTCCGAAAGCGATGTCATCCCTGACGGAGGAACCGACGAACTGGTTGTCTGGGTTTTGGAAAACGAGGCCCATCTTCTGACGAAGGGCAGGAAGATTCTCTTTGTTGAGTTTCTCTCCGAAGAGGGTGACGGTTCCTTTTTTGTATGAGCAAAGGCCAGCGATGATTTTGGCTAAAGTGCTCTTGCCTGAGCCATTATGTCCGACAATCGCGACATAGCTTCCCGCGGGCACGGAAAAAGAAAGGTCATGGAGAGCTTCCGCGTTTTCTCCTGAATAGGTGTATGAGAGGTTTTTGACTTCGAGGATATTCTTCATTTCTTTTTCTTTCTCACGATGATCTCATTCACCACTACAATGGCGATGAAGATTAGGAGAAGCGCTCCCCCGATAATCCAAAAGACGAAAGGTTCAACGTCTTTTGTGGCGGCAAGCGGGAGCAAAACTGCCACACTGATAAGGACGAAAGCGATCAGCAATACGAAAAAACGATAAGCAAAACTACCTTTTTTCATTTATTAACGGCTAACTTTGACGGTTGGTCCCTGATAGAGACGAACTTTGACACCGGCCATCTCAAGAAGTTTCTTGGAGGCTTGGTAGATGGTGTCGCTTCCATGCTTGTCATCAAGATAGACGATCTCCTTGATGCCGGACTGAATGACGGCTTTCGCGCATTCGTTGCATGGGAATAAAGTAACGTAGAGGGTGCAGCCATTGAGGTGAGCTGAATCCCTGGTATTGAGGATGGCGTTGAGTTCGGCGTGGCAAACGTATAAATACTTGCTCTCTAAGCCTTCGCCATGTCCCCATGGGATGCATTCATCGTCAACTCCGACAGGCATGCCATTGTAACCAATGGACACAACCTTGTGGGCCTTATCGACGATGCAGGCTCCGACTTGGGTGGATGGATCCTTGCTTCTTAGAGCGCTAAGTTGGGCGATGCCCATGAAGTACTCGTCCCAGCTGATGTAGTCTGTGCGGTGTTTCTCTTCCATAACTTAAACTCCTATTCGGTCAATTAATGATAGCCATAGAACTCTAAGAGTTCACGCAAAAAAGGTAAAGCTAAGAAAAAAGAGCCAAATGGCTCATCTTTCTTAGACTCTGCGAGTAAGGAGAAGTCTGTAACCGACACCGTAGACGGTATCGATTCTGAATCCCTTAATCTTGCTGAGCTTCTTTTTGATAACACCGACGTGAACATCTATGGTTCTTGTGTTGGCGCTGCTCGTCTCGAATTTCTGATCATCCCAGAGTAGGGACAATAACTCTTTTCTGGTTACTGCTGTTGGGTTGTGCTCGTAGAGACAGAAGAAGATTTTCCATTCTGCTTTGGTGAACGAGACGGTGCAACGATAACAAACCAAGGTTCTATTTTCAGTATCACATGTTACGACCGATCCATCGGCGCGTGTAATTGGAATTAGAGCCACTTAGTCAAACCTCCTAAAACTTGGGGCTTACAAATTATGCGTTCAAAAAATATTTTTGCAACCGAAAAACACCCAAATTGTAAAATATATAAATTTTTGTCAAGAAAGCGATTTTATGACTATGACGCAAGCGACAACCAAAACGACCATAATCGAGAAGAAAATAATCCAGCCTATGTGGGCTTTCTTCTCTTTTTTAGGATCGTAACCTTCCTCAGTCGGCTCAAAAGCCTCTGTCGGTTTCAGTTCATTTTTATCGGTATCGTTATTCATCTTTTTTGTTCTCTAAACGAAGGTGAAGTTGTTTGTGATCAAAGACAAGCATCCAGTAAACGGAGATTGCGCTGATGGTAACGTTAGCAGGAAGTCCTAATAAAAGCATTATGAAGAAATACTCATAAGGCGGTTGGAAAGAACGCTCAGGATGCTCAGCGTTATATCCAAATATCTGATAGAAGACATAGAACGCAAGACTCTTGAGAATTGTCATAACCAAAACTTCACAAAGCAAAGCGATTAAAGCGGTCTCGTTTGGTGATGGCGTGTCGACATAATCTAGGATATGCCTCTCAAACTTTTTGTTGGTCAGGGTAACGCTTATGCAACATGCCACTGCTACAACAACCATGATTCCAAGAATGATGAATTTCACGATGAGGACATAGTCGCCTTTGAATACCGTACCGCCAACGAAATCGGTGAGGAAAAGGACGGCAGCAAGGCCAGCCAAAATGACTCCCATCGCAATAAACACAGCAAACGGAGGTTTTAAAGATGCGCGGAATTTGCGGGTGATTTTTTCAAAAATCCATGGCAAAACACCAAGAATTCCATAAACGATGGTGATGAAGAAATTGTATGCCCCGGTTGGGAAAACCATGGCTGGGATGAAGTCAGCAGCCACACCGACCACAGCCCCATAGAACGGTCCAAGAGTGAGCGAGGCGAACATGATCAATGCTGGGGTGAGCGAGAAGCGAAGGAAAACCAAATCACCCATTGGGATGAGTTTGAAGACCATCGTTGAGACGATCGAGAGGGCGGTCAGGATGGCCGCGCTAGTTATGTTTCTGATTGTGAAGGTCTTTTTCATAAGTGCAGTGTCTCGATGACATACTCCCTGGCTAAGTTGGCGAAGGCTAAGCTCCCCGTGATGAGGATTATATCCTCTGGGTATTTGATGAGGAAGTCGCTAATCGCGAGTTTGTAATCTGGGTTATAGGAATAGTCCTCAGCGTAGAGGAAATAGTCGCTTTCATCCCTGGCGCGTTTGCTGTCAAAGGTAGTTAGGACAATCTCAGCAGCGTCGCGGCTGATTCGTGGAAGCTCGACCGCGATATTCTTATCTCTGAAGCAGGCGAAGACGACGTGGATTGGTTTATCTCCGCTAAGAGGAATCAATGATTCGACGAGTTCGTTAATGGCTTGTGGGTTATGAGCACCATCGATGAAGATGTTGCGATGCCTTTCGAAACGGCACGGGAGCGGAGCGGATAAGAGTCCTTTTCTGACAGCTTCCTCAGTCACTGGGAATCGCTCATTAAGGATCTTCGTGGCTTCCACCACAATAGAGGCGTTCTTTAACTGATATTGAGCCGGGGTGAGAAGCTGGAGCTTCTGATATGGTCTGTAATCGAAATAGAAATACGGGGCTTCGTAGTGAGAGTTGTGGTATGAATCGACCTGGTAGAAGTCGCTGTCTCTCTTTTCGGCAATCTCACGGATGACCTTCATGGTTTCCTCGTCCATTGGACCAACTAAGATTGGGCAACGGTTCTTGATGATGCCGGCTTTGTTACGAGCGATCTCGGAAGTCGTTCTTCCTAAGAAGGCGGTGTGTTCAAGCGAAACGGTCGTGATGATGGAAAGGACAGGTTTGGCATCAGAGATATTTGTGCTGTCAGTCTCCCCTCCCATACCACATTCGATAATGGCGAGATCTGGCTTCTGTTCATTGAAGTAATCAAAGGCCATTGCGGTCTCGATTTCGAATGAGGAAAGGTTGAATTTCTTATACTCATTCTCTCTTTGAGAGAAGATGCGGGCAAAATCCTCATCGGTGATGTCTTTGCCATCAATATGAATCATCTCGTTTGGTTTCTTGAGATATGGCTTGCTGAAGAGGGCGACTTTGTAGCCGGCAGCCTTATAGACCTCCAAGAGGTAATGAGCGCTTGAGCCTTTTCCATTCGATCCGGTGATGTGGATGAAAGGAACCTCTAAATTGAGTTTGGTTTTCTTAAGGAAATGATCCCAGTCTTCCCTTTCGTAGCGGGACATGGTGAGATCGTTATCTTTGAGATATTGGAGCGTGTCTTCGTAGTTCATCAGAAGTCCTCATAATCCTTTGAGGAACGGGCGTTTTTGTCGAACTCTCTTTCGAGGTCTTTCTCTTTAAGAGAATCTCTCTTGTCGTGGAGCTGTTTGCCTTTGGCAAGGGCGATTTCCATCTTGGCGTAGCCATGTGACAAAAAGACCTTCGTTGGGACGCAGGTGTGTCCATTCTCAGCAATCCTCGCAGAGAGCTTCTTGATCTCTTGTTTGGTGAGAAGGAGCTTACGGTCACGGAGATGGTCAACATTAAAAATGTTGCCTTCCTTGTAAGGGGCGATGTGCATATTGCAGACAAAGGCCTCACCATGTTTGACGAAGATGTAGGCGTCGCTGATGGTCGCGTTCTTGGCTCTGAGGCTCTTGATTTCGGTGCCAGTAAGAACGAGTCCGGCTGTCATGAAGTCGCTTAAAAAATACTCAAAGTGAGCTCTGCGATTCTCAATTAAAACTCCTGACTCTTTCTTTCTGCTCATCGTTCGTTCCTAAGTCAAAGGAATTATAGACCTCTAGTGGTCTATTTGCGAATGCAAAAGGAAAGAAGGCATCGGTCCCTGGGCAAATGGGTCGGCGACAGACACCAAATCGATAGCCCTATCCACCTGCACGTGTCTGTAGCAAGACGGAAAAAACACATCGCCGAGTTCATTCCCAAAGAATTCGATGAATAACGAAACAGACTGTCTATCCTCCACACGCGAGGATAGACAGTCTTTTCTGGCGAAAAGAGCAAGAGAATACAAAAAGGGTTGCAACAATGTATTCCGGTCAATGTAGGCCTTAGAGGTGCTGCAACCTTTTATCGGTCAGTTTTTCTTTAAGGACAGCACCGCAGATGCGCCGAAGAGCAACCCCGAAATAATCGAGAAGACGCCGGTTCCAATGAACCCGAAGCCCAACTTGAAATTCACCCTCTTTATCGACTCGTGCATAAGCTCCACACCGTACGTCGATGGATCGTCAGATACGATGCTTTGAAACGCCCCGTCCGTAGAGACGAAGAGAAGGACGGCAGAGACCACTAGGAAGACACCACAGCCTGCCAAAATGAATTTACCCCAGTTCTTCTTCTTGGCGTAGATGAACACTAAGGCGACGATTGAGCCGATGAACGCTAAGAACATAAGGATCCATGCAACCAAAGCCGTGGCTGTAACACGATACAAGGCACCTTCGACATTAAAAACGGCATTGTTGACGACACGAGTCATATGGAACGACCCGCCGAAGACAAACGCATAAGCCGGGGTGATCTTCATGTATTCGCCTTGATATTGAGACGTAATGCCGGTGCCAAACAGCAGGAACAGTGTCACAAATGTGAGAAGGGCGCCGCCAATTGCAAACCAATCCTTCAAAAGCAAAGCTTTTATTTTTTCTAACATATTGAACTCCTCGCTAGCGACATTTTACTCTTTCACACGACCACAGTCGCTTTGCATGGGCGCGCTTCATGTTGTTTCTAAAAATAGCTTTAACCTTGGCATAGATTTCGCCAGCGGCTCCTCTTCCGACTCCTTTTACTTTGAATCCGTCCGAGACCAATTTAGCAATCACTCGGTTAACGCACTGAACCGCTGTAAAACAGTCACGAGAAGGCTATTTCAGACCTTATGATTATTTTAAACGAGATGCGATTGTATTCCTAGGAATTCTTCTGAATCCGTGATGCCTAAAAACTACAAGTATTTTTGATTCAAACAAGAGCATAATGTAGTGCACTTTTTTATCGCATTGGAAAATATACGGCCCAAAATGGGTCGGAATGCAAAAGTAAAACAACCGAAAAAGCCAGACTCGTCTGACTAATTCGGTTATGGCGGAGCACGATGCGGGTAGGCGTCCTAAGTAACGGCCACCGTTAAAGAACGTAGTAATAAATCGAGATGAACATGAGGGCGGTGCCCACTAAACAGAAGCAATGGAAAACGAGGTGGAACCATGCGTTTTTGTGACCGATTCCATAAAGGACTGCGCCGAGTGTGTAGGCCACTCCTCCCATAAGGAGAAGGAAGAAGGCTGGGAACCAACCGATGGCTTCAAGAAGAGGCCAGAACGAGATGACGATAAGCCAGCCCATGCAGATATAGTCGATCATGCAGAAGATTCTGAACTTCTTGAGGTTGACCGAGTTGAGGGAAATACCAACCGCTCCTAAAGCGACACAACCCCCATAGATGATCCAGGCCCACATCGGGCTCACGGACATAATGCTGACCAAACAATACGGGGCGTATGTTCCGGTGATGAGGACATAGATCATGTTGTGGTCCAAAACCCTCAAAACACGTTTGCCATTGTTCCTTCCTAAGGCGTGATAGACGCAAGAAGTCGTATAGCAAAGCAATAAAGAAAGAATGAAAATTGAGCACGAAACTATAGCCCAAACATTGCCGCTGTTGACCGCCTTCAAAATGAGGAAAGGACCAAAAATCAGCGTCAAAACCGTCCCCAATCCATGTGTAATGGAGTTTGAGAGCTCTTGTCCGAGAGTGTATTTTGGCAGTTCTGTTTTAAGTGGGCTCATGACCACAATATTAGTACAACTAGTTTCTTTGTCAAGTACATCTAGTTTTATTTACTAGTTTAATATCGTTTGACAATAATCCATGAAGGTCTAAACTACTTTTGCGCAATTTATGATTACCTTATTAAGAAGATTATTCATAAAGAATTACCAAAACGTAGAGGATGAGACCGTCCGCAAAAACCATGGTATGTTGGCCGCCATTTTCGGCATTATCTCCAACCTCATCTTGGTCTGCGTCAAAGTCACGGCGGCCATCATCATTTCGGCCAATGCCGGTTGGACATTCTTCCCAATCGCGCTCATCGCGGACGCGATCAACAACACTTCAGACGCCTTTACCAGCATCGTTACTTTAGTCAGTTTCAAGATCGCTGCTAAGCCTGGCGACAAAGAACACCCATTCGGACACGAAAGGGTTGAGTACATTGCCAGCATGATCGTCTCGTTCTTCATCATCGTCGTCGCGGTCGAGATCTTCAAAAGCTCACTCGAGAAGGTCATCTCCTCTGAGATCGCCGAATACGATATCTTGAGTGTCGTTATCCTTGCCCTTGCTATCGTCCTTAAATTTGTCCAATCCCATGTGAACCGTTCAATCGGAAAGATCATCAACTCCCCTGCCCTTAAGGCCACCGCTCTCGACTCCTTGCTCGATTGCCTTGTCACCGGCGTCGTTCTTGCTTGCGCCCTTCTCACTTGGGGCTTTGGTTGGACCTTCCTCGATGGCTACTTTGGCATGGCCGTCGCTATCTTCGTCTTCATCAGCGGCGTCCGTTCCCTCTTAGAGTCCTTCTCCCCTCTCATTGGCGAAGCCAATAATGAAGAGCTCGTTGAGAAGATTACCGCTATCGTTAACTCAAACGAAAAGGTCCTTGGCATCCATGACATGATCTGCCACTCCTATGGACCAACCAAATCATTCGTCTCCTTCCACATCGAAGTTAATGCCCATATGTCTCTTGAAGAGTCCCATGACATCGCGGACACCATCGAAGAGAAGATTAGAGCCGAGCTCAAAATCGAGGCGAACATCCACGTCGACCCAGTCGACCTTGATGACCCTGAGATCGTTGAGGCGAGAGACACCATCAACCAAGTCATCAGAAGCTTCGATCCTGAAGGCAATTGCCATGACGTCAGAATCGTCAGAGGCACCAAAGCCAAAACCCTCCGCTTCGACATCCTTGTCTTAACGCGCGACAAGAAAGAGCAAGCCAAGATCACCAAAGCGATCAAAGACGAGTTCGAGAAGAAGGGTCAGCAATACGTCTATAAGATCAACATCGATCATCCTTTCTGAAGAAAGAGCAAAAGAAAAGGGAGCCGATCAAGGCTCCCTGTTTTTTGTTCTATCGATTATAGATAGTACTTGTTGAGGACGGCGAGGGTCTTCTCGTCGAGTTCGTAGACGAGTGGTTTGCCGGTTGGGATCTCAACGGAGATGATCTGAGCTGGGGTGAGGTGCTCAAGTTCCATGACAAGAGCTCTTAAGCTGTTGCCGTGGGCGGCGATAAGAACTTTGCGGCCAGCTTTGATGGCTGGAGCGATTTCCTTATCGAAATATGGTTTAACACGGTTGGCGGTGTCGATTAAGCACTCGGTGAGTGGGCAATCTTCGATTGTCATCTCGCCTTTGGCAATGAGATCCTGATAGGTCTTCTGGTTGCCTGGCCATCTCTCATCTTCTTTCTCTAAAGAGAGAGGTGGAACGTCAGCGCTTCTACGCCAGATGTGGACTTGCTCATCGCCCCATTTCTGAGCGGATTCGGCTTTGTTGAGGCCCTGGAGAGCACCATAGTGACGCTCATTGAGACGCCAGGTGTAGTGCTTTTCGATGCCTTCTTCACCAAGTTCCTTGAGAACGCGGTCCATGGTGTGGTTGGCTCTCTTAAGAACGCTGCTGAAGGCCATATCGAAGCTGTAGCCTTTCTCCTTGAGGAGCTTGCCAGCTTCAGTGGCTTCTTTCTCGCCGTTTGGGGATAATTCAACATCGGTCCATCCGGTGAACTTGTTTTCGAGGTTCCATTCGGACTGTCCGTGTCTGATTAAGACTAATTTGACCATTTTAAAATCCTTCCTTTGGATAACGGATAGATTATAGGGCTTAAAGGGCTTATTTCCAACACCTTTGCTCTTAGAGCAAGGAGATAACTAGGCTTGTTCGAGAGAAGTTTGCTTGTCTTTTATGGACCCAAGTTCAGTGAGCATCGGGCAAAGGACCATTAAGTAGTAGATCGTGCCAGTAAGGTTAGGGAATGTGAAATCGCCAGCCTCAGTGAAGCATCTTGCAAGCAAGACGGTCAAGGTGAGAAGGGTGACGCCAGAGAAAATCGATTTGTGCTTATAGAGGAGGGCGTTATTGAAGTAGGCGAACGCCCACATGGCTGCGGAGAAAACAAATCCAGGGATACCGAACTGGAGAAGGTCGACTGAGAAAGCGACGTCCATCGGAACGTATCCGCCGAAATGAGTGTATAAAGCAGTCTGCCAGTTAATATAGCCGAAGCCAAAGAAGGAAGTAATGCCTCCTGCGGATAAAGCTTCGTTCGCCTGGTTGAAGCAATTGATTCTTGTGCTGAACGAATGACCGTTCATGCTTGGAAGATCATCAAGAAGGTATTTGAAGAAGGTATGAGGATGGCTCATAAAAGTTCCTTCCTCAAATGGGGTGAAGGCAATAATTACGACGGCACCTGCCGCTGCTATCATGAGGGCAAAGAACGTAAGGGCTCTTATCGGGTGTTTGTTAACAATGAGAAGCGTTCTCCAAACAACGAAGACGGAGAAGAAAGCAAATGCCATGATAATGGATGTTTTGCTGAGGGTTGGCATTGTATTGAAAAAGAAGAAAAAGAACAAAACCCATAGCAAAACCCTGTTCTTTTTTATGAGCAAGTATGCATCGGAGATCATCGCAACGACCAAGATGAAGGCGTAGGTGTTTCTGTTTCCAGTGTAGCTTTGAGGAACTTGGTATGGGTGAGGGTCGGTAAAGAGCTGCATGTAGATGTCGCCCTCAAAGATGTAGCTATAAATGATTCCAACTAAGCCAACACCGATAGCGATCACGAAGAACAGGTTGTAGTAGTTCCTGTCTTTGATCACTTGAGGGATGACGGTGACGAAAATATACAAAGAAACAAAGACCATGATGGTCGCAAAGAAATACTCGATACGTTTTGATGTCTCGAGGACATAGTCCCATTTAGGCCCGCTCATCCCAGGGAAGACGAATAAAGTGATCGAGGCAAAAATAAGAACAACCGCTCCGATAATCATGAATGGCCACTTCTGATTCACCCCAAAAAACTTGATGCCGAAGAACATGAAAAAGGCATCGAATAGGAGCAACCCAACGGTGAAGATAATGAACCATACATCCCAATCAAATAAAGGGAGAAAGGTCCCTACCTCAATCTTGTAGTCCATTGCCTCGAAATAAAGGTACGTGAAAAGACCGAAGATAAGCACTAAGAACCACGCCACAAAATGACGAGGTTTCCTTTCACGGAGACCAAAATAGTCGAGGATTTTATTCCACATTACGCAAGTAAGAATTTAGAGATGAGAGTCCAAACGGCTTCTTTGCCGGTTTCGTTATGTATTTCGTGACGCATGTGGTCAAACATCTTGAGTTTGACTTTCTTGACGCCAAGTTTCTGATACATCCAGTGAAGTTCACGTGGGCCTTTGCCGAATCTGCCGACTGGATCTTCTTCGCCAGCGATGATGAGAAGATTCTCATCCTTGCTGACTTTCTTGATTTCTTTTCTGTCGGTGATGGCCTTTAAGCCTCTGAGGAATTCCTTCCAGAATCCGCCAGTGGTTGGAGCACCGCAGTATGGATCGTTGAGATATTTCTGAACGTTCTCTTCGTTATAGGAGAGCCAATCTTTTGGAGTCTTGGCGTTCTTAACAGCTTTGCTGTAGGAGTCGGTTCCGGAAGCGGAAAGCATCTTGTTTGGCTGATCGAAGTTGCCTTTGTTGACGAGCATAGAGGCAAGCAAGAAACCAAAGAAAGCTTTCATTCTTGGCATCTTGTCGGAGCCGCAGATGATGGCTTTGTTAACGGTATTTGGGAAGAGCTGAAGGTAGCGCTGAACCATGAACGATCCCATGGAGTGACCCATAAGGCAGGTTGGGAGGTTGTTGGCTTTCTTAACTTCCTCAACCTTAAGGTTGGCAGCAGTGACATTATCATCGAAAGCGCCTTCGTACCACTTCTCCTGGTCCTCGACTTTTGGAGCGTTGAGGCCCTGAGCGACAGCGTCTAAGACATAGACGTTGATGCCTTTTTCGTTGAGGTATTTGGCGAGCTCCTCATAGCGGCCGGAGTGTTCTCCCATACCGGTCATGAGGACGAGGTTCATCTTCGCTTGCTCGGTTTCGAAAATAAGACCTTTTTGAGTTCTGCCGTTAGGCAAGGTGACAGTGAAAACGTTTTCCATAATATTGGTTCCCTTTCAGTTAAGGCAATTCTACACCAAAACGGGCACTTATGTGCACGAAAAAAGGCACTGAATTTTCTCAGTGCCTTAATAACTGGCTTTTACTCGATGCCGTTAGGGTTTTTCTTCTGGAAATTGTAAGCGTCTTTGCAGGCGTCTTTGACGGAGAGCGTAGCTTTCCAGCCAAGTTCCTTCCAGGCTTTGTCGACGTTAGCGAAGTTCTCATCAATGTCGCCAGGACGGCGAGGCATGATCTGGTATGGGATCTTGATGCCGTTAGCCTCTTCGAAGGCGTGGACCAACTCAAGAACAGATGTTCCTTTGCCAGTTCCGAGGTTATAGACGACAAGCCCTGGGTTGCTCTCTAAGCGTTTGAGGGCAGCGACATGGCCTTTGGCCAAGTCGACGACGTGGATGTAATCTCTGACGCCGGTTCCATCGACGGTCTTGTAATCGTTTCCGAAGACACGGAGGAATGGGAGTTTGCCGATCGCAACCTGAGTGACATATGGCATGAGGTTATTTGGAAGGCCATTTGGATCTTCGCCAAGAAGGCCAGATGGGTGACCTCCGATTGGGTTGAAGTATCTGAGTAAGCAGACGTTGAGGTCCTTGTTGGCTTTGGCGGTATCCTCAAGGATGCGTTCGATCATGATCTTGGTCTCGCCATATGGGTTGGTGGCGCTGCCAACAGGGTCGGTCTCGTAGAGAGGGACTCTTTCTGGAACGCCATAGACTGTGGCGGACGAGGAGAAGATGAAGTTATGGACTCCTTTCTCCTTCATGATGGCCAAAACGTTGAGGGCGCTTCCAAGGTTGTTCTGGTAGTACTCGATAGGTTTGACGGTGGATTCCCCTACCGCTTTATAACCTGCGAAATGGATGACCGCGTCGATGTGGTTTTCTTCAAAAACCCTTACAGTTTCCGCATATTTTGTGCAATCAACCTCGTAGAACTTTGGTCTAACGTGGGTGATTTCCTCAATGCGGTCAAGGACGGCGATCTTGGAATTATAGAGGTTATCAAGGACGATTGGCTCGTATCCGCTTTCGATGAGTTCGATGACGGTTTCGCTGCCAATGAATCCAAGTCCTCCGGTGACTAAGACAGTCTTCATTTTGTCTTTTCCTCTTTGCTATGTTTCTTTTTCTCTTTCAAGAGAGCCTCTTTGGCTTCGAAGATTTTCTCAGCTTCGTGTTTCGAGGCTTTGGCAGAGTGCTTTTCAACTTTATGGTGTTTCTTCTGCTCAATTGCTATCGCGTGGTCCGAATGTTGAATGGCATTAAGGAAAACTTCGGCGATGATGCGGTTGATTGAAGATTGGATGGACATTCTAAGAGCGATAAGGCCAAGGGAATCAACGAGATGCTGTTCCGCTTGTTCAGGATCGGTCTCTTTGTTCTTCTCGTACTCTCTAGCGAAGCGATCGACTCTCTGTTTGGCGAGCGCAATCGTATTCTTGGCGATGCTCGTGCTCATGAGACGGAAGAAGGTATAAAGAACGGA
The DNA here is from genome assembly GCA_902802355.1 of uncultured Erysipelotrichaceae bacterium. Classification (GTDB taxonomy): domain Bacteria; phylum Bacillota_I; class Bacilli_A; order RFN20; family CAG-826; genus UBA4951. Next base: position 136,037 of record CADCLU010000001.1, read on the forward strand.
TTTGTCCGCGCTGACATCGTTGTCGAGAGCGATGAGGTTGGAGAGCTCTGACATGGTCAGAGAATTCTTCAAAGAGCAGATGGCTAAAAGATAGCCAAGGTGAACTTCGTTGTATTTCTTTCTCTCTGGTTCCTTGATGATCTTCGCTTTGACATAGTTGTTGACCATGTAGGAAGTGAGGATCTCGGAATCGTGTGGGGAAAGAGGGGCTAAGGTCTTGTTGATATAGCCGACGACCTGTTCCATATAAAGAGGAACGGTTGGGAGTTCCTTATAGGAAGGAAGCTCATAAAGAGAGGCGCTTTCGAGCCAGTCTTGTAATTTCTTAAGTTCTTCGTCCATTGTCATCTTTTGTCTAGCTCCTCCTTTAGGCATCTAGATACCTCAGCGGCATTCACTTTGCCGTGAGACGCTTTCATGACTTGGCCGACAAGGAAGCCTAGGGCTCTATCTTTGCCAGCTTTGTAATCGGCAATCGACTGCGGGTTGGCATTAAGGACATCGGTAACGAAGGCCATGATGGTCGAGGTGTCGCTGACCTGGGCTTCGATATGAAGTTCCTCTTTCGCTTCTTTTGGAGAAATGCCATCTGAAATGACCTTATCAAGGATGCTGACACACTGCTTGTGGGAGAGCCCGCCAGTCTCTTGCATGAGGACGATTTCGGATAAATATGCCGGTTTTAGCGGCAATTCTTTGATTTTCATGGCGTGCTTATTGAGGTAAGCGTTGATTTCGACGATGAGGAAGTTGGCCAAATCTTTGGCGTTTTTGACCTCGCCCATGCCAGCTTCAAAGAAGGCGGCCATATCAGGATCGGTGAGGATGATCTCAGCGTCGACTGGAAGGAGTCCAGCGGCTAAGTATCTCTCCATCTTGGAATCATAAAGCTCTGGGCAGGTCGCGATAGCGTCTTCGACGAACTTGTCGCTGAGCTTGATTGGGGTGATGTTTGGCTCGCAGAAGTATTTGTAATCGACGGCGTCGGTTTTGACACGCATCAAAACGGTCTTGCCACTGCCCTCGTCAAATCTTCTGGTCTCTTGTCTAACGGACTGCCCGGAAAGGAGAAGCTCCGCTTGACGTTTGATTTCGTAATCGATGGCAAGCTCAACGTTCTTGAAGGAGTTGATGTTCTTGATCTCGACCTTGGTGCCGAATTCTTTGGTTCCGATTGGGCGGATGGAAATGTTGGTGTCGCAACGGAGCGAGCCTTCTTCCATCTTTCCGTCTGAGGTTCCGCTATAAAGGACGATGTTACGGATGGCTTCGGCATATTGTCTTGCCTCGGAGCCATTAGACATATCTGGCATGGAGACGATCTCAACAAGAGGGGTTCCCGCACGGTTGTAGTCCATGAGGGTGTAATCCATGTAGTGCTCTTGCTTGCAGGTATCCTCTTCCATGTGGATACGTTCGATGCCGATCTTCTTTTTGCCGTTTGGGGTATCGACCAAAACATAGCCGTTCTTTCCGATTGGTCTAGCTTGTTGGGTGATTTGGAATCCCTTTGGAAGGTCGCTGTAGAAATAGTTCTTTCTATCGAAATAGAGGGTGTGGTCAATGGTCATGTGGAGCGCATTAGCGACACGGATGGCATTGATGACGGCTTGTTTGTTCACCACTGGCATGGTTCCTGGGAAGGCCATATCAAGTGGAGCGATATTGGTATTTGGATCACGGGAGAAGGCGACAGGAGCAGATGAGAACATTTTGGACTTGGTCTTCATCTGAACGTGGATCTCTAAGCCAATGACTGCTTCGAAGTTCATAAGTTGCCCTCCTTTTTGTTGAGGATGCTGACGTTAGCGAGGCCAGAGGCTCTTTCGAAAGCGGCAGCAATCTGGAATAGTTTCTTCTCCTCAAAGGCGCGACCCATGATGTTGATGCCAACTGGGAGGCCTTCTTTGAAGAAGAGAGGTAAGGTGATGGATGGAAGACCGGCGAAGTTGCCAAGGGCAAGGTGGTTGTCTGCCATAAGGTATTCGTCGGAGAGCTTGTCGGACACACTCTCGAAGAGAGGAGCGACGGTTGGAGAAGCTGGGAGATAGATGAAGTCGTAATCCTTAAGTATCTCATTAACCTTCGCAACGATATTGGCGCGGTTGCGCTGAGCTCTTAAGAAGAGTTCTTCTTGGTTCTCTCTCATCAAGCAGTAAGAACCGATGACGAAACGTCTCTTGATGAGTTCGCTGAAACCTTTGTCACGGGCGTTGAACATAACTTCCTGATAGGACTTGCCGCCCTGATATGGGCCGAACTTGATGCCGTCAAGGTTGGCATCATTCGAAGTGGCTTCCGCACAGGAAATAACCATGTAGGTAATGTAGATGGATTCGAGAAGTTGCTTATCAAAACTCACAAAATCAACTGCAATTCCTTGCTCTTTTGCGGCTTCAATGGATTTTTCAAAGTGTTTTTTGATTTCTACGTCAGTAATGGAGTCGATGATTTCCTTGATGACGGCGATCTTCATTCCAGCGACTGGTTTGTCGAGGTCTTCTTCATAGTGCTCAACAGGTTTGGTTGAACTGGTTGAATCGTTGAGGTCGCGTCCTGAAAGGACATCGAGAAGAACAGCGGACGAATAGACGTCACGGCTAAAATAAGCAACGTGGTCAAGGGATGGGGCGAATGGGAATAAGCCATAACGGCTGATTCTTCCCCAAGTTGGTTTCATACCGACAAGGCCGGCGAGCGAAGCTGGTTTTCTGACGGAGTCGCCAGTGTCGCTTCCAAGAGCAAATGGAACAATCGAGGCGGCAACAGCGGCAGCGCTTCCGCAGCTAGAACCACCGATGCCTCTCTTGTGACTTGGGTCCCATGGGTTATAGGTGGTACCAAGGTGGCCAGTAGTTCCGGTTCCGCCCATGGCGAGTTCATCGAGGGTGGTCTTTCCAAGAAGGACGGCTTTGGCTTCCCTGAGTTTGGTGATGACGGTTGCATCATAAACCGGGATATATCCATTAAGGATATTGCTCGAAGCGGTTGATGGAATTCCTTTGGTGGAATAGTTGTCTTTGGAGAAATATGGAACACCCCAAAGTGGGTTGTCTTTCTCTGGTTCGGTTAAAGTGGCGGCAAATGCTTTGGCGCCTTCATCATCAATGTATTCGAAAGCGTTGTCCTTGTTCTCGTGGGCTCTCTTGAGGGCTTCCTCAGTGAGCTCGAGCGGGGTTACTTTCTTTTCGACAAGAGCCTGATGCAACTCTTGGAGTGGCAAATCTAAATAGCTCATAATACGACCTTCGGTAACTTGACTTGGTTGTCCTGGACATTGCCAGCATTCTTTAAAGCGACATCGCGTGGAAGAGGTTCAAGGGCCTCGTCTTCGCGGAGGAAATCGGTTTCGCAATCAAACGGGAAAGTCATCGGCTCATAGTTCTCGAGGCCTTTGATCTCTCCGATTGCTCCCATAAGTTTTGTGAGTACTCCGAACTCCTTCATCAGGGTTTCGTACTCTTCATCTGACATTGAGAAGAGCAGCCTGTTGGCTGCGTCTACCAATACTTCTTTTGTGATTGTTTTCATAGTTTTTACCCGTCAATAAGGTTACCACTTACGAGTGGTAAACAAAAGAGAAGCCACAAAACTCTTTGTGACTCCTCTGTTTTTGATTACTAGTTATCGCGTTTTTCGATGTCGGCGATCTCGTTTACTCTTCTAAGGTGTTTGTCACCCATGAAGCCGGTTGAGAGGAAGATATCCACTCTCTTGAGAACGTCTTCTGTCGCCATGAAGCGTCCTGCGAAGGCGACCATGTTGGCGTTGTTGTGCATTCTAAGAAGTCCAGTGACTTCATCGTTGTAGCCAATGCCGCAGCGGATGCCTTTGACTTTGTTCGCCGCGATGGAGATGCCTTCGGCACTGCCACAGCAGAGGATGCCATATTCGGCTTTTCCAGAGGTGACGTCTAAGGCAGCTTTCTCAGCGAAGATTGGGTAGTCGACCGATTCGGCTGAATTGGTTCCTTCATCAAGAACCTCGTGTCCTTTTTCGATGAGGTGTTTCTTGATGGCTTCCTTTAATTCGAAGCCGGCGTGATCGCTTCCGAGTGAGATTTTCATTTTTGCTCCTCCCAATAAGCCAATATCTTTTCAAAAGGTATTGGACCTTCTCTAACCAAGGTTATTTTATCATCTGCGGTTAAGTTGATGATGGTTGTTGGAGTCAAAGACTCACATTCGCCTTTGACGACGGCTGGCAGCTCATCACCAAATGCTTTGACAACATCGTCGAAATACTTTGTGGTTGGCTCGCCGGATTTGTTTGCGCTAGTGACAAGAAGAGGTCTCCCCACCGCTTCAATGAGTTTCTTCACGAACGGTGAATCAGGAACTCTGATGCCAATGACGTCGGTGCCAAGAGTGACCCATTCAGGAAGACTCTTTTTCGCATTCACAAGAACGGTCAATTCACCAGGCAAGAAATGATCCATGACGGCTTTCGCTTTATCAGAAACCTCAATGTATTTTGAAGCCTCTTCAAGCGAGGAGCACATCAAAGCGAACGGCTTGTTCGGAGGACGTCTTTTGATTGCCACCAAACGGTCGAAAGCTAACTTTGAATCATAAATGCATCCGACTCCGTAAACGGTTTCGGTAGGAAAGGCCAAAACTTGCTCATCCGTAAGGACTTTGCTGGCTTTTTCGATGTCTTCAATATTCAAAAATTCCATGCAAAACCCCATTATTTTAAGAAAATGTAGAGGAATCTTGTGAATCCGTTGAGGTCTTTTGCGAACTCATAGGAATAATCCTCAAGATACTTTTTCATAAGGTCTTCGAGCCACATTTCGAGGTCTGGGGAGATCTCAAACGCCATGAAGAGGGAACCCTTTTTGACCTTCTTATAATCTCTGAAGATCGACTCATAAACTGAGTGCTCTTTATCAAGCCAAAGAGCGCTTGCAGGTTCATAGTCTCTGACCGATGCTTGAGCGTCTTCTTTGTTAAGGATATATGGAGGGTTGGAAACGATGATGTCGAGGTTGATGTTGTTCTCGATATATGGAGCTAAAGCATCGCCTTCAAGAACCTGAGCCCTGATGTTGTAGCGTTCGAAATTCTCTTTCGCGACCTCAAGGGCTTTTGGAGAGATGTCGCTAGCGACAAGAAGCCAATTTGAGAAGCTTTGTCTTAATCCAATGGAGATACAACCACTGCCAGTTCCGATGTCCGCGCAAACCAAATAGTTACGAGGATCGTAATAGTTGTCTATTCTCTCACTGATTCCAGAGACGAGTTCTTCGGTCTCGCTCCTTGGGATCAAAACGTTCTCATTGATCTTGATTGGATTTCCAAGGAAATCCGCTTCTCCGAGAATGTATTCGACTGGTTCGCCTTTGATGAGTTTTTGGACCTGCTCTTTGAAGAGGTCGTAGTTCTTCATTTCCCTCTCTTTGTAGAAGAGGACATCGATCTGCTCATGAAGCCCTTCGTCGTGCATCAAAAGAATGCGCAAATCCATGGCCATGACGTCATAAGGTTTCGCTAATGCGTAGGCTTCTTTGTAGGCTTCATCAATCGTCGGCATTTATTTGTTGCTCAGCTCGCCTTCCATGATGCGGTCTAATTGGTTAACGGTGAAACCTATGCGGTGGTCGGTGACACGGTTCTGTGGATAGTTGTAGGTTCTGATCTTCTCGCTTCTCTCACCGGTTCCGACTTTGAGTTTTCTTTCAGAAGCGCGGGCGTCGTCCTGCTGGGACTGATAGAAATCGTGAACCTTCGCACGGATCATCCTCATACAGATTTCCTTGTTCTGGAGCTGAGCCTTTTCGGTCTGGCAGCTGACAACGATTCCGGTTGGGATGTGGGTGACACGGACAGCGGATTCGGTCTTGTTGACGTTTTGTCCACCAGCACCCTGAGAACGATAGGTATCGATCTTAAGATCGGTTGGGTTGATTTTGACATCGACCTCTTCTGCTTCTGGCATGACGAGGACGGTCGCGGTTGAGGTATGGATACGGCCAGAGGCTTCGGTCTTTGGGACTCTCTGAACGCGGTGAGCGCCGCTTTCGAATTTAAGCTTCGAATAAACGTTCTTTCCTTTGACCATGAAAGAGACGTAGGAATAGCCACCGGCAGAGCCTTCTTCACCGTCGATGTACTGAACTTTCCATCCCTGGTTCTCGGCGTATCTCGTATACATTCTTAATAAATCGCCAGCGAAGATGTTTGCTTCATCTCCTCCGACTGCGCCACGGATCTCAACGATGATGTTCTTCTTATCGTTTGGATCGGCTGGAAGAAGTTTGCCATGGAGATCGACTTCGATTTTCTCCATCTTCTCTAGAAGAGACTTCTTCTCAAGCTTCATCATCTCAGCGAGCTCAGCGTCTCCACTGTTGATGATATCGTCGGCGTCTTTCAAATCGCTTTCGGCCTTAAGGTATTCCAAATAACCTTCATAGGCTTCTGAAAGCGAGGACCTTTCTTTGGATAATTCGGTGATGAGGCCAACATTGTTCATGATGGCTGGATCACCAAGGTCACGATCTATTTCTTCACACCTTGTCTTGACGGCTTCAAGGCGTTTTCTCATGCTTTCTTCCATAACAACCTCACGTGCCTCGTGATTATACCATAGGGATAATGTCTCTAGAAGTCGTAAAAGTCTTCATTCTCACTAGTGAGAAAAGGCTAGTTAGAGTATAATCAAAAACGGAATCCAAATATGTCATATAAAGCTTTATATCTCACTTACCGCCCTCAGACTTTCGAAGAGGTCGCTGGCCAGAAACCGATTGTGCGCACGCTCAAGAACGCCCTCGCGACCGGAAAGATGGCCCACGCTTATCTTTTCGCCGGTCCTCGTGGAACTGGCAAAACCTCCATGGCGAGGCTTTTCGCCAAAGCCCTCAACTGCGAAGAAGGCCTTGGCCATCAGTGCAACCATTGCCAGAACTGTCAGGAAGTCGCTAACGGCAATCACCCAGACGTCATTGAGATCGACGCCGCTTCCAATAATGGCGTTGACCAAGTCCGTGATCTCATTGAAAAGGTGAGATACGCCCCAATCAAAGGAAACTACAAAGTCTATATCATCGACGAAGTCCATATGATGACGACCGGCGCTTTCAACGCCCTCCTCAAAACCATTGAGGAACCACCGGAGAACGTCATCTTCATTCTTTGCACCACCGAACCATTCAAAGTCATTCCAACGATCCTTTCCCGTTGTCAGAGATTCGATTTCTCTAAGCTATCCTATGAGGAAATGAGCGAGAAATTACACGAAATCCTCGACAAAGAAGGCACGAAATACACCGAAGGCGGCCTCAAGACCATCATCGATTTGGCCGATGGCGGTATGCGTGACGCCCTTTCGATCCTTGACCAGGTCTTAGCCTTCAGCAACAACGTTTTGCATGAGGAAGATGTCCTTGCCATGTATGGCTTAGCGAGCATCGACGAGAAGGTCGAGCTCCTCCTTGCCATCAAGGAAGGAAACGTCTCCGAGGTCGTTAAGAAGAGCGAAGCCTATCTCGCTGGAGGAATCGATATCCGTCGACTCGTCCTCGAGCTCATCTCCCTTCTCAAAGACCTTCTCATTTATGAGAAAACGAATGACCTCAATCTCATGGAGAAACTCGACAAGGAGAACGCCGATTTCTTGGCGAAGAATCTCTCCCCTGCCGACTGCAACAGCATGATCTCCTCCCTCATCGAGGCACAGAACAACTTCAAAAACGTTTCCGATATCCGTTCACTCTTCGAACTCACCCTCTTGAGAATGGCCTCTGCCGATAGCCCAGCTCCAGCACCGAAAGCAGTTAAGAAACCAACTCCTGCTCCAGCGCCAAAGGCGGAAGAGCCGAAAGCCGTCGAATCAGAGCCAGAACCAGAACCGGAGCCAGCTCCAGCTGAACCTGTCGTTGAAGAATCGTCTCCGTTATTTGATTTCATCAATGAGAACAAATACAGCCCAGCCCCAAAGAAAACCGCTGAAGTCCCAGATTGGCTTGTGAGCAAAGAGGAGCCAGAAGAGCCTGCCCCTGCTCCAGCGCCAAAGGCGGAAGAACCAGCCAAAGAAGACAAAATCATCCGTTCGACCTCAATCGACACATCAAAGATTACCCACTACGAGATCAGCACTTCTGGAACAAACTTCGCTCTTACCGATGAACAGATTTTCCAAATCTCCGTCCTTGCCGATAAGCAAGAGAGATTGTCCTTGAAGGACAAATGGGCGCTCCTAGAAGAACTTAAGATGGATCCGAAGTTCGGAAAAGTCGCAAGCCTCTTGTCCAATGCGACTCCTTTCTGTCTTTGCAAGGACGCCTTGATTCTCGCCTATCAGCACAAGAACCAAGCGGAGAAAGCCAACCTCGTCAACAACCAAGCCGCCCTGTCCGATTTGGTTGAAGCTATGCTTGGACGTAGGGTGTTCGTTTATGCCCTTGATCCAGACCGCCGCCTTGCCGTCCGCACCTACTACTATGAGAAGGTCCAGATGGGGCAAATCCCAAACAAGAAAGACATTGTCTTGAATTTACCAGTTATTAAATAAAGGAGAGGTAAAGATATGAACCCAATGCAGCAAATGTTAGCTAATGCTAAAAGAATGGAACGCGAGCTTAAGAAAGCCCACGAAGAATTAGCCACCAAAGAATTCGTCGTCAAGAAAGCCGGCATCATCGAAGTCACCATCATGGGCGACAAGAAGGTCAAATCCATCAAGATCGACAAAGATGCCTTATCCGCCGACAACGAAGAAATGGTCGAAGAGACCCTCGCCATGGCCATCAACGAAGCCTACGACAAAGTCCAGGCCGAAGCTGACGCCATCGAAGAGAGAGTCACCGGACAAAGAGGAGTGCTCGGATTCTAATGAAAGAACTCCGCTCTTTGACAGAACTCATTGAATCATTCAGCAAGCTTCCCGGCATCGGCGTCAAAAGCGCTGAACGTATGGCATATGCCGTGCTTCGCATGAAGCAAGAAGACCGGGATGATTTTGTTAAGGCCATCAAAGACGTTTCCTCAAACATCCATCCATGCCCAATCTGTGGGCTATATACCGAGGATGAAAAATGTGAAATCTGTGCAAATCCTGCGCGAAATCACAAAACCATCTGCGTCGTAAGCGATACGAAAGACGCTTTGGCGATTGAGAAGATGAATTCCTTTGACGGTGTTTTCCACGTCCTTGGAGGAGTCGTTTCCCCAAGCCGCGGAATCGGACCTGACGACCTTAACATCAAAGAGTTGCTTGCCAGAGTCAAAGAAAGCGAAGCCACCGAAGTCATTATCGCCACCAACCCAACCATCGATGGGGAGACCACCGCTTTATTCATCGCTAAAGTCCTTGATGGCGTGGTCCCTAACGTCACGAGATTAGGTTATGGATTACCAATGGGGTCATCCCTTGATTATGCGGACGCACTCACACTCTCGAAAGCGTTCGAAGGAAGGAAGAAGATCTAATATGTTCATCACATTTGAAGGCGGAGAAGGCGCTGGCAAAAGCACAGCCATTAAAAGAATCGTCGAGAAACTCACTTCCGAAGGATATAAGATTGTTTTAACAAGAGAGCCAGGCGGAACCCCAATCGCCGAAGAGATCAGAAACGTCATCCTCAACAAGAAGAACACCGCGATGGATCCTCGCACCGAGGCTCTTTTATATGCGGCAAGCCGTCGTCAGCATCTTGTTGAGAAAGTTATTCCTGCCCTCAAAGAGGGCAAACTTGTCCTTTGTGACCGTTTCCTTGATTCTTCCCTCGCCTACCAGGGCGGAGCTCGCGGAATCGGAATCGATACCGTCTACAACATGAACCTTTTCGCTACCGAAGGAATGCTTCCTGACTTAACGATCCTCTTTGATATCAAACCAGAAGAGGGTTTAGCGAGAATCGCTGCGAACTCTCAGAGAGAGGTCAACCGTCTCGATGTTGAGAAGCTCACCTTCCACAACAAAGTCCGCGATTCGTTCCATGAACTTGCTAAAAAGTTCCCAGAGAGATTCGTGATCGTTGATGCGTCCAAGACCCCAGATGAGGTCTTCGCGGATGCCTACAAAGCTATCGAAGATAGATTAAAGAAATGAAATTAGGCGAATACCTTAAGAAGAAGCAACCGCTCGTCTATAGAACTTTTGCGAACGCCATCGAGAACAAGCGTTTGGCGCATGCGTATCTGTTATGCGGAGAGTCTGGAACTCCTCTTTTGGAAACCGCTAAATTCATGGCCAAGAGCCTTATCTGCGACCACCCAGATCCGCTTGCCTGCGAAGAGTGCAGGAGCTGCGGACGCTTAGAACATGGAACCTACATGGACTTCCATATCCTTGGCGCGGATGAGGACGGAATCAAGAAAGAAGAAGTCGAAAACGTCGTCGAAGATTTCTCAAAAACCCCTACAGAAACCAAGGGAATCATGATTTATATCATCCATCTCGTGGAATCCATGAGCGTGGAAGCGATCAACTCCTTGCTTAAGTTTTTGGAAGAGCCTCCGACCCATACGTTCGCAATTCTTACCACTGAGAACGAAGCCAAAGTTCTCCCAACCATCATCTCCCGTTGCCAGTGCATGAGAATGCTTCTCTCCCCTAGAGAGGAAGTCATCGAGGAGTCGGTTAACGAAGGCGTTTCTCTTGAGGACGCTGAGCTCATTTCCTATTTCTCAAACAGTGCTCCTCTCGTCTTAGAAGAATCCAAGACCTCTGAATACAAGAACGCGAAAGAATCGTTCCTCCTAGCTTTGGAAGCCTTATCCAAAACAAGAAGCGAAGCTTGCTATATGTTTGAGAAGAGCATCATCCCTGATCTCGATAAGAAGAAGGGCCGCTACTTCTTGGATATGCTTTCTTTGGCGTTTAAGGACCTTCTTGCCCTCAAACAAAACCAAACGCCTTTGCTTTCTTCTTATGTTAAACTTATTGAGCCTCTTAAGAAGTGGAAACACCCAGAGGAAAGCCTCTTAGAGATCATGAAGGTCAGGAACCATCTCGATCTCAATATAAACACCGCTCTGCTCCTAGAGCACCTCATCAACTACATCACCAAGGAATTCATACTATGAATAAAGACGAAATCATGAGCACATATAAATACTTCATCGGAGTCACTTTTGATGGCGCCAGCAAGGCCTATTATTTCGGCACCGATGACGATACCCTCGCCGTAGGCGATAAAGTCGTCGTCGAAACCGTTTCCGGCTTAGAGCTCGGAGAGGTTAGTGTCGCTTTGAAACCAACAAGCGCCTACAAATCAAACCTTGAGCTCAAACCAATCATCCGTAGACCAACCAGCCTTGATCTCGAAGATTACGAGATGAGCAAAAAAGAAGCGGAAATCGCTCTCAAAATCACCCAGAAAGAAGTCACAAGACTCGATCTTCCGATGAGACTTCTCTCCGCTCAGTACACTCTCGACGGAGCAAAAGTCACCATCACCTACACCGCGGACAACCGCGTCGATTTCCGTGAGCTTCTCCATGTCCTTGCCCCGCAGCTTAAATGCCGTATCGAGCTTCATCAGCTTGCTCCACGCGACAAAGCCAAGATGGTTGGTGGTATCGGAACCTGCGGACTTCCTCTTTGCTGCTCCACCTTCCTTAACCAGTTCGATGGCATTGCCATCTCGAAAGCCAAGAACCAGATGCTTACCCTTAACATCCCTAAGCTCTCTGGACAGTGCGGCAAACTCATCTGCTGCCTTAACTATGAAGACGATTTATACACTGAGGCAAGAAAGAACTTCCCGCGCCCAGGAACGCCTGTGAAATATAACGGAAACGACTATGTCGTTGATTCCTTCAATATCCTTTCCCAGACCATCAAACTCAAAACCGAGCTTGATGTCGCTTACTTGACCCTCGAAGAATATAACGAACTGATGAATCGTTCGCATCAAGGAAAGCCAAACCGTCGAAATGATAAACCGCGAGCTTAATTTCTTCGGCAACAGTCCCCTTCTATACTTGATTGCCACTCCAATAGGAAACCTCGGAGAGATGACTCCTAGGGCTTTGGAAGTGCTCAAAGAGATCGACTATGTCGCTTGCGAAGACACTCGCAACAGCCGCTCCCTTTTGAAGAAATTCGGCTTAGATAAGCAGTTCATCTCCTGCCACGAGCATAACGAAGAAGAAGCCTCGCAAAAGATCATCTCCCTTCTAAAAGAAGGAAAGAAGATCGCCTATATGTCAGATGCCGGTTATCCAACCGTCAGCGACCCAGGCGAAAGGCTCACGAAACGCTGCATCGAAGCAGGCATCAAAGTCTCTGTCGTCAATGGCCCTAGCGCAGCTATCTGCGGCCTTGTCGGTTCTGGTTTAGAAGCGGACCACTTCTACTTCTATGGTTTCCTTCCAAGCAAACCATCCGCAAGAAAGAAAGAACTCGAATCCCTCAAGAACAGAGAAGACACAATCGTCTTCTACGAAGCCCCTCACCGCATCGGAGCGACTTTGAAAGATATGTCCTCCATCCTTGGCGAAGGTCGTAAAGCGGTCATCGCAAGAGAATTAACCAAGCAACACGAAGAGTACATCAGAGGCACTCTCGGAGAGATGGCGGAGCTTGATGAATCCACCCTCATCGGAGAGATGGTTATCATCGTCGAAAAGCAAAAATCCGTTGCAAAAACCTTCTCAAATGATGAAATTGCAGAGATTTTGAAGGAAAAGCTCAAATCCCTTTCCTCGAAGGAAGCCATCAAAGAGACGGCAAAAGAAAACGACATCCCGAAGAATGTCGTTTACGATATCTACCTTAAGAACTTCAAAGATTAACTTTGAGAGGGCGGAGCTGCTTCGCTCTCTTTTTCTTTTAGCGGCTCGCTTGTTGCGATTGGGCTTTCTTTAGCGGCCTCAACCAAGGCGAGTTCTTTCCTCTTCTTCTTGATCTCGAGGGTGAAGGTCACCATGGAGTATCCGGCAACGACGAACCAGGCCGCGCTGCAAGCGAACGCGCCAAGCTTGATTTGTGGCGTTAAGTAAGTGATCTCATAAGAGATCTTACCTGCTGGGGCAACGAATCCAACAAGGCCGCCGTTAACCTTAAGGGCCTTTGGATAGGTAACATTACCATTCTCATCGACAGCCTTAACGCTCCAGCCAGCATCATAACCGATCGAAGTGGTTACGACCTTCTTGGTTGGGAAGTTGGTGTCGAAGGTGAACTTGTTCTTGCCATAGACAACGTTGGTGAGGTTGTGGCTGTCATCGCTGATGACATTGAATTCGTTCTCAAACTGATTTCTCTCCGCTTTCCATAAGGAAACATAGGATGGGAAAGTGCCTTCGGTGAAGTCGCTTGGTTTGGCGTTGAAGCAGATATATTTGACCCTGCCTGTAGGGTACATGCAGAAAAGGTCTGACTGGGTTCCGCTGATGCGGTAGCTAGCGATGTTATCAAGAGCCCAGTATTCGTAGCTGAGAAGGACGTTCTCCTCAATCTCGCCGTTCTCTTTCTGTCTGTCGCCGATCATGTAGATCCTGGTCTTATATTTGCTGTTGTTGATCTTGTAGTTGAAAGCGAAGCAAGCACCGCCCCAATCTTCATTGAAGTATTTGTTTCCGTTACCAGCGGTCAAAACGACGAATTCGCTGTCGCCTTTGTATTTGAAATCTCTGGTTCTATCAAAACCATCTCTTGTTGTGAGGTAATTGCCTCTTGCATCATCGACGTATTTGTACTGATCCGTCTGCCAGGTGCTCTTGGTTCCGTGCTCAAGAATGTCAGCGACATAGGTTGGACCTTCGCGTCCTTTCCAAGTTCCCCACCACTGGAACGAGTCTTTTGGATCTTGGACGTAGCCAGTGTAGATTTGTCCGTCATAGTAGCATCCGGTGAACAAAGTGTTCTCCTCAGGAGCGGCATCAAGAACGAAGGAGGAATCCTCGGCGATCAATTCGTCGGCATCCGCATCCTCAAGGATGGCGCCGGTCATGAGGACTTGGTCGTTCCTTAAGATCTCTTTATAGCCTCCAAGGGTTCCGCCGGAGGTGTTGACGTTGAGGAAATCGTCGCCTTGGTTGAAGGTGTTTTCTTGGACGTTGCGTCTATAGACGTGGTCGACGGCGTGGCCAAGCTTCATCTTATCGACATATGGGTTCTTGTAGAGACGGAAGACGCTGTCCATGTCTCCATAGACAAGCTCAGAGCCCCATGGGACGTTATCGGCAAGGCCTTCGTGAATGCCGTATCCCTCACGCATGATCGCATAGTATTTCATCGACAAAGCAAGGTCGGTTCCAAGGCGTTTGTGGCCATAGAAAGTAGACCATGATTTGGAGGTGTAGGTTTCGCCATAGGCGTATCTGTTGCTGCCTGGGTCTCTATCTTGGATTGGTCTGTTGGCGCCAATGTAGCAAGAGAGTTGAGCGGCATCGTAGTTGAAAAGGGAATGGAAGGTCGAGCAACCATTCGTTCTCCAGATGTATTGGCTGTTCCTATCACGGATGTCGTCGTAGTAGGTTCTGTAGTATCCAGGATCGTCTTCCATGACCTTCTCGCCGTATGACGTCAAGGTATCTCTGACGGCCTGTCCGCCATTCCAGTAGGTGTAGCTCCAGGTGCCTTTATAGACGAAGGACATATTGCCCCAGAGAACGGTCTCAACAGCGATTATCCCAAACAAAACCCTATTCAAATGCTTGTGGTTCTTCATGAAGAAGATGACCATTCCAACAAGGAAGTCCATGCCCATCTGATAGAAAACGATCCACAAACAAGTCCTCACGATGCCCTGTCTGTCAGTGACCTGATATGGGACGTAGTTGAGGCTAGATGGCCAATATGGATCAAGCCACTCGTCATAGTGTTCGTTCTGGACAAAGATGATGGTGAGGATCCAGGTAAGCATAGCTAGAGCTAAGGCGATGAAAGCGCCACTAAAGATGACCCACTTCTTCTCTTCCTTGATGTGGTCGAGTTCTCGACATGCGTAGTAGATTGCGCACGGCACAAGGACGATGAACCAGCGTCCATATCCGTCACCAGTGAAGGCGTAGAACATGTAGTACGCCAAATTGGTGAGCATGAGGTATGCGCAAAGAAGGACGGCGATGATCTCGCCGATCTTCTTGTTCTTGATCGAGTTCACAAACGCGATGAAGAAGAGCACGACAAGAGGCGTGTAGATGAAGGCGTTGGAAGTCCAGGAATCGTATCCGCTTCCAGCGAGAGGAAGCTCAATGTATCCGATGGTCGGATAGAAGAAAGCCTGCAAGGCTTGCATCTCTCTGATTGGGTTACGGCCAACAGGTTCGAAGAGATATCCAAGGACAGTTCCGAAGTCCTTGTCTTTGAAAGCGTTGAGGATGGCGTCCAAATAGCCTTTGCCGATTGAGGAGGTTCTTCCTGAAAGAGCGGATTCCCTGACAGATGGGAGAAGCGTCCAGGCAGACATGGCTATGCCGAGAGCGAATCCCGCTATGCCTAAAGCGATGACCCAAAGGTTCTCTTTGAGGTTTCTCTTCCTGATGGTCCAGAAGTAACGCCATAAAGCGTAGATGACGCCCCAAACGCAAGCGACGACTAAGAAGAAGAACGAGATAATACCTAAAAGGAACAATCCCATGATGAGGGTAAGAGGTTTTCTTTCCTTGATGACTTTCTCAATGCCAAGAAGGATGAGAGGGAACGTGAAAGCGCTCGAGACGAAGGACGGGAAACCTACGAAGTAGTTGACCCAACCGTTGAAGGCAAAGGCCATCGCGCCAATACGTGAGGCGCTTTCGCTGAGGCCCATGTATTTGAGGTAGGCGCGCATTGCCATGGCCCCCACCGCTCCTTTGACCATGGTCGCTAAAGCGAAGGTCTGAGGAATCCATGAACGTGGGAAGAGATAACAGATGAATAGGAACGGATCGAATAAACCATAGTAGGAGTTCGAACCGATGTTGTCTGAACCAAGGTAGGTGTTTGGCGAGTAGAGCTCAAAATAACCCGTCTTGAAGAAGGTGTGCCAAACATCGTGATAATAGAAAGTCATGGTGACGTACTGACCGAAGTAGTCCGTCCATGGATAGAACTGAGTGAAGGAGTTGTTGATAAGGCCATAGGCCATCCAGGCCATGCCAATAAAGAAAACAAGCCAGAAGAAATAGAAAAGGCTCCTGATGTTAAACAGGAACGGAAGCTTCTCTCGTATGAGCTGACCGAATGTCAGTTTGCGGAAGCTTGATAGTTTTGCTGTGGTATCTGGCGTCTCCGTAATAGTCTCCTAATTTTGCTTACTTGTAGTATCTTCCTCTTTTTGAACGTTTTCGACAATGCCTACAACGTCAGTTGCAGGCACGGAGAAGGCAATTCCCTGGCCTTTGCTGTTAAGGCCGGCTGCTTGATAAATCCCCGTCAAAACCGCGTTCTTTATGTCTTTTGGAACCAAAATCATGACGATTTGCTTTTCTGGAGCGATTGAGACTCCGAAGAACTTTTCGATCTCCTTGTTGCCGGTTCCGCGGGCATTGATGATCGTGCCGCCTCTGGCGCCTGCGCCTCTAGCGGCTTCCATGACCAAGTCGGTGTAACCGTCATTGACGATTGCAAACACGACTTCGTAATTCTCGTTTCTCGTTTCTTCCATGGCATTATCTCCTTTGGTTTCTGAGACTAATGGCCTCTCGTCGGCCACGAATTTATAGGCGTTGGTTCCGATGATGCTGTTAACTTTGACGATAAAGGATATGCCTTTCGCTACTTTAGACACATTGAAACGAGTTTCAAGTTTTGTTTTCACGGTAAGCCATAAACTTTCTCTCATCGGAGTGAGGATTAATTGCTTATTTGCGTTTTCTAAAGTGAATATCTCGTAGAAATGGTTGATCGCGGTTCCTTCGCCACGGAAGACGAAAGAGGTTGCCGCGCCAGAAGCTTCCATGATCTTCGTGATCGCACCACCCTGTCCCTGATTGACGACGGTGATGGCGATGCAAAGCGGATGATAAGCCTTCTTGGCTTCTTGTGCTTTCGAAAGAGTCTCCTCGCTGACTTTAGGAGTGCGTTTCAAAACAAAGCGTCTTTTCTCTTCGCTCATGCGTTGGCCTCCTCAAAGGAAATGATGACGAGATCGTCGTCTTCGTGGAATCTCTTGCGGACCATGTAGTTGTTGATCGATCGTTTGATGTTGGCATATAAGCCCATGCCCTGAACGACGATGAGAGGCATGAGGGCGATCATTGCGACCGCGCCAAAGGCGTTCTCAAACACGGATTCCGCGCCATGGGCCGAGTAGGTGAATCCGATGACGAAAGGAACGACGAACGTCGATGCCATAGGACCACTGGCGACTCCGCCAGAGTCGAACGCCATAGCCGTATAAATCTTTGGAACCAAGAACGAGAGTCCCAAAGCAATAATGTATCCGGGGATCATGTAATAGAGGATGCTGAAGCCATAGTAGGCACGGATGATCGCTAAAGCGACGCCTCCGCCAACAGAGAGAGCCATAACGAATCCGACGGTCAACGACTTGACCGTTCCTTCGGAAACCGTCTCAATCTGACGGATAAGAACATGGACAGCAGGTTCAGCGATAACACCAAAGAGGCCGAATGCCGCACCAATGAGAATTGCGATACCCAATGTGCCTTCCGATGCGCCTAAGCCTTTGCCAACTTCTTGAGCAACAGGAAGGAAGCCTAGGTTGACTGCAGCAAGGAAAATAACGAGGCCAAAGTAGGCATAGAGCATGTTGATGAGAATACGGACGATTCTGACCCTACGGGACTTGATGAAGATGAGGTCGTAGATGAGATAGAAAACGGTAGTCGGTGCGATAGCGATGCCAACCATTCCAAGCTCACCAAGGAAATGCTCTCCAGCCGAAGAGAAGAACGCCGGCCAGAAGCCTTCAAAGGTCTCATAGGTGGTAAGTGGGTTGTCGCTCCAGACATAGACCATCGAATCAACGTCGAGGAAGAGAGAAAGAACCATGACAGTGAGGATTGGACCAACGGACGCTAAGGCGGTAAGACCGAATGAGTCTTCGCCGCTTCTGCCGTTGCTCGCAGTCGACGCGGCTAAGCCTGCACCAAAGGCGAGGATGAACGGAACGGTGACTGGACCGGTTGTGACGCCGCCGGAGTCGAAGCAGATTGGAAGGAACTTCGGATTGGTTATTCCAGCAAGCATGAACACCAAACCATAGAAGCAGATGAACATGATGTTGAGGTTCTTGTTGAAGATGATTCTGAGAACACCAAAGACAACAAAGAGGCCAACGCCCACACCAATCATGCCGATAAGCAAAAGCTCATCAACACCAATCTGGCTGGCGGTGACTTTAAGGTCAGGTTCAGCGATCGTGACAAGGACGCCGATGATGAAGGTCATGGCCACGACGAAGAAGATTTTTCTCTTTTTGAAGAGGGATTCGCCGATGATTTTTCCAATTGCGGACATCGAAGCCTCAGCACCGATGTTGAAGAGAGAAAGACCGATGACGATCAAAACGGAGCAGATGAGGAAGGAGATGTATGCAGGCAAACCGAAATCCGCAATCACCCCCGTGAAGAAGAGGATCGAGATGACGGCAACGATTGGAAGAACGCTCACAAAAGACTCGCGCAGCTTCAAAAGGAAGGCTGAGCGGAAGAATGTCTTATTTGCGGCGTTTGCTTCCATTCTTAACTTTTACTCCCTTTGCTTTCGCTTCTGCTATAGCGCGTTTCTCAGCATGAGATACCCAGAAGAGCTTCTTGAAGCAGGCAGGCATCTCCGCTTTGATTTTGTATTCTTTGCCGGTTAATGGATTCGTGAAGTCAAGCTCATAGGCATGTAAGCCAAGTCTCTTGAGTGGGTTCGATGGCTCGCCATAGCGATCATCTCCGATGATGTAGTGGCCGATGTTTCCAAGCATGACACGGATTTGGTTCTTACGGCCTGTGTCGATGTTGACGTCGAGAAGAGCATATCCGTTTTTGGCGGCCATTTTTTTGTAATGAGTGATAGCGAGTTTGCTGTTCTTTTTGCTCTTGGTGACTCTGACCTGGAAAGTGGTCTCGTCTAACCAGAGGTAGTTCTTAAGGGTTTGCTCTTCAGGGATGTCCTCGCCTTCGACGATGGCATAGTAGCCACGCTTAGTGACAATTTCCTGCCAATGGTTCTGAAGGGCTTCTCTCGTTTCAAAGTTCTTGGCGAAGATCAAAACGCCTGATGTGTCTTCATCGATACGATGGACGACAAAGATACGGGCTTTCTTGTTTGATTGAGTTAACCAATCGGTGACCAAGCGGTAAGCGGTTTTGCCTTTCTCCCTGTCGCTCGCGACAGAAAGGAGACCAGAAGGCTTATCGATAGCGATGATATCCTCGTCTTCGTAGATGATTGGAAGGTCTTTTCTTTCCCTCTTCTTGATTGGGGTCCAGCTGACCGTGACCTCATCTTCTGGGTAAAGCTTATAGAACCACTCATTGACTGGAGCGCCTCCAACGGCGACCTGGTGGTTCGAGATCATGTGGCGAATGTTGTGCTGAGACTGCTTCGCCATCTTCTCGCGGAGGAACGTCAAAAGATCGGTTTCGTGGTACACCAAATAAGTCTTTGTCTTGTTTGGATCTATGAAACCTTTTCGAGGTTGATTTCGTTTGACGTCGTTTTTGTTCATAAAAATATCTTATCAAAATCGAATTTTGATAGATACCAGCAGAGAGGTTTTTGTGTGAAAAAGCAAAGCAGCTATAGGCTACTTTGAGGCATCGTGTTTAAGCAAATCTTCGTAGAGGTCGGTGCGGCGATCGCGGTAAACTCCCCATCCGAAGCGCTCTTTGGCAATTTCCGAGAGGTCGAATTCGGCGAAGCGAATTCCTTCTTCTTCGCGGTTCATCTCGGTAACGAAATCGCCATGTTGGTCGGCAATAAAAGATGAACCGTAGAACTTCATGCTGGATTTTCCCATGGCCTCAACGCCAACTCTATTGGCGGCTAAGACAGGCATGATGTTGGCGGCAGCGTGTCCCTTCATGACGTTCTGCCAGTGGCTCTTGGAGTCTTTTGGAAGAACAGGTTCGGAACCGATCGCGGTTGGGAAAAGAAGGATCTCAGCGCCTTTGAGGGCGAGGATTCTTGCGGTCTCTGGGAACCACTGATCCCAGCAGATGCCAACACCGATGTTTCCGGCTTTGGTCTTGAAGACTTTGAATCCGGTGTCGCCTGGGGTGAAGTAGAACTTCTCCTCATAGCATTCTCCGGTTGGGATATGGCTCTTGCGATAAAGGTCGACGATGGTTCCGTCCTTGTCGATCATCACAAGGGAATTGAAATAGCAGTTGCCAGATTTCTCAAAGAAGGAGATTGGGAGAACGATCTTGTATTCTTTGGCCATCTCCTGGAAGTGTTTCAGGGTCTTGGAATCCTTAACCTCTTCGGCTTTGGAGAAGAAGTCATAATTCTCGATCTGGCAGAAGTATAAGCCTTCGAAAAGCTCTGGGAGTAAAAGCAAATCCACGCCGTTTTTGCTGGCGGTTTTTATATATTCGTCGGCTTTTTCAATGCATTTCTCATAGTTGTCAGGCATTGAGAATTGGGCAATAGCGACTTTGATTTTCATTTGTTCTCCTCCTCGGTTGGAACCTGCATGGTGATGCAATGGATGTTTCCTCCGCCATAAAGGATCTCAAGGGTGTTGACCTGGTGGATCTCTTTATTCGGATAGATTTTCTTCATGGTGGCGAGGGCCGCTTCGTCTTCTTTGACTCCGAAGGCCGGGAGGATGATGAAATCCTTGCCTTGGTAGTAGTTGACGTATGAGGCGGCTAGACGGCGTCCGGCTTCTCTCTTGTCGAGCGTGTCTGCGGTCTTGGAAAGGGACTTCGACACATCTTTCCCTAAGTAGAGCGGAGCTGGGAGCTTCATTTTATGAATGACGAAAGGTCTTCCCTTCGCATCAGTCTGTTTCTTAAGGGCGCGATACGCCTTCTGGCAATAATCGTATTGAGGGTCGTTCTTGTCGGTCGTCCATGCGAGCATGACTTCACCTGGTTTCACGAAGGAGACCATGTTGTCGATATGCTCATTGGTTTCGTCTTCGTAGATTCCGTGTGGAATCCAAACGATCTTCTCGACACCTAAGTATTCACGGAGGACCTCTTCGATTTCGGTCTTGGTTAAGCATGGGTTGCGACCAGGAGAGAGGAGACAGGCTTCGGTGGTAATGAGAGTGCCTTCGCCATCGAGCGCTACCGATCCGCCTTCAAGGACGAACTTAGG
This sequence comes from uncultured Erysipelotrichaceae bacterium, assembly GCA_902802355.1. Lineage (GTDB taxonomy): Bacteria > Bacillota_I > Bacilli_A > RFN20 > CAG-826 > UBA4951. The sequence goes on from CADCLU010000001.1 coordinate 157,205, forward strand.
ATGGACATATGACATGAGCCCCATCTTCTTGGAGATGACAGATCTAAGTTTGTCGTCGTCTTTGTAGTTCTTATAGAGACCATCATATTCGCCGCCCCAAGCGTTGAAACGGAAATCAACGGTTCTTAGGTTTTTGCCGTTGGTTAGGAAGAGAGGCATATTGTCTCTAGCCCACGCGTCGTTATAACGGACGGAAATGGTTTCGACGTTAGGAATTCTCTCGTACATCGGCGCGAGTTCTTTGTGGAATCTTGGATGGATGCCCACCACCACTTTCTCGTGCTTGGCGATCGCGGAGATGACTTCCTTATAGGCAACCTGAGCTGGTTTGGCTTTCTTTCTCCAGGTATCGAGACGGAATGGCAAAAGGACCAATGTCTCTTTATGCTTCTCGCCTTCAAACGGAACGTGATAGCCATCGTTGAGAGGTGTTGTCTTTTTGGTGCGGTTGTAGTCGCTTAGTTTCTTCTCATAGACGGAGAAGCGACGCCACTGGTCGGTATCAATAACCTGAAAGCCTTCTTTGTAAGCGGAAATAAGGCGAATGCCTTCCTTCTTGTGTTTCTCAAAGAACTTAACCCTCTTAATGAGGTCCTTGTTCCAGACTTCTCCAGGAACGATAAGCGGAATTCCCGGAGGGTACATCATGACCTGCTCTTTGGAGATGGTTCCGTCCAACTCTTCGAGAGGCAAAACCTTGCCTGGCGCATGGAAGGCGACACGAGGCCTTGCGAGCATGAACGGGAATGAACTATCGAAATGGTGGTCATCGTAAATGATGTCCTTGTGATAGTGATGAGCGGAAATATCCTTAAGGGCTTCGACTAGGTTATCGACGTGCTTCTTCTTTGTGCCGATTGCGAAAACACACATGATTTCATAAGTTTCAGCAAGCTCAACTTGGATTTCGTATTTGTCGATGAGCAAACGGTAGAGATCGAAGCCATCAATATCAAGTTTGTCGATGGCGATAACGACCTTGCTGGAGTCGTAGTCATAAGCGCCGTTCTTTTTGAAATAGGCTTTGTCTTTGACTTCGAATCCTTTGATCTGATTGATCTTCTTGCTCGCGTAATCGATGAGCTTGTATGTCTCCGCCATAGCGGTCTGGCCTTTCTTCGAAGCCATGAATGCGCGGGCGCCGTCTAAAGACGCCATGAGCAAAGTGGATGGGGAAGTCGTGTTAAGAATATTCAAGGAAGTCTGGACTTCTTCTTTTCTGAAAAGGTGTTCGTTGAGAAGAAGGACTGAGGATTGAGTTAAGGATCCGGCGGTCTTGTGGAAGGAGACGGAAGACATATCCGCGCCAGCATCCATTGCGGTCATTGGCTGGCCTTCGACATGGAAATAGAAGTGGGCGCCGTGAGCCTCATCGACAAGAACGGCCATGTGATGTTCGTGAGCGTATTCGACAAGCTCCTCAAGTTCGCCAACCGCACCGAAGTAGGTTGGGTTGATGACGAAGATGGCTTTGGCAGATGTGTTTCTGTTAATGGCCTTCTTCCAATCCTCAAGGGTTGGCTGATTGGCAATCTCAAGATCGTTATCGATCTGAGGCATGACATAAACTGGGACGGCGCCGGAAATCGTCAAAGCGCTAATAACGGACTTGTGGATGTTACGAGGGAGGATGATCTTCTCCCCTGCTTTGACTGCGGTCATAATCATGGCGATGATGCCGCTAGAGGTTCCGTTGATTAAGAAGAAAGCATTGTCAGCGTTGCAGGCCTCAGCCATAAGCTGCTCGGCTTCCATGATTACGCCTGTAGGCTTGGCAAGGTTGTCCATACCAACAGGAGCGTTGACGTCGCAAAGGAAAGCCTGATGTCCTAAGACCTTCGTCGCAGCGTTTTCAACGTTGCCCATATGGTGGCCTGGAACATCAAAAGGGGAAACGTCTTTCTTGATGTAGTTTTCTAGAGCCGTGATAAACGGGGTTTGCTTCTGACCCAATTTCATTGCGCATATATAATACGCACACGAATTCGCATGTGAAAATGTTTTTTGAACCCTTGGGAAACAAAAAAATAACCACACGGATTTCGTGTGGTTTTTGTTAGGGATTTTTCAATTTTTCAAAACCAATTTTTTATGGCCTTGGCAACGCCTGAATCCCAGACTGCTTCGGTTTTGTTCTTAGCGGCTTTTAGGAGAAGCTCGTCGCTATTTCCCATCGCAAAGAAGGTTCCGACTTTCTCAAGGAGGGAGATGTCCTGGAAGTTGTCGCCAAAACCAACGGACTCTTCTTTCTTGAAGCCGTAGTGTTCCAAGATCTTCTCAACTGGGTTTCCTTTATAGTGCATGGCAGGAACCCAATCGAATGCGTATTTGAAATATCTGAAGATGACGAGTTCAGGGAACCTCTCTTTGAAGAGATGGTCTTTATCTTCGCTTGCGAAGACAGTGATACCCATGCTTGGTTTGCCTTTGTATTCCTCAATCGGAGGAACCTTCTCTACATAGTAGGAGTAGTAATGGTTGGCTTCTTCTGTGAGAGGAGCGAGGAGTTTCCTTTCCGTATCGTAAGGAATCTCGCCACAGACGCCGAGTTCCTTTAGGAAAGCGACTGCCTCATAAGCAGTCTTTGGGTCCATGTATTGCTCGAAAATGGTTTTGCCTTCGACAACGCCGATAGCACCGCTGTTGGCAATGAAGCCATCCCATTCAATTCCGATATCAAGGGCTCCGAAATCCTTGATGGAGTCGTAGTTCCTGGCGGTGCACAAAAAGCATTTCACGCCTCTTCTCTTGAGCTCTTTAATCGCATCCAAAGACTCTTCGTCCCATCTATGGTTCTTATGGTCATAGATGGTCCAATCAATGTCGAAGAAAGCGATTTTGAACATAGAAAAATGATATGGGCTTTTGCTTTATGCCGCTATAGTTTTATGAAAATTTAACTTAGTTAAACTTAACGATCTTGTGACCGATGTGGAAACCAGCTCTGACAAGAAGGGTTCCGACATAGAGAGGAAGGTTCATGACCCAAATGAGGAAGTGGCGTCTGACCTTTCTATACTGACGTTTGTTGGTGGTCTTGCAGTGTCTGTAGAAATCCTTAAGAGCGGCTTTTGATTCTTTGGTGCCAACATACTTGGCCCACATGACAGACAAGATCATATTCATGATCAAGTGATGGTAAACGGCTTTATAGGTCGCCTTATCTTTGATCGAGTAGATGTCGATTGAATCGAAAATGAGTTTTCCATCGAGAAGGAAGTCTTTGTACTTCTTGACGAGGTTGGCAGTAGCCATGGACTGTCCATCTCTGCCAGTGAGGTACTGATAGACGCTCACAGGGACATAACGGATCTCTTTGACATAAGCCATTGGGGCATAGATGAAATAGTTGTCCTCATAGGAGACGTGTCCTGGGCAATGGACTCCACTCTCTCTAAGAGTGGAGGTTCTATACATCGTGGTGTGTAAGGTGAGGTTACGGTCATAGCGGAATTTCTTGATGCATGACCATGGTCCACCTTTGGCGGAATCGTAATCTTTGCCCTTGAAAAGGTAGTTGAAGTTGATGGTGGCGTCTTTATTGTCTCTGCCATGCCAATAGGTGTAATCGGTGAAGTAGAGGTCTGCTTTGCAGTTCTGCTCTTTGACGTCTTTGATAAGGGCGGCAAAACCATCGTGATCGACCCAGTCGTCGCTATCGAGGACGCGGAAATAGATGCCGGTGGCGAGCTCTAAGCCATGGTTGATGCCTTCGCCATGTCCGCCATTTGGCTGGTGGACGGCTTTGATGAATGGGTGTTCGGCAGCATACTTGTCGGCGATTTCGCCAGTTTTGTCTTTGGAACCGTCGTCGATGATGATGACCTCAACATCCTCTCCGAAAGGAATGAGTGAGTCGACGGCGTAGTGCAAATATTCCTCGCTGTTATAAGCAGGGATGCACACGGTTATTAATTTCTGTTTTGTATTCATAAGTGGTGTTCTAGTCTTGCTCAGGGCAAGCCTAGTAATTATACACAATTAAAACTACCTTAAAAGGTAAAGATGGGTTTTTGTAGGGGTTGTCTAGTTTTCGGAGGCTTTTTTGGCAGCGTTTGCTAAGGCTTCGTCGCGAGCTTTCTTTCTTTGCTTTTTGGCTTTTCCTTGACGGAGGAATTCGCGGAGACCCTTGAAGAATTTGCCGTTGAACATGGTGATAAGACCACCAAGCTGGCCCCAGCCAAGCATGCCGCCGGAAGCGCGGGACATGTTCCTTAGTGGGGTGTAGTACAAACCCATTGTCATGGTGTCGGCTAAAGATCTGTTTCCAAAAGCTGGAAGTATCTTGATGATGGCGCGGATAGCCCATTCAAAGAAGCGGCCAAACCAACCTTTCGCATAGCGAAGGTCATAAATCGTGGTCTCTGGAGTGACCATGATGCGGTTTTTCTTGATGAAGATGATTGGCTCTTCGATCTTTCTTCCAAGAAGAATCTCAAACTCCTCTTGGTCGACGCGTCTAACCTTACCCTTGAAGTAGGAAGGAAGTTTCTCTTTGTCATATGGAGCTGGAGCGTTAGTTCCTTCTTGATGGACTTTTCCAGAGAGAGGGAAGGAAGCGCTAGAAGGTCCGACGTATATATCGTAGTCCCCTGCTTCAATCTCCCACTTATTGGTGAGGACGTTGAAATAACGGAAGGTATATTCGTCGAATGGGATTTTGACTTCTTTGGTCTCGCCTGGCTGGAGTTCAACCTTGGCGAATCCTTTGAGTTCGAAGGCCGGACGGAAGATGGCGCTATCTTTGAGAGCGACATACATCTCAGCGACTTCTTTGCCAGCGACTTCGCCAGTGTTCTTGATTTTGAAAGAGATGCCTTTCTCGTCAACGACGAGATCGCTGTATTCGAAGGTGGTGTATGAAAGGCCGAAGCCGAACGGGAATCTTGGAGCGATGTCCGCGGTCGAGTAGTAACGATAACCGATGAACGGTCCTTCGCGGTATTCGACTAAGCCATTCTGCCAACCAAACGTTTCAGCAGATGGACAATCTTCATAGGTGTACGGAAGGGTTTCGGAAAGCTTACCGGATGGGTTGACCTTGCCGGTAAGGATTTCGATCATGGCTCTCGCGCCAGCCTCGCCACCGAGGTAGCCGTGGACAAGGGCGTTCACGCCATCGACGAACGGAAGTTCAACAGGTGAACCAGCGCTCAAAACGCAGACGATTGGAGTGCCGATTTGACGCAAATTCTCCAGCAAATCCAACTGATTTTTTGGAATTGACATGGTTTTTCTGTCAAGTCCTTCGGTCTCGCTGTGCTCATCTAAACCGAGGAAATAAAGAACGACATCGGCCTTTGAGGCAAGGGCGCAAGCCTTCTTTCTGAGGCCTTTGCTCTTCTTGCCGTATCTCTTGAATCCAGGTTCGTAGCCAACAAAGTTGATTCCGGATCCTTCTTCTTTGACAACATCAAGAGCAGACTCAACCTTGATTGGGTTGACGATGCTTGATCCTGCGCCTTGGTAACGTGGTTTGTCGGCAAAGTCGCCGATGATGGCGACCTTGGTTTCTGGTTTGAGAGGGAGGATGTCTCCTTCGTTCTTTAAAAGAACTACAGATTCTCTAGCGACTTCGAGAGCGGCTTTGTGGTTAGCTTCTTTGTCGGTCTCAGGTTTCTTGTCCTTGAGGTTTTTGTTCGTATAAAGAGCTAAGTCGATGATGCGGTCGATAGCCTCATCAACATATTTCTCATCTAAGGTTCCGTCCTTGACGGCGTTAAAGACATCGTCGTTGGTCTCGCCGCCAGTGGAAGGCATTTCAACTTCGTTGGACGCTTTGAGGCCGAGAATACGATCGTTCTCTCCGCCCCAGTCGGTGATGATGAGTCCTTTGTATCCCCAATCCTTGCGGAGGATGTCGAGGAGAAGATGTTCGTTCTCGTTGGCGTAAGTGCCGTTAAGTTTGTTGTAAGAAGACATGATGCTCTTGGCTTTGCCTTCTTTGATGGCGATTTCAAAACCCGTGAGATAAATCTCACGGAGGGTTCTCTCATCGACGATGGAGTTGGAGGCCATCCTCTTGATTTCTTGGTTGTTGGCGGCGAAGTGTTTTGGACATGCGCTGATGCCGTTTTCCTGAACGCCAGCGATGTAGTTGGCGGCCATCTTGCCAGCGAGGTATGGATCTTCTGCGAAGTATTCGAAGTTACGCCCGCAGAGAGGGTTTCTCTTCATGTTGAGAGCAGGAGCGAGAAGAACGCTGACATCGTTCGTGGCAGCTTCTTCGCCGATGGTCTTGCCCATTAAATGGGCCATCTCAACATTCCAGGTATTCGCAGTAGTCGCGCTGGATGGGAAACATGTAGCAGGGATTGAAGGATTAAGGCCAAGGTTATCTGCTTCGCTGGCTTGTTTCCTTAAGCCAGTAGGCCCGTCAGAGAAGAACATCGAAGGCAAATCGATGCTTGGCAAATCCATGGTTTGCCAGAAGTCTTTGCCGCTAAGTAAAGCGACCTTTTCCTCAAGGGAAAGTTTGGAGATCAAGTCTTTGTGTTTGAGGGCCATATTTTACTCCTTCAATATTCGTTAGGCTAAGCCTAATGCTTTAAGTTTGTCGAACATCTCTTTGGCGGCGATGATGCAGTCATCCATGTCGTAATACTTGTAGACGGCAAGCCTTCCTAAGAAGAAGGTCTTTGGCTCAAGTTTGGCCGAGAGTTCTTTGTATGCGGCAGCGAGGGAATTGTTCTTTTCGTCGTTGATTGGGTAGCAAGGAATCTTGCCTTCCTCGAAAGTGTCTGGGTATTCGAAGGTCACGAGGGTCGAATGGTGGTTCTTGCAGAACGGATCAAAGGCCTTGTGCTCAGCGCAGCGGGTGTATGGCTGGTCATGAGTGGTGAAGTTGATGACTGGGTTGTTCTGATAGCGGTCCATCTGCATCCACTGATTGTCGAAGCGGAGAGATCTATATTCGAGCTTTCCAAGTTTGAAGGAGAAGTATTCGTCAAGGCGTCCGGTGTAGATGACGTGGTCCGCCATCGCATCCCATTTTTCCTTGTCTTCGAAGTAATCCACGCCGGTTTTGACGTCGATTTCTTTCAAAAGGTTCTCAACCCACTTGGAGTAACCGCCGACTGGAAGTCCCTGCCAGGTGTCGTTGAAATAGTTGTTGTTGTACTCAAACCTGAGAGGCAAGCGTTTGATGATGCTGGCAGGAAGCTCTTTGCAGTCTCTGCCCCACTGCTTCTCGGTGTAGCCCTTGATGAGCTTCTCATAGATCGTGCGGCCAACGAGTTTGATGGCTTGCTCTTCGAGGTTCTTTGGTTCATCGATATGTTCCTTCTCGACCTCTTCGGCGATCTTGGCCTTCGCTTCTTCAGCGGTTGTGACACCCCAAAGCTCATGGAAGGTGTTCATGTTGAAAGGCATGTGGTAGAACTCGCCATGGCAGTTGGCGATAGGCGAGTTGATGAACGGATAAACCTCAACGTTCTTGTTGAACATATCCCAGGCGAACTTGTCAGAGGTATGGAAGATGTGTGGTCCATAGGTGTGGACGATAATGTCGTCTTGAATGGCAGTTGAAATATTGCCGCCGACGTCGTCGCGTTTCTCTAAAACAAGGACCTTTTTACCGGCGTTCTTAAGTAAGTTGGCGATGGTTGAGCCAGATAGGCCGCTGCCAACAATCAAGTAATCGTAATGCATAAGCACTCCTATTCAGTCTGCTATATTCTACCTTAGTAGAAACCAAAAGTGCTACAATACCGTAGGTAAATTTTATGAGTAAAAACGAAATTATCCGTGAGGCCTTAACAAAAGAAGGCGCCGATGCTTGGGTCATCGTTGATTACGAGAATAGAAACAAGACTCTAGTTGAGTTCCTTGGGAACAGAATGCTTACGAGGAAGATCTTCCTTGTTTTTCCTCGCGATAAGAAGCCGTTCATAATCTGCCATTCAATCGACACCGTTTTCCTTAGGGACGAAGAGATCACCAAGACCTTCGACCTTAAGGTCTACCATACCTGGCAAGAAATGCTCGACATCGAGAAGAAAGAGTTCGGCCATTATAAGAAGGTCCTTATGGACATCTCTGAGTTCGGCCTTCTCCCAAGAATCTCCTTAGCCGACTATGGCTCAGTCGAGTTCATTAAGAGCCTTGGCATCGAAGTCGCCTCAAGCGGCAACCTCCTCCAGAGATTCAGCGCCTTATATAGCGATAGAGCCTATGAGCTCCAGCTTCTCGCCAACAAGAAAACCCTCATGATCAAAGACGAGGCCTTCGCCAAAATCAAAGAGCTCATTCTTAAGAACGGCGAAACCAGCGAATACGAAATCCAGAAATTCATCTGCGACAGATTCCACGAAGAAGGCATGGTCTATGATGACCCTGCTATCGTCGCGATCGGCAAGAACGCAAGCGACCCTCATTACGGCCCAAGCAAAGAAGTCTCCTCCCCGATCAGAAAAGGCGATTTGGTCCTTATCGATATGTGGGCGAAGATGGACGATCCTGAAGGTGTCTATGCTGACATCACCTGGATGGGTTATGTCGGAGAGGAAGTCCCAGAGGTGTACGCCAAGAGGTTCGAGATCCTGAAGAAAGCCATCGAGGCGGATTTCGAGTTCCTCAAAAACGAGCTTCCTAAGAGAGCGGTCGCTGGCTATGAAGTCGACCAAATCTCAAGAGATTACATAAAAGAAGCTGGTTTTGCTGAGTATTTCGTTCACAGAACCGGCCATAACATCGCAGTTGATGTCTCTCCTCACGGCCCTGGCGTCAACATCGATAACTATGAGTCCCACGACACGAGAGAGATCATCGACGGCGTTACCTTCTCCCTTGAGCCAGGCATATACGCACCTGACTTCGGCATGAGAAGCGAGACCAACGTCTACATCAAAGACAGACAACCGATTTACGTCGCAGGACACCAAGAGGAAATCATTCCGATCCTCAAATAATCAAAGGCCGGCCTAATTTGACCGGCTTTTCAATATTTCATACAATAGGCGGGACTTATGAAATTCTCGTCCTTCATGAAATTTGCTGGTTTTGGTATCAGCACAATCCTCTTTCGCAGGAAGAAGCCTATTTTAGGAACGGTCATCGTCACCGATAAGTGCAACCTCCACTGCAAGCACTGTTCCGTTAATAACATTACGGCTGTAATCCATCCTTATGAGCAGATCAAAGGTGAGATGAAACAGCTCTATGATATGGGCGTGCGCATCCTTTTCTTCTGCGGAGGAGAGACTTTCATGTGGAAGGACGGCGACAAGACTTTAAGAGACCTTGTCATCGAGGCCAAGAAGATGGGCTTCCTTATCGTCAACGTCGTCACGAACGGCACCTGGCCAATCGATTTACCAGAGGCGGACTTAATTTTATTAAGTCTTGATGGCGACAAGGTCCACCACAACATCATCAGAGGCGATACCTACGACACCATCTTCGAGAACATCTCCAAAGCGACTTCAGACAACATTTGTTTCTATATGGCCGTGAACCAAATCAACAAAGATTGCATTCGCGACGTCTGTGAAAAAGCCCGCGACACCAAGAACGTCAGGGCCGTCTCCTTCAACTTCCACACACCTTATCCGGACACTAAGCAGCTCAAGCTCTCCAAAGAAGAGAAAGCCAAGTGCTGCGACACCATCAAAGAGATGATGAAAGAAGGTTGCCCGGTCTTTAACCTCAAAAGCGCGTTCCCTTACATCATCGAAAACAAATTCCCAACCCCTTGCTACCAATGCGTCGTTATGGAGAATGGAAAGCTTTCGACATGTGGCCGCTGCATCGAGGTCCCAGGCCTTTGTGAGGAATGCGGCTACTTCTTCGTCGCCGAATACACCCTCCTTTTCAGAGGCAACCTAAAGATCGTCTTCGAGATGCTTAAAACATATCTGAAATACATCTAATGAGCTTTCTAACTTCCCTTGCGAGATCCTGGCTCACAAGATCCTTAAAACCGTTCACATTCAAGAATGATTACGACCAGGAGCTTCCGTATCAAGACCTCGACAATTTAGGCCTATACGTTCATCTTCCTTTTTGCAAAAACATCTGCAATTTCTGCCCGTATTGCAAAAAACTCTACTCAGAAGAGGAGAGTAACAGGTATATCGACGCTCTCATAAAAGAGATACATATGGTGGGTTCTCAGAGCCCCGAAAAGAAGAAGGTCACGAGTCTCTATTTCGGAGGCGGAACCCCTGCTTTATCCGCTCCAAGGATCCACGAGATCATTGAGGCCATCAAAGAGCACTTCATCATCACCGAGGGAATCGGTCTTGAGCTCCATCCAGACAATGTTAACAAAGAGACCCTTCAGATTCTCAAAGATGCCGGAGTCACAAAGATCTCAATCGGCATTCAATCCTTCCGCGAGAAATACCAATCCATCTTAGGAAGAAGAAGCGTGGATACCAAAGCCATGAAAGAGGCTCTCGAAGCCGTGCCTTTTGAAACGGTTTCGATGGACTTCATCTTTGCTCTTCCATCCCAAACCTATGAAGATTTGAAAGCGGATGTCGACGAAGCGTTCGATCTTGGAGCGAACCACGTAGCCATTTATCCATTCATCGACTTCACCTTCACCTCAAGCAAGGTCAAAGCGTTGCCAAAGAAAGAAAAGAGAGCCCTTCTCGATGCCATAACGAAACATTGCCAGGAGAAAGGCTATCCAAGAAGCACAATCTGGACCTTCTCAAGCAAGCCTGAAGCCAAGTATTCCTCAATGACGAGAGAGACGTTCTTAGGCTTTGGCTGCTCGGCGACCACTCTCCTTAGAGACCAGTTCAAGATCAACACGTTTGATGTCGATTCGTATATCCAAAGGATAAACGAAGGGAAACTCCCAACATCACTCACAATCAGATTCAAAAAGAGGCAAAGAATGGTCTATTGGCTCTTCTGGACCGCCTATAGCACTAGCGTGGATTCTAAAGATTTCGAGAAGTTCTTTGGAGTGCCGCTTAAGAAGATGTATCGATTTGAGTTATGGCTCGCTAAGAAGATCGGTTATCTTACTAAGAAAGACGGTGTATACACGATGACTCTCAAAGGAGCCTTCTACTACCACTACTTCGAGAACTTCTACACCCTCTCATACATCGACAAGATGTGGGGAATCATGAGGAAAGAAGCTTTCCCGAAGCAGATCAAACTCTAAAACAAAAAAAGAGGCGCGGAGTAAGGACGCCTCTTTCTTTTGTTAATCGCGAGAAGATGTATGAAACAGCGTGAAAGGAGAAGCCGCTGTTTTAGTCAATCGAGATGTTGTGGGTCAACTCTTTCTTCTCTTCCGTCTTTGGGAAGGTAAGGGTGAGGACGCCGTTTTCGAACTTAGCGCTGATGTTCTTATCTTCTGTTAAGCCGACATAGTAAGTCCTGGAAGCAGAACCATAGGTTCTCTCATGGCAAACATACTTGCCTTTAGACTTCTCGTCCCTCTTGTCCTCGCGCTTGGCGGAGATGGTTAAGTATCCATCTTTGAGGGTGACGTTGATGTCTTCTTTCTTAACGCCAGGAAGCTCTACATCCATCATGTAATGGGTATCGTCTTCTTTGACATCCGTCTTCATGGAGATGGCGTGATTTTCTCTTCTGCTAACTGGAGCGAAGAAATCGTAGAATGGATCAAATCCGTAGTTGACTAAATCAAATGTCATTGTAGTTACCTCCTTGGGATTTTTAGCACTCATTCTTCCTAAGTGCTAACTATATAATAGCCCTCTTTTTAGCACTGTCAATAGGTAAGTGCTAATTTTTTTACGCAAAGTTTTTCGCCCTCTCATTCATGCGCGCGAACGCATTAAATAATAAGGATGATATCTGCTTTTCGTAGGCGCTGAAGTCGATCAAAAAATAATCGCATTTTGTGTTTTCTCGAAACAATTTTTCGACTTCAAAATTAATTTCTTTAACCATTTTCTCGGCGCACACATCACAGATCTGCTTGTACCTGCTCATGTCAAAACCCCAGCCTGTGATAAGGCCTGCCGTGTCCTTCAAAGTCTTGCAGAGTTTCTCCCTCAAAGCGGTCATCTTGAAAGAACCTTTGAACTGCGATGCGTATGGATCAAGCCCTTCGGTAATGAGCTTGGCGAAGTATGCGAGGACTTCGGTTTCTGTGTTTTCGTAAATACTGTTATTCATAATAGCCTCCACTTCTCATATAGAGGCCAAATCAAAAATATTCGCGAAAAAAAACAAAAAAAAGACCGACGAATCGGTCCTTAAATTGCTATCTGTTCCTTACTTAGCAAGGAAGGCTTTGACGCCGATGAAGAGTTCAACAGCAGCGGCAAGGAGGGCGGAGATCGCAGTAGCGATGAAACCCCAAGCAAGGGTGAGCTGGAACTGTGGAGCCTCAACCATGGCAGGAGCAAGGAAGGCTAAGATGCCAGCAACGGCCATGCAAAGTCCACCGACGATGGAAAGGAATCCACCGAACTTTCCGCCATACCATCCGAACGCGACTCCGAGAAGTTCGAAGGCAGCACCGACGATGAAGAGAACGAACATGGCGACAAGTCCACCGGTAGCGCTGATTGTGAATGGAGCAGCTGGGTTGGTGAAGACGAAGTCATAGCCGCGAACGAACTCATCCGCACCGGCCTGGACGCCAGGGGCAATTGGGAAGAGGAACGCGCAAAGGGTGAAGATAAGGGCGATGATGCCGAGTAATCCACCTAAATTAGAAGTCTTTTTCATATTGATAGTCCTTTACTAGAAACGAGTTAATCTTACTAGCCTTGTTTGTTATGTTCAAGGTTTCTAATTGTATTAACAATTATTTGAGGTATCCTTCTCGTCTGAGTCTAGCGGTTTTGGGTTGCCTTTAGGTAACGGTTCTTTCTTTGGTCCTTGATTCATTCCAACGGCCAAGAGGATCACGTATAAGATGAGATCGAGAAGACAGAACATATTCCAAAAAAGCGTAAGAAGGACGGAGCAAATAATGCCAATGATGCTAATGACGAGAATCGCCTTCTTTTTGCTGCCATCTTTGTTGCAGCAGACTAAGACTATAAGAGCTATTCGAGCATGATGTTAATTTCCTTTGTTTCCTAATGCAGCTTCGAGCTGCTTTTTCTTGTTTTGTAATTCCTTCAAACCAAGGTTAAGCTCGTTGGCCTCGCCTGGCTTGAGATGACGAACCCTTTCAATCTGGGCCTCGATGGCTTTGACCGCCAAGGCTTTCGAATAGTTAGGGTTATTGATGTTGGCGTTAAGAATCTGATCTTGCTTCTGAGTCTCGGCAAAGCCGGAGCTGTGAGCGACAGGTTTCTTAGGCGCTTCTTTTTTGGCCGCAGGCTTCTTTGGCTCGGCTTTCTTTGGTTCAGCCGGTTTGGCCTTAGGAGCCGCTTTCGCCTTTGGCGCTGGCTTTGGTTTGGCCACCACTACAGGTTTTGGTTTGAGAGAGGCGTAGAAGTCGTTGTTCTTCTTTTCGAAGACGACGGTCGCGCCGCCTTTGAGCGGCCACTCTTCCATCATGTCTGGTTTGAGTAAGGACAATTCCTTATCGACGCCTTTGAGGTCACGCGTGGTCACGTCGTAGGCGCCATGAACAGGCGCGAAGTATTCGACGTCTGGGTCTCTGAAGATCCAACCATTATGTTCGCCGAGCTTCTGAAGGGCGAAGCTTGGGGTTCTTCCGATTCCGTAGAAAGTCTTTGTGGCCTCAGGTTTTGGTTCCGCTTTCGGAGCCGGGGCGACTTTCTTTGGTTCGGCTGGCTTTTTAGGTTCAGCCGCTTTGGCTTTTGGAACAGGCGTTAGACGTTTCTTCTCCTCAAGCAGTTTCTCTTCAGGGTAGCGGAGTTTGAGACCAGCTTTCTCGGCAGGCTTCATGGCCTTGAGAAGGGCAAGCTGTTTATCGATGTCCTCGAGCTTCCTTGAAGAAGGATAGTTAGGGTTGCTGAGATTCGCTGAGAGGGCAGAATCTGCTAAAACCACAGGGGATTTGTCAGTGGTTTTTGGTTTTTCAGGGGTTTTTTTAGGGGCTTCCTGTTTGGTTTTGATTGGGGTTTTGTTGATCCTTGCTGGAGCGCGTTCCTGCGGCTTTTCGCCGTAGTTGATCTCTAAATCGCCATTCCTACTGATACGGTAGACGTGGATGTTTCTCCCTTTCTGGGATTCGAGACCGTTTAACCCGCGGATGTCGTTTGTAAGTTTCTTGTCTTGTGTGATGATGAGAATCTTCTCGGTGATTCTCAGATCGGTGACCTTGGCAAAGATTGCTCTGTCCGCAAAACCGTCTTTGTGTGTCGGTTTTGTGATTTCAATGGTTTTGCCATGACGCTTATTGTGTTCAAGGATTTTGATGGCGAGCTTTGCTTCTACGAACTTATCGCCGTCCTTGCTCTTCGAATGCTTTTTGAGTTCTTCCATGCATTCTCCAAGAACAATAACTTTCAAACCGTCTTTCCAATATTCATGGGATTTGACTAAGCAGTCCATGAATTGGGGGAACGAGTCTTCCATCAAGGAACAGGTGTCCATGAACACTTTGTCGAAATTATTCAGAAATTTCGCAAGATTCGAGGGCTTTGTTTCCTCGCTGTACATTAAAAGTACCTCCTTTATGAGTCAATTTTACTATATCTAGAACCAAATTGGTTCTGCCTATTTTTAAGCAATGAATAAAGCGGCTGCGCCGACGACGCCGGCATCGCTGCCCAAAGCGGAGACGAGAACTTTGACTTCAGGGGTTCTCTTGAAGCCGTAATCCTTGGCGGCGAGTTTCTTCTCGACCGCGTCGGTTAAGTATTTGCGTTGGTTGGAAAGACCGCCGCTCAAGATGACTGCCTCTGGGCGGAAGATGTTGCAGAAGTTGATGATGCCGAGGGTAAGATATTCCTCATAATCGTCAACGACTTTCAAAGCGGTTTTGTCGCCTTTCTTGGCACATTCGAAGGAAGTGCGTCCATCGACTTTCTTGATGTCGCCTTTGACGAAGTCCCACATCTTAGAGGACTTGTCTTTCTTCATGGCTTTCTTGGTGTCGTTGATCAAGGCGGTGACTGAAGCGTATGCCTCAAGGCATCCTTTGAGTCCGCAGGTGCACTGACGTCCGCCTCTTTCGATGACCATATGTCCTAATTCGGTTCCTTTGCCTTCGTTGCCTTCGTAGAGCTTTCCGTCCAGGAAAAGTCCACCGCCGACACCGGTTCCAAGGGTAAGAAGAACGAGGTTGTTATATTGTTTGCCAACGCCGAATTTGGCTTCGCCAAGCATGGCGGCGTTCGCATCGTTGGTGACTTTGGTTGGAAGACCGGTTGATTGTCTGATCATCTCAGCGACTGGAGCGTTGTTCCAGCCAAGGTTTCCAGAGAAGCAGCAGATACCGCTTCTGCTATTGATTGAGCCTGGGCAGCCGATTCCGATTCCACCGACTTCATATCCTTCGGCCTGGACGGCTTTCACGTTGCCTCTGATAAGTTCGCCAAGTTTGATGAGGGTTTCCTCTTGTTTGGCTCCCTTGATGAATTTCATCGTGAAAGGATGGCTGATAGCCCCTTCTTCATTAACAAATGCGCACTTGATTGAAGTGCCGCCAATATCGATTCCTAAATACAGCATGCTAGTATTCTCTCTCATTCGCTCTTGTGAGTACAAGGGTGTTGTTTATCTCTCCTCAACGGTGTCAGAAAGTGGTTTTTTATCCAAGTGTCTTGGGGATGGTTCGCTCGTGGCTTTTGGATAGCCAAGGGCGAGCATCAAGACCGGTTTGATGTTCTCTGGAAGCTCAAAGGTTTCGGAAACGAGTTTTGAGTTGAAGCCTCTGATCCAAAGAGAGTGGATGCCGAGCTCTTCTGCTTCGAACATCATCGAAGATGCGACGATGCTGGCATCTTGTTCGCCGGAGTTATATCCCTCTTCGCGGGCATTCTTCCAGACGACGTTCTCGTCATAGCAGATCAAAAGAACGACCGGAGCTTCATAGGTGTGGGTGAGTTTCGCGGCTTTCCAAAGAGAATCTTCGCTCTTAAGAACATAGATCTTCTGTGGCTGAAGGTTGCAAGCGGTTGGGGCAACTCTTCCGGCCTCAAGGATTTTCGAAAGCTTCTCTTCCTCGATTGGATGAGATTTCTCGAAGCTACGCTCGGAGTATCTTGCTTTTGCTAGTTCTAAGAATTCCATAATTAACCCTCCTTTGGCCAGTCGGTCCTCTTTTATAAATATAAAACACCTACGAAAATATAATCTCAAAGATGCTCACGCTTGTACACTCTTACACTCTAAAATTTTGATTGGAGATAGGTGTTCTCTGTTATATACTTTGCCACGTGAAAAACGAAGAAGAGAAAAGCGTCGCTAAACACTCAAAGGTCGGCTTCATAATCGCCCTACTTTTGACATGCGCTGGGGGATTCCTCGAAGCCTATTCCCTTTATTACCGTGGTTTCTGGGGAATGATGATGACTGGCAACCTCGTTTATGGCGTTGCCGGTATCGTTGAAGGAACCCCAATCAAAGTTCTAACCTACATCCTGGTTGTCATTCTCTTCACTGTCGGCGTTTTCCTTGCCAGGCTTATCGAAGACAAAATCGCCAAAAACAACGAAAAGAAATACCATATCATCGAACTTTCGGTCATCGTCGGACTTCTTCTTGTGGTCATGGCTATCCCAACCATTTTCGACCCAGAGACTAAGAACCCAGACAAATTCGCCTGGCCAAACATCATCTCTAACGGTCTTATCGCCATCATCGGCGGCTTCTTGACCAAGAGCTTTGCCTCATTTGACGAAGTGCCATACACCGCGACCATGATGACCGCGAATATGGGCCGCCTTGCCATATCAACCTATGACGCAATCTTTGGCGAGGAGAAGGCCAAGAGCGGTAAAGCCGCCCTCAAATACCTCGTGATCATCCTCTTGTTCGCCGCTTCTGCCATAGGCTGCTACTGCTTCTACTACTTTGTCTATAAACACCTTGAGGGCGAAGCGCTTGTCTCTTACTTCCCTAATTTGACCCTTGTGGTTCCATTAATCCTTATAGGAAGTTCGCTCATCATTTCGGCACAGAAAAAAGAATAAGAAAAAGGGCTCAATTGAGCCCTTTCTTTTTTGTTAACTCTATTCGAATGAGCCAAAGGTTCTTACAGCCTCATCCACGCTCATGCCTTTTTGGCAGACGGCGATGCCGGCTTTCCTGACCTGCTTGTCGGCAGCGTCAAGCAAACCAATATTAGACGGATTGATGATGCGGTTTGCATCGATCTTGCCGAACGCGGAGTAAACCTCGTCGAATGTCATGTCTTTGCATGGGGTGATCATTCGCTTGGCTTTAGCCATGCGGTTGAGACAAGAAGACGAAATAACGAATCTCATGAACTCATTGGCCATGGCTAAGTTCTGGCTCTTCTTGTTAACGGAGAAGCAAAGGTCGACGGTGTTATAGAAATATCCGCCTTTATCGGTCGATGGGACTGGGTGGAAGCTATATTTAAATGGGTTGTTGGTGAAGGCCTCGGATTGGCTTTCTCTCTTTTCGGTGCCTGAGACGGTTCCGCCTTTGGCGAGCATCATGGCAACGTCGCCGTTATAGAAACGTTTGATCGTCTTGTCGTAATCGTCAGCAATGTTTGTCGTGCACTCTTCAAGATCAACAAAGCCTCTGCTCATAAAATCGTGGGCAAGCTCTAAGCTGGCACGCATATGCTCACCGGCAGAAGGCGCCAAGGAGTTGAGCTCATCCACCGCTGTTTTGTTATTGACCAAAGAAGCACAGAAATGCGGGAAGTAGAGAGGGTACATGACCATGCTTTCATGTCCAAGCATCGGATAGATCTTTGGGCTTGCTTTCTTGAAAGCGTCGCACGCAGAAATGAGCTCGTTATATGTCTCTGGAATCTTGACGTTGTTCGCCTTGAAGAGGTTCTCGTTGATTAACATTCCGTAGGAAGTCGTGTAGACAGGAAGATATGGGACCTTGTTGTTCGAATCATGATAAAGAAGGTCGTCGCGGATGCACGAAAGATCAAAGCCTAGAGACTTGTCGGACAAATCTTCTGTGTATTCGTCGATCGCTGAGAAGTCGATGGTTGAGTAGGTGAAGAAGATATCCGGTGGAGTGTCTCCCTTAAGGGAGAGGGAGATGTTCTTCTTGTGGTCTTTGTCGTACTCGTAGCTCAGCTCAACGTTCGGATAGTACTCGTTAAAATTGTGGAACTCGGCCGTCAAAGCTTCAAAGTTCTCGTAGTGGCCTCTGACAGTTAAGTGGCACGCGGTCTCAGTATCGAGTTTGGGGGTAAATTCGCCGTTTTGGTTCTGTCCGCAAGCGTTAAGCGCAAGAAAAGAGAGACCCAATAACGCGAAAACACGGTTCGTTTTCTTCATGGAAATATCCTGCCTGTTCTTTAATTCAATTGTATATCGGTTTTCTTCTTCTCTAAAGAAAATGTAAAATAAGTTAGATGAATAAGCCGTCCAAAAGGAAGTTCGCGAATATCGCAATCATTTTGATTAACGTTCTTTTCGTATTGGGACTTCTAATCACTGAGTGGCAATACATACATTTATCGAACAACCGCGCCAGAGAGAGCAACCTCGATCTTTTCAATGACACGAACACCGCTTTAGCGAACACCACAAACAACTACTTAACTGGCGAGAGCCATCTTTGCCGTTCATGGGCCCAGCACCTCAATAACAATGTGCAAACCATGGACGACGCCGTCGATTTCGTGCGTGGATCCATCGTCGATTCAACTATCATGGGCCACGTTATCTATAAGAGTGATCTCAAAGGTTTTTCCACACGTGAGAAGGCAGACCAGCCAGGGACATACACAGTCGACTATTCCTCTTTGAGCAACCTCTTCTCCTCCTACCAAGAAGGAATGAACATCACCCCTTCCTACGTGAACCCAATCAATGGAAGCCGTTCTTTAGCCTTCTATACCGGCATCAAACTTGTCGATCCTGATGATGCGTCTAAACAAGTTGACGCTTATCTCCTCCGTGTCGTTTTGCTTAATAATTTCAAAACCCGCTGGACATTCCCTTCTGGCTCCTTCAACCACTTAGAAGTCGCGATTATCGACAGAGAAGGTTCCTACATCGTTGCCGGTAACTCCTTTACGGGCGCGAGCTTCTTCGGATTCTACGGATCATACAACCCTTCTTCAGACGCCAAACTAGCAGAAATAAAGAATGAGGTCACGCATAATAGCGGCCACCTCATAATGAAGAACTCCAATAAGGAGGAGTGTTACATCTCCTATTCCCAAATCTCCAAAACCGAGAACTGGGATTGGACGATTTTGACCTTGGTTCCTGCCTCTGACATCTTAGATGTCCACGTTAACTGGCTAGTCATTATTCTCTTAGTTGCTGGCTTAGGCCTTCTCTTTGCTTTTGACGTGGCCGTCTTCCTCGTCCTTAGCAAGAACCTTAAGGAGGCTGCGGATGTCGCTAGCAAAGCTAGCAAAGCCAAGACGGATTTCTTGAGCACGATGTCTCATGATATCCGTACCCCAATGAACGCGATCGTCGGTTTGACCGCTATCGCCAAAGAAGAGAAAAACAATCCTCCGTCCACTCAAAAGGCTTTAGGAAAGATAGAACAGGCAAGCGGCCATTTGTTGACCCTCATCAACGATATCCTCGACATTTCCAAGATCGAAAGCGGAAAGCTCGTCATCAATCCTTTGTCCTTCTCGATCAAAGAACTCTTTGAAGGCCTCTTAAGCGTTTCTCACTCCTCCGCAGAAGCTAAACACATCGCTCTCACCTATCATGAGCACGATTTCAAAGAAGACACTCTTTGCACAGATAAGCTTAGGCTTAACCAGATATTCACAAACCTCCTCTCGAACGCGATTAAGTACACCGAAGAAGGTGGTTCAGTCGACATCGACACCTGGGAAGAGGAGAGCGAAAAAGAAGGCTGCGTGAAGCTCATCTTCAAGATCAAAGATACCGGCATCGGCATGTCGAAAGAGTTTGTCGAGAAGATGTATCTTCCGTTCTCACGCGCAACGGATAGCCGCGTCAATTCCATCGAAGGAACTGGCTTAGGCCTTGCCATCACCAAGCAGATGGTCGATTTAATGGGCGGAACGATCGAATGCGAAAGCGAGCTCGAAAAAGGCACCATATTCGTGGTCACGATTGATATTCCTGTCGATAAGAAAGTCGCTGATTCCTCTTTAGAGGAACAAGCGTCAAAAGAAGACTCAGACCTTTCAAGCGTCAATGTTTTGGTCGTTGAGGACAATGAGATCAACTGGGAAGTCATTTCCACCTTGCTTAGCATGAATGGAATCTCCTCCGAAAGAGCGGAGAACGGAAAAGCCGCCCTTGAGCTTATTGCCGACAAGAATAACGAAGGGCGTTACACAATCGTGTTTATGGATATTCAGATGCCAGTCATGAATGGGTTAGATGCAACTAGGGCTATTAGGAAGCTCGATAGCGATTACGCTAGGAACGTCCCAATCGTTGCCATGACCGCAGACGCCTTCTCAGAAAACGTCACCGAATGTTTGAACGCAGGCATGAATGGCCATATCGCCAAACCAATCGATATCAATCTCGTTCTCACCGAGATAAGAAAAGCCAAAAACGGCCAAGGAGAGACACATGGAAAGCAATAAGCGTGAAAAGGAAATCCAATCTCGACGCACTCTCTTGATTGCGGACGACGATGAAATCAGCGGAGATATCCTAGCCTCTTTCTTTGAAAAAGATTACGACATACTCCGCGCATACACTGGAAGAGAAACGCTCCAGGTCATCTCCTCACACATTGAGACCATCGATTTGGTTTTGCTCGACATCTATATGCCTGATTTGGATGGCTTCCATGTCCTCAAAGAAAGACAAGAAAACCCAGAGATCAAGAAAATCCCTGTCATCGTCATGACTGGCGAAGTCGACATTGAACACGAATGTTTCAAACTTGGGGTCAATGACTTTATCAAGAAGCCTTTTGAAGATCCTGAGATCATTGTCGCCCGTGTGGAGAGAATGATTGAGCTCTATGAAGACAGAAGCATCATCAAAGAAGTCAAAATCGACCACCTCACCAACCTCTACTCCTTTGAGTTCTTTAAGAAATTCTGCCTCCAGTTCGATGCGGCATATCCAAACATCAAAAAGGATATGATCTCCGTCAACGTCACCCGTTTCCGTTTGATCAATGAATTATACGGAAAAGAGTTTGCCGATGATGTTCTAAGAAACATCGCTGAATATCTCAAAGGCTATGTGAATGAGCACAAAGGATTCGCCTACCACCATGGCACAGGCCGCTTCTTGTTATACTGCCCTCACATCGAAAACGATGACCTGTTCGTCAAAGGTTTACTTGCTCACTTGGAGAAGCTTATCAACCCTTCTAGCGTTCATCTCCATGTCGGAATTTGTCCAAACGTCGACCCGTCTTTAGACAAGGACATCGCTATCGGAAGGGCCGTTAATCTTTCCGAAAGAATTCAAGGCGATTCTGAAATATATTGCATTTTTGACGAGGAAATTGAGAAAAAATCCGTTTTTGAAGAGGAACTTATCAATGGTTTCAAAGAGGCTTTAAAGAGCCATCAATTCAAAGTCTTCTATCAGCCAAAATACAAAATCCAAGGACCGAAGAACATCTTATCTAGCGCTGAGGCCCTTGTCCGTTGGGAGCATCCAAAATACGGGATGATCTCCCCTGGCGTGTTCATCCCTTTATTTGAGACGAATGGTTTCATTCAGGCTCTTGATTCTTATGTCTTTGAGGAAGTCGCTAAGCAGCAAGCGAGATGGAAAGAAGAGCTTGGTTTCTATTTGCCAGTCTCCGTGAACGTCTCTAGGGTCGATGTCCATAACCCTAACCTCGAGAAAGAGATTCTTGAAGCGGTCGATAGCTGTGGCGTTCCTCATGACAAATACTATTTGGAAATCACCGAAAGCGCATATTCGCAAGACAAACAGGAAATCCTGGACCTCGTCAATTCCCTAAGGGAGAAAGGCTTCTTCATTGAGGTCGATGACTTTGGAAGCGGCTACTCCTCCTTGAACGTCATATCAGAGCTTCCGTTTGATGTTCTCAAAATCGATATGGTCTTCATGAAGAAAATTGATGAGCATCCGATGAACAAAGACATCGTTAAGATGGTTTTGGCCTTGTGCAAGAGGTTTGGTGTTACAAGCGTCGTCGAAGGCGTTGAGACCGAGGAACATTATCGTTTCCTTAAGGAAAATGGTTGCGATGTCGTGCAGGGATACTATTTCTCAAGGCCTCTCCCATTAAAAGACTTCACCGAACTACTTAAGAAGGAGACCCAAGATGAGCGTTAAAGAATTCTACGCCGCGATCGGTGGCGACTACGATAGAGCTCTTCAGATGTTGATGAACGACGTTTTCATCATTAAGCTTCTCAAGAAATTCGCTGAAGGCACCTACTATGACGAATTAAAAAAGGCTCGAGAAGACGAAGACATAACTCATACGTTCGCAATAACCCACACGCTTAAAGGCGTTGCGGGTAACCTCTCCCTCTCCCCTATCTACGAGAAGGCAAGCGCGATCTGCGAAGCGACCCGTAACAAAAAAGACGGAGTGGATGTCTCTAGAGAGATGGATGATCTCATCGAGACAACTTTGTCCGCCATTAAGAAAATCAAAGAATTATAAAAGGGCGTATCTCAAATTGGGAATACGCCCTATTTTTTAATACATTTTACTTAAGTAAATCGTTTTCGACGATGATCTTCGCATATTCCATGCCAAGCTGGAACATGTCTTTTGCCCAGTAGTGTTGTCCACCAACGCCACCATGGTCGACGCCGCTTGAGTTTTCGTTGACTTGAAGCTTTAATCCACCCTCATATTGCCAGGAAGAATTGATGATGAAATTCATGTCGCTTTCTTCGCTGATTTGGGTTTTTGCTTCGTTCAAAAGTTTGATGTCGCCGACGGTAACGCCCGATGGGAGGGAAGCGGAATCAGAATCGCCTTTATCGAAGATGTAGCAGTCGATGAGAGCAATCTTGTTGCCGTCTTCTTCTGGAGCGTATTCGCTGAAATCGTCTCTGAATTGACCAAGAAGTCTATCGAAACGTTCTTTGTATTTGGAAGAAGCGCTTCTTTGGGCATCGTTTTCACCTTGGTGCCATAAGAAGCCTTTGATGGTTGGCTTTCTGCCTTCTTTTTTCTCAATGAGTTTGAGGTTGTTCTCAACAAACACCTTAAGGTGATCTTTATAAAGGTTCGTGTCCGCGGTTAAATCCCAGCTTTGACCAAAGCCACCTGCGCCAAGACCACTACCGCCGAAAGCGGATTTGATGAAATAAATTGGAGCTTCCTCGCTGGCGTGATCTTTTAAGACGTAGGCAGCGCCGACTTCTGGACCAAACTGTTTTTCGTCGGCACCCATTCCTAAAACGGTGTCTAAGAATAAGCCAGCCATTTTGTCTTCTTTGTTTGAACCGCGTGTGTTGTTCATGTTGAAGGCAGGTCCGCCATAGAAGCTTGTCTGAACTTCAGGGATACCGTCATAGCAGCACTGCGCATCAGTAATGCCGAGTTCCTCTAAGCCTTCAGCAAGATAACCATGTCCATCATCAAACTGGGTGTTGCCTTCCATGTTTGATTGTCCAGACAAGATGAAAACGTTGATTGGTTTCTCGCCTTCTTCAATTGATGCCGGTTTGGAAGAGGTTTGTGGCTGTTGGCCTGTACATGCGCCTAGGCAAAGCAAAGCGCCTAAACCTAAAGCAAAAGGAAATTTTTTCATAAGGTTTCTCCAAAATTTACCTAAATTATAGGGAGGCGTTTTTAGGAATGATACACAAAGTCAAAACTTTGTTAGCAAAACTACGGTCTCAACGTGATAGTTCCGGCCAAATTCATCTACTGGCTGGACTTTTTCGACTTTGTATTTCGATTTAAGAACTTTTAGGTCTCTTGCAAGCGTCAGCGGATTGCAGGAGACATAGACGATCTTCTTTGGCTCGAGCGCAAGAGCGGCGCTTAAGAACTTTGGAGTAGAACCTTTCCTTGGAGGATCCATAAAGAGGACATCCAGGTGTTCTTTTCTCTTAGCCATCCTAAGAATGAACGCTGTCGCGTCGTCCTGATAGGCTTCGAAGTTGTTGATTTGATTCGCTTTCGCGTTCTTGACCGCGTCTTTGACCGCTTCTTCAACGAGTTCAACGGAGATGACTTTCTTAGCTCTCTTTGAAGCGATGAGGCCAATCGTTCCAATTCCCGAATAAGCATCCAAAACAACGTCTTCCTTGCTTATTTCAGCGAAATCCATAGCGGTTTTGTAGAGGATTTCCGTCATTACAGGGTTGGTTTGATAGAAGCTTGCGGCAGAGATCTTGAATTTGATTCCACACAAAAAGTCTTCAATGAAGCCTGGCCCAAACAGCGTGATATATCTTTTGCCTAAGATGACGTTGGTCCTTTGTCCGTTGATATTCTGAACAAGGGTCGTGACCTCAGGCATCTCTTTCTGGATGAGCGCGGTAAGGATTGGTTTCCTTGGAATGAAGGCTTCCCTAGTAACTAGGACAAGCATGATTTCCTTCTTGTAGTAAGAGGTTCTGATCATCGCGTAACGGATGGATCCGGTTTCGCTTATCTCATCATAAGGTTCGATGCCTAAACGGTTGAAAATGTCGTTTAGTTTCTCAAGGATTCTCTGGGCTCTCGCGTCCTCGATGAAGCACTCTTTCCTCGGGACAATAGCGTGGGTTCCTTCTTTATAAAAACCATACATGGTTTTTCCTTTGTCGTCTTTACCAAAAGGAACTTGGATTTTGTTACGGTAGTTGATTGGGTTCTCCATGCCTAAAGTAGGCAGAACCTCAACATCGATTTCGCCATATCTCTTTAGTTGGTCGGCAACCTTTCTACGTTTGTATTCAAGCTCGGCTTTGTATGCGTATTTCTGGAAAACACATCCACCACAGGCAGAAGAAACCTTGCATAAAGGTTCAATGCGATCGGGGGAGAAAACGGAAAGCTTCTTTAATCTTCCGAAGTGTTGTCCGTTGCGTTTGTATTCAATCTCCACTTCCCCTTCATCGCCTGGGAACATAGCCGGAACGAAAACAACAAGGCCGTCTAACTTGCAGACTCCTTTGCCTTCGATGCTTAAGTCAACGCACTTCAGGTTATAGGTTTTATGAAGAACTGATTCGGTCATCTAAATATAGTTTTGCAGAGAAAAATTCAAAATATTCCCAACAAAAATCAGCTAAATTAAGCAGCAGCTTTCTCTTTTGGAGCAGCCATTAAGTCTTTGATGAACTGGACTTCCGCTTCAACATCAAGGCGTGGGAAGAGTTGATCGCCCTTAACGACTTTCTGTCCACCGAGAACGCCGAACTTGGTGGCGGTCTCGTAGTTTCTCATAGAAGCATCGACACCAAGCTGGTCGAAGATCTTCTCGGACTTGGTGACGAGGATTGGGCTAAGAAGCATACCGGCAACGAAGATAGCGTTTGCAAGGTGTGACATGCAGCTAGCAAGCTCTTCGGCTTTGGCTGGATCTTTGGCAAGCGCCCATGGAGCGGACTCCTCAATGTATTTGTTGGCCGCGCTCACGAGGTCCATAACAGCGGCGTAGGATTCAGTAACCTTAAGGTCATCGCTAAGGACTTCGTAGGCTTTGACGGTCTTCTCAGCGGTCTCTTTGAGATTCTTGTCGAGGTCGTTGAGCTCGCCTTTGTATTCAGGGATAACGCCGTCGAAGTATTTGTTGATCATGGAAACGCTGCGATTGAGAAGGTTTCCAAGGTTGTTGGCAAGGTCGGCATTAAGTCTTTCGACGAATTGCTCCGGGGTGAATTGTCCATCCTGGCCGAAGATGATTTCTCTGGCGAGGTAATAACGGACGGCGTCGACACCAAAACGATCGACAAGAGGTGGGACAGGGATGACGTTGCCTTTGCTCTTGCTCATCTTGCCGTCTTTCATCATCATGAGTCCGTGGACGAAGACTCTGTTTGGCTCACGGAGATTGAGAGCCTTTAAGAACATTGGCCAGTAGATGGTGTGGAATCTGGTAATATCGGCACCGATAACGTGAACAATCTCGGTTTCTGGGTCATTCCAGAACTTCTGGAACTTGGAATCGTCTTCCTGAAGATATCCAAGAGCGGAAATATAGTTCGTAAGAGCGTCAAGCCAGACATAGATGACGTGGCCTTCGGCTTCTTTGACAGGGATGCCCCAATCGAAGGTGGTTCTGGTGATGCAAAGATCGTTGAGGCCAGGTTTGATGAAGTTGTTGACCATCTCCGCTTTGCGGCCCTCTGGGGTGATGAAGGTTGGGTTTTCGTCATAGAGCTTCAGAAGCTCGTCGACGTATTTACCGCATCTGAAGAAATAGGAAGGCTCCTCTTTCTCCACTACTGGACGACCACATTCTGGGCAGACGTGCTCAGGGCCAACCTGAGTTTCGGTCCAATAGGACTCTTCGTGGACGCAATACCAACCTTTGTAGGCGCCAAGATAGGCGTCATCGTTTTTGATGAAGGAAGAGAAAATCTTCTTAACGGTTTCGTAGTGGCGTGGTTGGGTGGTACGAATGAAGTCGTCGTTAGAAATGCACATTGTTTTCCAAAGGCTGGTGAATTTGACGGCAACCTCATCGACGAATTCCTGAGGGGTAACGCCTTTGGCTTCGGCGTTTTCCTGGATCTTTTCGCCGTGCTCGTCTAAGCCGGTGAGGAAATAAGTCTCAAAGCCCCTCATTCGTTTTCCGCGAGCGATGATATCGCACATCGTCGTGCAGTAAGCGTGGCCAAGGTGTGGCGAAGCGCTTGGATAATAGATAGGCGTTGTGATGTAGAACTTTTTACTCATGGCTAATGGAACCTCCTCGCATTTCTAATGCGATCTCCGTAATGATAACATAGTTTTGTTTAAATAAAACAAAAGGCCCCTAGCAATCTAGAGGCCTTTATTTTGTTTTTGCTTAGCTTATTTCTTGGAAGCTTCGGCTTTGGCGAGCTTCTTGTTGAATCTGTCGATACGGCCGTCGACGGCAGCGCTTCTCTGTTTGCCAGTGTAGAATGGGTGGCAATTTGCACAGGTTTCAACCTTGAGCTCGGTTCCAAGAGTGGATCCGGTGGTGAAGGTGGTTCCGCAGCTGATGCAGGTAACCTTGCACTCGTGGTACTTTGGGTGGATGTCTTTCTTCATTTTTTTACTCCTTTCGCCTTGGCACTTACTTTTGCCAAAGAGAGTTCGCGTCTAATCATACGCGAGGGAACTTGCTTTCGCAAGCAAAAAGTAGGGCTAATTGTAAAGATAAGTATTGAGGCCTATTCTTCCTTCTCCAGGTTAACCCCATTACTTTCGATGGGCTCTGGCTTTGCGGCCTCTTTTCTCTCCTTCACGAAGAGAACGATTCCAACGGCAACTTCCGTAGCGGCAACAAGGATCGTAGGAATGGTACCCGCCACCGCATACCAGACGTTAAGGGTGCTGTCTTTGCTACAAGCAACGATGGCTTTTCCCAAGACGACCGCACCGACAAAAAGCATTGCGGTGAATAAAACGATAAGGAGCCAAGGATAGATGTTTTTCTCAATCTCCCTAGGTTTTTTGATGACAAGAAGCTGGAACAAAAGCATCACACCGAGGGAGAGAACGGTGTACATGAATGGCATAAACGATTGGTCGTATGCCTTTACCATATCGATGTAAGGCGCTAATGCGACAGTGACAGAGTTAAGCATGAAAAGCGATGCTGCCACCACAAACACCGCATAGCTAGCGATTCTTCTGATAATCTTCCAGGCTTCCATAGTTATTCCTTCTTTAGTTCAATTTCGTCGTTTGGCCTCATAAGCATGGCCATCGGCGCAGTAACCATCATAGCCTGTCGGTAGTCCCAAGTCATTCCCGGCTTCATATGCATTGGGATCATGTGTTTAGGATTGATGGCGATGGCCGCTTTTGTGGCGTCTTGAGGAGTCATTGTGTAGGTGCCGTCGATTGGCAATAACGCATAGTCGATGTTCTCGTTTTTTAAGTCTTCCATTTCAGGGATAAAGTCAGTGTCGCCGGCGTGGTAGATTTTGACCCCGTCCACCTCGATGACATAGCCAACACATTCAGACTTATTGTGATGGGAGTTGTAGGCAGGGACCGCTTTGATTTTTAGGCCCTTAGATTCAAAGGTGTGGTAGACGCCGTCGGTGAGGGCGTCCTTGGATCTGATGATGTATCCGCCAGGATTAAAAGTAATGAGCTCGGTATTGTTGTGATCATAGTGTTCGTGAGTGATCAAAACAAGGTCGGCAGGGGTCTTATAACCAACCCCGCAAAAAGGGTCAATGAAAACGACTTTTCCGCTATCGGTAGTGAGCCTAAACGAAGCGTGTCCCTGATAGAATAGTTTTGGCATTTTTCATCCTCCGCAAGATGTGACAGTCACAAACTTTGCTTCCAATAGATTTTACGATTGAAGGGAACAATAGACAATAAAACTAATAAGAATCGATGAAATCTAAAGAAAAAGTAGGGATTTTGCATTTTTACCTATTTTTTAGGTATTAATATTCGTAGGATGCAATTTACTTATTTTTATATAGATTGGGAACGGAAACGAACGTTTTTAGTGTCGTTTTTCGATTGTGATCGGCATCGTCTAAACTAAAATGCGATGTTAGCTCAAAAACAAGTGCCCTAGTGAAAAGTTTTTACCTTTTTTGTAGGTTATGGTATATTAAGGCCATGCGTGTTGTTTTATCTAATGATCCTAAAAAAGAAAGCAACTTTTCGCTAAGAAAAGCGGACGAAAGATTGCTGAAACAAGCCGTACAAATTGAGGATTTCAACAGGCGAGTTAAATCTGGCGAGATAATCCGCTATTCCTATGGCATGTACTACATTCCTGGACAAGGCGTTCCAGAGTCTTCTGATGCGATCGCGCTTCGCTATATTTCTAACGACAAAGAGGTCTATGGCTTCTACACTGGTGACTGTTTTCTAAAGTGTGTAAACGGCGCCAAAATTTCCGTCAATGATAAAATCGAATTGATGACTAACAAGGCCACCAGCGGCAAGAAGAAAGTCTATATGTTCGGAAGGCGTTTTATCCTTAGAAAACCTTATTATCCGATAGATAAAAACAACGTCTCGTTAAACGCCTTCTTGACCTATATAACGATGACTCCTCTCTTCAAAATTAAGCAAAACTATTCAGTCCTAGCTGACTACATTAAGAAGACTCACTTGGCGGCAAATGACGTCATGGAAATGGCGCCTCACTTCCCAGCAAAAACAGCTTCAAAGCTTCTAGCTTCAGACTTATATAGATCCCTTTGGAAGCATTAAAAAAACAGGCCTTAGAAAAGCCTGTTTTTCTTATGTCATGAAAGGGTTATTTTTCCTCTTTTTTCTCCTCGCCAAGAGCTAAATCGCCATACTCTGAGAAGTCCCAGTCTTTGTGTTTAGCGACGATCTTTTTGAGAGCCTCTTTCATAAGGTATTCTTCAACAGCGCGTTTGTCTTCGCCGGAAGTCTTGATGGCCGACTCGGCCTTATCCATAGCAAGCTTGGTTTCGCCTTCGGATTCCTCGACTAAGCCGCTGATGAGGATGTAGGCTCTGACGGCTGGGCCGGTACTCAAATTGGCAATGAATTTCTTCTCTTCAAGCTTAAGGCCAATGTATTCCTCTTTAGCCTCTTCGAACGGATTCAAATAGAGATGGAGAGCCATCTTTTGGGCGACGGCGTTGAGGTAAATTTTAGAGTTGACGGAGTTCTTGCACTTAATGGTAAACTCGTTAATTCTTAAGGCCTCATCGTATTTTTTATCTTGGAGAGCCTTATATAAAGCGACATCGTTAAGTTTAACAGTAAAGTCGGTGACGGATTCATAGACCTGGGTTTCTCCAACGTCCTCTCCGTGAGCCATCTTGTCTTCGGCCATGAGGATCTGGTTGAACGCCTGAACATTGGTTTTGTTATTGAAGATAAGGATGTAGGCGCCATCGTTTTTGGAATCGAGGGCGGCCGGGAAGATGTCGTAGACGAAGATCAATAAACCGACAGTAAGGACGACAAGACCGACAATGTAGAGGGTTTTCATGCCGTGAGCGGTGGAGTTCTGTCCTAAAACCATAAGAACGACGCAGAGGACGACTTCAATAAGGAACAAAACAAGAGGCATGAAGATCATCGGCCTTGGATTGCTCTTTTCTACATCGTTAGGAACAACCTTGGTTTCGCCGGTTAAACCATCGAATCCACCAAAGCCGAATTTGAATTTATTGTCTTTTCCACGCTTCCAGCAAAGGCCTAAGCAGTTCCATGAGGTAATCTTATAACCCCCGATTTTCGCACCAAGAACGTGTCCAAGCTCCAAAACAACGGCACTTAAGACAGCTCCCACGAGAACGGAAAGCAAGATAAGCAAGATTCCAGGCATTGGTAATTCTTTAGCAACGTTAGTGTCGTTCAAAATAGGTCTAATAACGCCAAAACCGACGCCAACAGCGCCGCCAAGCATAAGGGCATAAACGATATAACCCATTACATCGTTCTTCTTCATATAAAAATCCTCCTCTATATGGCAACAAAATCACCTTGTTGCCTTTCGTCTAGCGGTCGGTGGTGAGCCAATCGCACGTGTGCTTCTACCATTTACCAGACGAATTAATGGGAGGTCGTAGTTCAATTATCCTAGGAGAAACATATAAGTTTCTCGTGGGTCGACCTCCATTATAATTGCTTTCCTTTCCTATTTCTTTATATTTCTAACTTTTACCTCTTTTTCTCTTCTCTTGATAGTTCAACTAAGGAAGGAAGAACAGTAACAAGGGAAGCGGTGATATAGCGTCTCATATAGCGATCGAACTTATTAATCGTAATAGTGGCATCACGGAAACAATAGCCGAATTCGTTGCCAACGATGCTGGCATATCTTCTGGAGATATTACGGTAGCTGGCAACGCTTAAGCTGTAGTTGTTGGCGTTATTCAAAAGGGTGAAAACCTTCGAAATGATCTTGTTGTAGAAGAAAGCGTCGACTAAATCGTGAGCCGCGCTGTTATAGCAGGAACGGATGAAGGAGAAGTTGTTCTTTGAGTATTCAAGGATGGCTAAAAGCACGCCCTTGACGTCTTTAGCCTCGTTAACTCCTTCAACAACCTCGTTAAGGAATACGGCCGCAAGAAGGTCGTAGATGTCGGTGTAGTGGTAGTAGAAGGTCTGTCTATGACATCCGCACTTTTCACAAAGGGTAGTGACGTTGATGTCATTAAGCGACTTTGTCTGCATTAGCTCTTTAAGCGCATATTTGAGCTTGGCTTCGGTAATCATGCTTCCTCCTTTCCTAACTCTTTCTTTCTCTTGTTGTTTCTAATGTTCTGAGAAACGATGTCGAGAAGAATATAGATAACGCCTACAAAGGCGATCATTATCCACAAAATAGCCCAGTGTGCTGCGTCTAAACACTTCAAATCAAGACCCATCAACGAAGTTGCCTTGCCACCAGACGCAAGCGGAGGCCAGAAAACATCGGCATAGAAGATAAGTATTGATATGACGACGGAAACGGCGAACAAAGCGCCACGATAGAGGTCGAGAGGACAACAAATAACGAAGAAGGACAAGAGTGAAATGGCCGTGAAGGCGATGACACTCATAACCTGGGCCTCTTCAAGGGAAACGAATTCAGGAGCAAACAAGGCCGCCAAATAAACGGTGGCAACACAAAGAACTTCAGCTATGCCAGCAGGGATGGTGTGCGACATAACGCCTTCCATAAATCCTCCCTTTAGCCTCTTTGATGCAGGTTGAAGAGCTAAGAAGAAGCCTCCGATGCCAATTGAGACAATTTCCCAAATAAGCATGTTTCTAGTTTCAAATGGGTAGCTTGGACCGCCAGCAAGCATCGAGATCAAGAAGATCGCGCTGATGATGATGGCGAACATGTTTTTGCAAAGGAAGAGGGAAGCGGTTCTCTGAAGGTTGTTGATAACGCGGCGTCCTTCGGCAACATCGACAGAAATCATGTGGGCGCTACTCTTAGCTGCGCTGGAACCGGAAGCCATGGCGATTGAGCAATCCGCGCTCTTAAGGGCGAGAATGTCGTTAACACCGTCTCCGGTCATAGCGACTTTGTGTCCTTGTGCCTGCATGGCTTTGACTAATAAGGATTTCTGCTCAGGCGTAACGCGTCCGAACACGGAATACTGACTAACAATGTTTGGTATGTCGGCGTCCTCAACGGTTTGCATGTTGATAAACTTGTCGGCGTTTTCGACACCAACGCGTTTGGCAATCTCTTTAACTGTAATTGGATCGTCGCCTGAAATGATCTTGATATCGACGCCGTTGTTCTTGAACCATTCAATGTTGTCTTT
>CADCLU010000002.1 GCA_902802355.1 uncultured Erysipelotrichaceae bacterium
TGATGACCGCTGAATCCGCCTCCGTGGAAACCTCCGCCGTGAAAGCCTCCTCCTGATGAATGTGGCATAATTGTTCGATTGTTCCTTTGAGCCTCTTTAAAGGCTTCTAGAAGATTATAAATCTTAGGCTAGATTTTTGAACACTATATCGCACGATTTTCAAAACGAAAATTTCTTTGGCAATTCCGCGATATTCCTTGGGGATTCACTATATTTTGTAGTTGTGCCTACGCGTGCGAGAGGCTAAAATTGGTTATATGCTTTTAACCATTATTCATGGGCTAGTCTCACTAGGCATCAGCGCTTGGTTTGGCTATCTCTTCTATACAAACCTCGGTCCATGGTTCGCTTTGATTGCCATCCCTTTGACCGTACCGATCTTTTATATCCTCTATCTCCTTCTTTTGACCATCCTTTTCCTCTACGCGATGCTCATCAAAAACAAGAAGGCCCCACAGGAGCCGAGCAGGTTCTATCTCTGGCTCGTCCGTCAGAATGACTTCCTTCTCATGAGTGTCCTCCGCGTCAAGATCGTCATGCGCGGAAAAGAGCTTCTCCCAAAGGGACAGCGTTTCCTCATCGTCACTAACCACCGCTCCAACTTCGACCAGATGGTCATGATCAAGGCGCTCAAGGAAAAGCCGATGATCTATATCTCCAAACCTGACAACTTCAAGATGCCAATTGCCGGCCCATTCATCAAGGCCGCGGGATTCATCCCGATTGACAGAGAGAATGCCGCTGAAGGCATCAAGAGCATCTACAAAGCCATCGATCTCATCAAAGAAGACAAAGCCTCAATCGCCATTTCCCCAGAAGGAACTAGAAATAAAGGCGAAGACATCCTTCTCCCATTCCATCCAGGTTCTTTCCAGGCTGCCGTCCAAAGCGGTTGCCCAATCGTCATCGCCTCTCTTAACGGCACCGCCCAGATCCATAAGAGAACCCCATGGAGAAAAACGAAGGTCTACTTCAACATCCTCCGCACTCTCTATCCAGAGGACTATGCGAATATGTCCACGGTCGATATCGCCAAATTGTCTATGAATCTTATCACAGAAAAGCTTAATGAGGAGGGTTTGATTCTATGAAAAACTATTTGCTTTTCAATCCTTACGCCGACGGCGGAAAGGGAAAAGAGAACGCTGAGGCGCTTCTTCCGGAAGTTGCCAAACGTTTCGAAAATCCTGAGACTCTTTCGATGGTTGAACTCAACATCGAGGAATTCTTCAAGGGTCTTAGCAAGGACGACAACGTCGTCATGTTAGGCGGAGATGGCACTCTCAACCACTTCATCAACCGCGTTGATGTCGAGAATCTCCCATGCAACTTCTATCTCTACCCAAGCGGAACCGGAAACGACTTCCTTAACGACATCAAAGAAGGCGACAAGGCCAATGAGCCATATTACCTTCTCAACCCATATCTCAAGAAACTTCCTATCGTTGAGATCGAAGGCAAGAAATACCGCTTCATCAACGGCATCGGATACGGCATTGATGGTCAGTGCTGCGTCGTCGCCGAGGAAAAGAAGAAAAAAGGCGAGAAAGTCGACTATGGCAAGATCACCGTCGGTCTTCTCTTCAAAGGATTCACCCCAAGGAACGCCACCATCAAAGTCGACGATGGCGAAGAGATCCAGCTTAAGAAAGTCTATATCTGCAGCACCATGCATGGCCGCTACTACGGCGGAGGCATGAATGTTGCCCCAGAGCAGAAGCGTAACAGCGGTTCCCTTACCCTTGCCACCATCTTCGGCAAAGGAAAGCTTGGAACACTTCTCCTCTTCCCAACCCTCTTTAAGGGCACCCACGTCAAGAAGTATCCAAAGAACGTCAAGGTCATCCCTGGCAAACGCTTCGAGGTCTCTTATGATGTCCCATGCGCCCTTCAGATCGATGGTGAGGTCGTTGACGGCGTCAAGAAGTTCACCGCTTACATCCCTGAATAAGCATTGAGAAAAACAAAAGCCCCTGCAAAACGGGGCTTTTTTGGTTGGGCTTTTTATGAGACTTTGCTGAAATAATGGCCTTTCGCGTTCTCGCACATGATGTCAAGCGAGGCATTCACCCTATTTATGTCAATGTCCTGGTATTCGCCATTGACCTTAGGGAAGGAGATGCCATCCCCCACCGGTTCGGCTTTCCAGTCGAGCCAAACGGATCCAGGGGCGATCCTCTCGTCTTCTCTGTGGTAGAGGCTCGCTTCCTCGCTGGCGGCGTCGATCGGAGCACCTACCGGATAAACAACTGCCAAAGCGTATCCGTTGATTGTCTCTAGATCGTCCTTAGGATGGGAGATGAAACGGATGAAGGCTTCGTCTGGGTTTCTGCACGCTTTTCCTGGTATGTAGGCGCATATCCTCTTTTCGCCACCTAGGCCAGGGAACTTCCTTCCATCAAGAAGGAATCCACAGTCAACGTCGTCGTAAGAAGGGGCGATGTTTAGGGAGCTAATCCCTTTTACGCCGGCGGTGATATCCTCTTGGCCGACAAGCTCGACGTCGACCCAGCTGTCGCCGAAGTGAACATCTATGTATGGCCCCCAAAGCCCTCTGTCTCCGTTTGGCCGCAATTGGGTCACCCGGTATTCACCATCCGGGAAAGAGACGGTAATGTTCCTACCGTTTTCCCGTTGGTAGACCGAGGTCGGGTCGGACCCGAAATCGTATGAGCTGCTGACAAGGGCCTCTGAGGACCCGGTGGACTCAATAATTGATTTCTCAGGTTCTGTTCCGATGACGCAAGACGTCAAAAGCAACGGCAGTAAAAGCAAAGACAGTCTGCTCTTCTTCATAAACCAGTCGCCTCCTGTTCATCGTCCAGGAATCTAATTGGCTCGATACCAATTTCGACAAGCGAGCCGTCAAGGATTCTGCCAACAACTAGGCGGTCCGTTTCCGAAATCGCGAACGAGCGCCCATCGGAGCCGGAGCGCGTCCCTCCGGCGAGAGGCGAGAGCGATGCGCTCACGTAAACGTCGTTGCAGTAACGCCAGTTCTTCATGACGAGGTAATGACGGCCTGCGGAGACGTCGACCTCGATAGGGTTGTAGGTGGCAACCCCGAGGGCGTCCCAATCATCGGTGTAAAGGACGGCCGAGAAGCCGTTGACGTTGTAGAAGCCGAGCTCGAGGTGGCCCGGGTCCTCCACGTCGAGCACGACGACCTTGTCACCGATGTTGTCGATGTATAGCGACTCATAGAGATCCTCGTCGGCAGAGACGGACAGAACGGGGGGCCGCGTGTATTTTATGAGCATAATGTCGCTTGAATATTGTGGATAAGTGTTACTTTCCGGATTAGAAGACGGCAATTCACCGGACCAAACCAGTTGCTCGGAAAGAGCGTGTCCGTATTTGAGGACGTCGCCACCGCCTGGTTTGTGGTACCAGCAGCCGTCGGCTTTGTTGTAGCGCATGAAATGGTAATCATAGGGGACAGGCTCCGGTGTCCTGACAGCGATCAGCTCCTCATCGGTTCCAAGGGTGGGTAGAACCCCCGTAAACTGGAAAGCCGAGACGTTCGTGTAGCCCATGACTTCAAAATCGCTCACGACAGCCTCAGCCAATTGGCTAACATCCAAGAGGATATTGGGGACATACACAGACGAAATCACGCCAGGCTGGTACCATCTTGGTCTGGACGGCGTAACAATGCTTTGAAAGTATTCAGGCACGATATCATATCTCTGCATTGCATAGGAATAGCAATTGTAGCTTCCCCACTTTTGGTCCCAATAACGTTCATCAGCATCAGCTGAAAGGGTCCATTCACCATTCAACTTCCGGAAATAGCTGTGCTGCAGTGTCAGCGTTTCTGAACGCGTACCGCTTTGGCCTTGTGCCTCCGCCCTGAGGGAGACTTCGTCTTGAATGATTTTCCTCGTCCTTTCGGAGAATTCGCACCCGCGAACCGAAAGCGAAAGGATGGAGGCTTGCGTCACGAGGAAAAGGCTCAATATCATTTATCAATCCTCCCTAATTGATTCCATTATCTATTTTTCGGCGAGCCAAAATCAAGAGAGGCTGTGGTTGGATTCTCAAACCAATAGTCTCTTTCTTTGGCGATCAATAATTATCGATATAAAAAAGAGCCACCTTTCGGCAGCTCTTTGGTTTTGGTTTGATTAGGCAGCGTGGTAGCCTGGGATGAAGATCTCACGGATGTGCTCGAGAGTCTCTTCCTCGATGCCTTTGCTCATAAGATGGTTCTTCATCTTTTCAGCTAAGGAATCACCTTCTAAGGCTTTGGTGGCACTCATCCAGCCATCGAATTCGACGGTGTGGTCGACGTCTCTCTCGCCAGCGAATCTGGTGAAGGAGTAGTCACGGCCGCAGTCTTCTTCGCTAGCGCCAAGAAGGGCAAGAAGGAAGAAGCAGACGATGCCGGTTCTGTCAGCGCCGTTGGCACAGTGGAGGGCGATTGGCTTCTCATCGGCTTCGGCGATCTTCTCAAAGATGCCTTTGTAGACATCAGCGAATCCGGAGAAACGGGTGCTCTCAGTGCCGGACGGGATGGAGCCTTTATAGACTTCGATCTCCCAATCGTCGCTGGAAGCTGGGGATTTGCCATTTAGGGCATCGACGTTACGGGAGTCTCTCATATCGATATCGACTTTGATGCCGAGCTCTTTGACGAGCTCTTTTCCTTCGGCAGTGATGTTTTTGGCGTTGGCAGCACTGGTCTTGTTGAATTCACCGCAGCGGTAGTAAAGACCCTGTTTGATGTAGCCGCCTTCGACTAAGGAAGTTTTCCAACCACCGATATCACGGAAGTTGACGACACCACCGACTTCGATGTTTCTTGGAGCGATCAAAGCAGAAGCTTTGGTCTTGATTGGAGCTTCGGCAAGAGCCTCACTGCTGGTAGCGGCTCTGTAGTAGTAATAGGTGCCGATCTCAGCACTCTTGTAAGCATAGCTCTTCTCGGTGGAAGTGTAGATCTTGGAACCTTCCATGTTCTCGTTCTTGGAGATTTCGATGTAGTAGGTTTCGGCATCATCGAGCTCTTCAAGATCAAAGATGAGTCCTCTTGGGGAGGAAAGGTTGCCTGGATTCTGTCCGCTGGCGTTGGTCTTTGGGACATAGGTCTTGATGGAGCCCCACTCGTCGCAGAGATACTGATACTGGAGTTCGGAGTGGATGTCGTTTTCTGGCTGATTGTCCTTATCTAAGGAATCAGGAGCGGTGATTGAAGAAAGGGCCACGACGGACGATTCTTCTGGGGTGCTCTCACCGGAGGTGCTGGATTTGGTGACTGGCGTTACGCATGAGCCAAGGAGCAACGCGGAGAGCATTGAAAGTAAAAGAACGTGTTTTTTCATAAATACCTCGTTGTGTATTAATCATAAATTTAGACACTGTGTATGTCTAGGCAAAAATAACTTCTTCATTCCTAAACCAATAAATGAGTGAAAATAAATAATTAATTATTTTTTTCATATTGACCGCATTAATCGTAAGAATGGTGTGTTATCATTCTTAGCATGAAAAACCGCAGCGCCTTATTTATTTTGCCAATATTCTCCATTCTCCTTGTCGCGTGCAAGGGAGCGGAATCCCTCACCCTAGAGGAAAGACTCTACAATGCCTACCTCGACTCGATCGAGGCGAAAGAAGAGAACATCCGTCCTTTGGTGAACTTAACCAAAGAGGACAAGAACGTCTCCTGGAAAGATGACAAAGCCCTTCTATTCACGCTCCACCGCTACCCATCCTCTTATCCAAAAGGAGAAGAGATCACGATCACCTGGTCTGAATCATGGCTTTGTTCAGTCAAAGAGATGGAGAATTGGTATGTCACGAATAAAGAGAACATCAAAGACTCTCTCTTAAGAGTCAAACAGGTTCTCGGAATGAGTCACGAAAGCAAGAACACCTATATCAGCTCAATGTGGATCGACCCATCATATGTGAAACGCCCTGCTTATGTCACAGACGTCACCAAGCCGATGGACATCAAGTTCGCAGAAGATGAGACTGAGGAATATAAGAGTTGGTTCTCTAGCCAATACTATTACTCATATGACGTGAGCAAACTCCCATGGACGAGACTTGGTTACACATACGATTGGAGCGAAGAAGCCAAGGACAGATATGGCTTAAGCGAATTCGTTGCCTTCAAGGATTCGAAAGCGACGGTCGACAAGACTCTCCTCGTGGAAGATTTCCTCAAAACATTCGACAAATAAAATGAAAAGCCCCCGCAAAAAGGGGCTTTTTTATTAGATAAACCAAGGAGAGGGTAGTCATGGCAAACGATATTGTAAGAAAAAAGCGCTATTCAGCGATTTACCAATTAGCGCTTTGTTTTTTTTGGAACTTTATTCGTCGTATATTCTGCTTCTATGACCGATGGTTAAGACAAGAACAAGAACCCTATTATCCTCTATTTTGCAGATAACTCGGTAATTTCCAATTCGGTAACGCCATTGGCCGGATCGGTTAGACGAAAGACCTTTTCCATGAACCCTTGGATTCTCGCATCCTTCTATGTTCTTTTTCATCCAAGCATAGATTACACGAGCAACTGAATTATCAAGTCTTTTTAGATCTTTAAGGGCTTCCTTAGAATACTCAAGTTTATAAGTCTTCATAGAATCCCAAGTTCTTTAGCAACCTCTTCGCTTGTATAGGTCTTAGGGTCTTTGAGATATTCGGCATAGGCCTTATCAAAAGCCTCCAAATCGTACTGATCCTCAAGCATTTCAAAGAAAGCGTCCTTGATCGCTTTGTTCATAGAAATGCCATTTGTGTTTGCGTAACTATCGAGCGCTTTGTATTCGGCATCGCTCAACCTAACAGATAAAACGGCCATAAGTATTCCTCCACTACTTTTGTAGTCACTACAATTGTAGTTTAGTTCATTCACCTGTCAAGATTCCAAAACAATAAGGGTTTCTATTACTGAAAAATTTAAACAATAAGGTGCCATAACAAAAACACGCACCGCTGCTGCAATGCGTGTACCAAGAGTTTTGGGGGTGTCAGGCCGCGCTTCTCACAGATGGGTTGTTAACTTTGTTGACAAATAACGGGAATCCATCCTTCAAACAGACTGCGTAGAATGGGCGGTCCACATTGATTTCGTTAGGTATTCTGGTATCTATCAATGCAGAGCCACTACCAGCAACGGTCACGCTTTGCCCAAAGATGCCTTTGTCGCATAATTCGAAATCCGCAGACTGATAGGCTCGGAAAGCAGGGCCAATTCGGAGAAAGTCTCTCTTTAACAGTTTGGAAAAGAGCTTCTCGTTTCCGTTCGAATTCCTTATGAAAGCATCCCTGACATCGAATGAATAATTGCTTAGATGGAAATATGGGATATAGCCGTAAGCTTTTGCCTCGGCGACTCTATTATTTAGGGCGATTTCGTTATACGCCTCAAGAAGAGGAACCGACTCGAGCGAGACGCCTTCGTTAGGAAGAACGATCATGAGGTCGGTGGTGTAAATCCTGAAAGAGAAAGCCAAGTATGTCGCGCCTTCATAGTATTTGATGTTGACTGCTTTGGCTTCGGTTGCATAAATGCCAGTTTGGACGCTGAGAACCCTACCATCATCGAGCGTGAAAGGATTCCTCTTGGTCTCATAGGTACCCCAAGTTAGGTCCATCATCGTGAGAGCACCATAGGTGAGCACGCCATCGCGACCCATGATGTCCACATTAGGGACAGGGATGGTGAGGTCCACCGCATCCTCAAAATACTGTTGGGCTTGTTCTGCGTGCTGTCCAGGGACGGCTACGCTTGTGGCGATATAAGCATCCTCAAATTGTTTCCGCTTTTCATCATCAAAGGCGTATGTGCCGCCGACTTGCTGATGGAGGACGCCGCTCTTGAACGAACACCTCTCAACCTCTTCGCCGACTCTGCCCGTAGTGTAATGGCCGTTCCAGTTCTCCAAGAGGGCTTTCGTGTCGTCTTTGGCATCGACCAAACCGTAAGCGTTCAAGTCAAAGTCATCGGAAACTGCTGCCAAGGCGGAAGCGCAAAGAATGTAGGATGCAGGCGAAATGGTGAAGTTCTTGTTTTTAGGATCGGTCAAATAAGAAGAGAGGTGCTCAAGGGCTTTCGGGCCGGTTCTGCTGACGATTTTCTTATCCAAGATCGCAGTATAATTGGTTTTTGGGGCGCCAACAACAGTGACGCTTGGAGTGACGTTTGGATCGCCTTGGTAAGGCTGGGAAGAAGAAGCCTCAGAGGTAAACGAGCTAAGTTCCACTGGCGGCTCATCGATGCCTCTATTGAGGGCAACAGGGATGACAATGGCGCCGACAATCGAGGCAGCGAGTAAGAGCGAGCCTATAGGAGCGGCGAACTTCGCCCAGAATGGGAAAGATCTCTGAGGCTCGACTACAGGATATGGATTCGGCACGATGGAATTGAGATTCTCCGTGCCATGTTTTTTCATGCGTTTTTCGAAGTTCATAGGAGTCCTTTCTGCAGCTTCTCTTTGGCGGAGGCATAGATTCTCCTCGCAGTGGATTCGGCGATACCCGTCTCTTCCACTATTTCCGGCCAAGTATATGAGAAGACCGCTTTAAGATAGACAACGATGGTCTCCTTGTTGGTTAGGAGAGGCTCAATCAAAGTGAGGACGCCGTTGCAACGATCTTCTTCCCCATACATCCTGTCGATGATTTCGGATGATGGCACGTCGCTCTTCTTTTTAAGGAAATTGAGGGCATTATTCCTAGCGATCGTGGAAAGGAATGCCTTGATCTTGCTAGGATCCTTCATGTCGGAGCGGTGTTCGATTGCCTTCATGAAGGACTCGCTCAAAAGATCGTCGCAGTCTTCTTTCGAAGGGACGTAAGAGGCGATGATGAAATACATCAGGTTCTTGAACTCAAGATAGACCGTCTCAGTCGCCTTTTCCTCTCCCTCGAGGAAGGCCTCAGCGATTCTTCTGGAAATGCCCATTGTTGCCTTTCACCTAACGTGACAATTAAGTCACGGAAAACTGTTCAAATATTAGCAAAAATCCTTAAGTGAGTTAATAACCCCTTTGCCCGATGCAAATACACGAAAAAGACCAATTGCCTTTTAAATGCGATTTTTGTAAGAATATGAATAGGTCATTTTTGCAGGGGATTTTATGAAAAAGAGAAAGAAAGCGTTACTAACCTCAATCCTTGTGTTACCGCTATTGATAAGCAACGCTCCTCCTGCGGAGTACCCAGAAACGGACTATGACTATGAAAGCTTTTTGGTTTCCTGCGTCCATGATGGGACTTACGAGGTGGCCGACAACTACACAAAAGAAAAGTATCTGATAACCATCGAAAACCAAGGGGACAGATATCCAGAGATTTCTAGTGATTTAATACTGAACGGCCACCACATCTCCTCATTCGAATGGAAGGATAAACTCTTCTACTATGAGAAAGTGCCATCAGGTGAAACAAAAACATATTCCCTCATCGCCGAAGAAAAATTGCCTCTTAACGATGACGGAGAAGACGTATGGAAATTCTCGTCTTTGAGCATAGTGGACGAGAATGTTTCGTTCTCCGATTATTCAATCAAAAAAAGCGATGAAAACGAAAAGCTTTATGAAATAGCCTCCACCATAGAAGGCCTAGACGACTATGAGTATGCCGCTATTGTGGACGTCACCTACAAAGGCGTTCGTTATGCTTTCGGGACGGATATCTCTTATTCTGGAAAACTGGGGAGTTTTCGGACGTTTGAAGAACTAGATTTATCCGAATTGACGATAGACTCGATCAAGGCTTACCGCTCTTATGGCAAAAGGTACAACTGGTTCAAGGAAACGGGAGAAATATTTATCAAAAACTTCCTGAGCATGATGTCAGACCCATTTACCTGGTTGATGTTATCTCTCTTCCTTATTGTCCCTGCCGCTTTTATCGGGCTTGTTATTTTGGTTTCGTACCTCGCGATTTTTCGCAAAAAGAAAGAAAACAAGAACAAATAGAAGCAAATAAAACAAAAAGAAAGCGGAGCAGACGATTATCGCTGCTATTTTGTGCTGATAGACATATGTGTTAAGGATCAAACCGACACCAAAACTGGTGGCGTTCGCAAGCAAAGAGAACACCAGCGTTTTCCAATACTTTATGTGCATCGTAATCCAAAGGATTATCGATTCAGCGAAAACCGTTACCACCTCGTAAATGACCAATAGCGTAACGAATTCCTCTAACGACATCGATAACGATAGCAAAAGGTTCATCGAGACGTTCAGAAGGATGTTCATTAGGGACGCGACAAAAAACAGCTTGAGGCTGCGATAGTTAAGGATCATATATATGCTCGTCTCAAAGAGAAGGGTGATGCTCAAAGGAAGGAGGATATTCATCAGAAACCTCTAGTTTTCAAATCCTCACATAAGGATGAGTAGAATGCGTATATGCGGTCCTTTTTCTTTTTCTTGGCCATGAAATCGAAGACGTCGCTATGGGAGATGGAGCCTTCTAGCATATTGCCTTTGTATTCGCCGAATTTGGCGGATTCATTGGTGACAAGGCCATCGCACGGCTCCCCTTTCTCGAAGTAATGGCAGAAAGCAAGAGGGATTCCGAGCACGAAATCGTCCCTGCTTCTTTCAAGTGTGGCCGAATAGCTCTGACAGTAGATTCCACTTCCAAGAAGAATGGTCTCTTCTTCCACGGGATTGAAGGAGGAAAGCTGCTCCAAGGATCTGAAGGAATTAGGACGTTTGTCCCCAAGGATGCGGTACCAAAGATTAACGAAGAAAGACATAAATTTAAGCATCCAGCGAGGAAGCTTGATAAAGCCTCTGGCGAAGACGCTTCCCTTATGCGGGGTGCAAAGGGTAGTTAAGCTTGCGACATGATCGGCCATGTCTAGCTTCTCAATCATATATCTGGCATCGAGGCCCCCTTTTGAGTGGGCGATGACATTTACTTTGTCGACACCGTGTTCCTCACAGATCTTGAGAATCTCCTCTTTTAGAGACTCCGCGTTATGCTCGATTGTGGCAAAAGCGTCGATCTTGCTTCTGCTAACGTTAAATCCTTCGATTTTGAGAATGCGCTCAATCTGGCCGAAAGGCTTCATGAAAATGCAGTCTCTGACAGCGAGACCGTGTACGAGGATGATAGGGTAATGGGTGTTCATCGCGTTTGATAATATCACTACTGGGGAAGGCGAGTAAACACGCCCCACCGCTCATGCGCAAAAGAAAAAGGCCAAAAATGGCCTTTAGGTGTGAATGACGGAGACCGATTAGTTGCTTTTCTTTGTATCCTGTTTGACGAGGGATAAGACTGCGAGGACAGTGACGAATAACCCTTCG
Organism: uncultured Erysipelotrichaceae bacterium; assembly: GCA_902802355.1. Classification (GTDB taxonomy): domain Bacteria; phylum Bacillota_I; class Bacilli_A; order RFN20; family CAG-826; genus UBA4951. Next base: position 11,286 of record CADCLU010000002.1, read on the forward strand.
ACGAGATCGAGCAAAACAAAGATGATGCTAAGCGCGATTAGTTTCTGCGCAGTTTCACCATCGGGATCGTATGGATAGCCAGAAGGTTGCGAATAATATGATATGGTTTGGACACAATTAAAAATTTGCATCGGCAAAAAGCCAAGCATAAGAATGCCAGCGCAAACTAAGAGAAGAATAGCGGGAATTATATAGTCTAAATCCCCATCTTTCTTCTTGAACATCTTAGCCGTAAATACAATTCCTAAGATGGCTGCGATAAGCATCAAAGCACCAAGAATTAATCTGACATAGTACGCACCCGGAAGCTGGCCTCCATCATTTGAGTACACGACTATACCTTCAACTGTAGAAATGAAAAGCTCAAAGCTTAAGAAAGCAGACACGCATAGACCAGCAAACAAAAATACTTTTTTCATGATTTGTTACCTCGGTTTTTAATCATGCGCTTTTTGATAGAAGGAAATCAATACCCTTAAAAGAAAAATCCACTGAATTTGCAGCGGATTTTTCGATTTTGCTCGTTATTTTCGGATATTAGAACAAGCCAGAGATGTTGCCATCTTCATCGACATCGATGTTGTTTGCGGCAGGAACTTTTGGAAGTCCTGGCATTGTCATGATCTCGCCGGTTAAGGCAACGATGAAGCCTGCGCCAGCGCTGACTTTGATGTTTCTGACCGTGACCTCAAAGTTATCTGGAGCACCAAGTTTGTTCTGGTCATCAGAGAATGAGTATTGGGTCTTAGCAACGCAGATTGGGAGTTTTCCGAATCCGAGTTCTTCAAGCTTGGCAGCCTGCTTTTTGGCGGTTGGGGTGAGAACTACGCCACTGCCATGATAGATCTTCTTAACGATCTGCTCGAGTTTCTCTTCGATTGAGGCGTCGAGTTCATAGCTGAAGCTGAAGTTGTTTGGTTCGTCGCAAAGGCGGACGACTTCTTTCGCAAGTTCGATGCCACCATTGCCACCATCGGCCCAAACGGTTGAGAGCTTGACGTTGACGCCGAGCTCTTTGCACTTCTTCTCAACGAGCTCGATTTCAGCATCGGTGTCGGTTGGGAAACGGTTGATCGCGACGACGCATGGGAGGTGATAGACGGACACAATGTTGTCGATGTGTCTAAGAAGGTTTGGAAGGCCTTTTTCAAGGGCAACGAGATCTTCTTTGCCAAGTTCGGTCTTCTTTAAGCCACCGTGCATCTTGAGGGCTCTGACGGTTGCGACCATAACGACGCAATCTGGTTTGAGGCCGGCTAAACGGCATTTGATATCAAGGAATTTCTCAGCGCCTAAGTCAGCACCGAATCCTGCTTCCGTGACGGTGTAGTCAGCAAGTGACATAGCCATGTTCGTAGCGGTGACTGAGTTACAGCCATGGGCGATATTGGCGAATGGGCCACCATGGACGAAGCATGGGGTGCCTTCAAGGGTCTGGACGAGGTTAGGTTTGATGGCGTCTTTGAGAAGAGCGGTCATCGCACCGACGGCATGGAGATCTTTGGCTGTGACTGGTTTGTCGTCATAGGTGTAGGCGACGACCATTCTGCCGATTCTTTCCTTTAAGTCGTTGATTGAGGTTGCAAGGCAGAAGATAGCCATCATTTCGGTTGCGACGGTGATGTCGAATCCATCTTCTCTTGGGGTGCCATTGGCTTTGCCGCCAAGACCATCGACGACAAATCTAAGCTGGCGGTCATTCATATCAAGGCATCTCTTGATGACGATTTTGCGGTTATCGATTCCTAAAGGGTTGCCCTGTTGAATCGAGTTATCAAGAAGGGCGCAGAGAAGGTTATTGGCTGTGGTGATGGCGTGGAAGTCACCGGTGAAGTGAAGGTTGATGTCTTCCATTGGGACGACCTGGGCGTATCCACCGCCGGCAGCGCCGCCTTTGATTCCGAAGACTGGGCCAAGAGATGGTTCTCTCAAGGCTGCGATCGTGTTCTTGCCGATCTTTCTAAGACCGTCGGCGAGACCGATGCTTGTTGTGGTTTTGCCTTCGCCTGCTGGAGTTGGGGTGATCGCGGTGACAAGGATGAGTTTTCCTTTCTTGCGTCCTTCTTTTAAAAGGGCGTAGTCGACCTTGGCTTTGTATTTGCCATAAGGCTCAAGGTACTTGTCGTCGACTCCGGCGATTTTTGCGATTTCGAAGATAGGCTTCTTCTCGCACTTTTGGGCGATTTCAATGTCTGTAAGCATTTTTCTTTCCTCCTAAGAATTTTTTTATTTGAAGAACTCAACTGCGGCTCTAAACATCTCCATGTCGTATTCGCCGTAGACGTTCTTATATAATCCATTTCCGATACGTTCGCTGTGGCCCATCTTGCCAAGGACTCTGCCATCGAAGGAAGTGATGCCTTCCACTGCTAAAGCCGAGTTATTTGGGTTATAGCGGATATCGTCGGTTGCTTCGCCTTTAAGATTAACATATTGCGTAGCAATTTGCCCATTCTTCGCAAGTTCTCTTACGAGTTCTTCGCTTGCGTAGAAACGGCCCTCACCATGGGAGATGGCGACGTTATAGACGTCACCGACCTTGGTTCTAGCTAACCATGGCGACTTATTCGACGCGATTCTCGTTCTGACAATCTTCGATTGGTGTCTAGCGATCGTGTTGAAGGTAAGGGTTGGGCAGGTCTGATCCGTATCCATGATTTTGCCATATGGGACTAGACCGAGTTTGATGAGGGCTTGGAAGCCATTGCAGATGCCAAGCATCAAGCCTTCTCTGTTATCAAGAAGATCGGTGACGGCATTCTTGATCGCTTCGTTCCTGAAGAACGAGGTGATGAATTTGGCGGAACCGTCTGGTTCATCACCACCGCTGAATCCGCCTGGGATGAAGATGATCTGGCTCTTCTTCACCTCTTCGGCGAAATCCATGATGGATTTGTTGAGGTTTTTGGTATCGAGGTTATTGATGACGAAGATCTTAACCGAAGCCCCTGCATCCCTCATGGCCTTAGCAGAATCGAATTCGCAGTTGGTTCCTGGGAAGACTGGGATAAGGACTCTCACTTCGTCATAGTGCTTTGAAGCGTGAGCCTTGGCTTCTCTCTCGTAGGAGAAGGTTTCATAGATCTTGTTATCTTTTTTTTCGAGGGTTGGGTAGACGCTTTCGAGCTTGCCTTCGTATAAGGCATCGATGTCGCTAATTGCCACTTCTTCGTTCTGGTAAACGTATTTGGAATCAGAAGTGACTTCGCCAACATAGAGGCCATCAAGTTCTTCATTGGTCTCAACCATGAACGAGCCATAGGCATAGCCAAAGATGTCATTAAGGGTCAATTCGCTATTGAACTTGAAGCCGTAGCCATTGCCGATAGCGGCTTTCATGACGGCTTCGGCGACACCTCCAAGAGTTGGGGTGAAGCATGATTTGATTAAGCCTTTGGCATTAAGGTCTCCGATTCTCTTGAAAAGAGCTTTGAGGCTTTCGGCATTTGGAAGTCCGTTCTTCTCATATTCTGGTTTTAAGAGATAGACCTTGCTGCCTGCTTCTTTGAATTCGTTGGTGAGGACTTCGTTGACGTTGCCCGTGGTGACGGCAAAGGAGACAAGGGTCGGAGGAACATCGAGTTTCTCGAATGATCCTGACATCGAGTCTTTGCCACCGATTGCGGCAACGCCATAGTCGAGCTGGGCTTTGAACGCGCCAAGGAGAGCGCTTAAAGGCTCGCCCCAACGTCTTGGATCTTTCATCGGCTTCTTGAAGTATTCCTGGAAGGTGAGATAGACGTCTTCGAATTTAGCGCCCGCTGCGATGAGTTTTGAGATGCTCTCAACGACTGAGAGGTAAGCGCCTTGGTATGGGTTCTTCTCCATGATGAATGGGTTATATCCCCAAGACATGAAGGAGCAATCGTCGGTGTGTTTTTCCTCGACTGGGATCTTGGTGACCATGGTCTGGACAGGAGTTCTTTGGTATTTGCCGCCAAACGGCATGGTGACGGCGCCTGCGCCGATGGTTGAGTCGAATCTCTCGCTGAGGCCACGCTTTGAGCAAATGTTGAGATCGCCAGCGAGGGCTTTGAGGTTTGAAGCGAAATCCCCTGCCACCTCTTTCTTATAGCTAAGAGGCTTTGAGGCGAGGATATCGATATGTTTCTCAGCGCCGTTGGAGTTAAGGAATTCTCGGCTGATATCGACGATGACCTTGTCGTTCCATTTCATGACAAGGCGTGGGTTTTCTGTGACGACGGCAACAGGAGTTGCTTCGAGGTTTTCTTTGTTTGCGATGGCAAGGAAGGCATCGACGTTTTCTTTCTCGACCACCACTGCCATTCTTTCTTGCGATTCGCTGATGGCGAGCTCAGTGCCATCAAGGCCTTCGTATTTCTTTGGGACGGCGTTGAGGTTGATCGATAAGCCATCCGCGAGTTCGCCGATCGCGACTGAAACGCCACCCGCACCGAAGTCGTTGCAGCGTTTGATCATCTGGCAGGCTTCTTTGTTTCTGAAGAGCCTTTGGAGTTTTCTTTCTTCTGGGGCGTTTCCTTTTTGGACTTCAGCGCCGCAGGTTTCGACGGAGTGGGCGTTATGGGCTTTGGAGGAGCCGGTTGCGCCACCGACGCCATCTCTGCCGGTTCTGCCGCCAAGAAGGATGACGACATCGCCATCGACTGGGCGCTCACGTCTGACGTTTTCGGCTGGGGTTGCGGCGATGACCGCGCCGATTTCCATACGTTTTGCGACGTATCCTGGGTGATAGATCTCATCGACGATGCCAGTAGCTAAGCCGATCTGGTTGCCATATGAGGAATAACCAGCCGCTGCGGTCTGAACGAGTTTACGCTGAGGGAGTTTGCCCTGGATGGTTTCGCTAAGCGGGACGGTTGGGTCGCCAGCGCCGGTGACACGCATCGCAGCGTAGACGTAGCTTCTTCCCGAAAGAGGGTCACGGATAGCGCCGCCGATACATGTGGCCGCACCACCGAAAGGCTCGATTTCGGTTGGGTGGTTATGGGTTTCGTTTTTGAAGAGGAGGAGCCATTTCTCAGTTTCACCATCGACTTTGACATCGATTTTGACGGTGCAGGCATTGATTTCCTCTGATTCATCGAGTTTCTCGAGTAAGCCTCTCTTTTTGAGGACTTTGGCAGCGAGGGTGCCAATATCCATGAGGTTGATTGGTTTGGTTCTACCGAGTTCTTTGCGGCACTCGATGTATTCTTCGTAAGCTTCTTGGATCTCTTTGTCTTCGAAAGAGACATTATCGATCGTGGTCAAGAAGGTCGTATGACGGCAGTGATCAGACCAATATGTGTCGATCATCTTGATTTCGGTGATGGTTGGGTCTCTTTTCTCGCTTCTGAAGTAGGCTTGGCAGAAAGCGATGTCGTCAAGGTCCATCGCTAAGCCATTTTCCTTAACGAAGGCATCAAGCTCTTCTCTGGTTTTATCGATGAAACCAGTCAAGGTCTTGACCGATGTTGGGACGACGTACTGCGTTTTGAGGGTAGCAGGAAGCTCTAAGCTCGCTTCTCTGGCCTCTACAGGGTTAATGACGTATTTCTTGACGGCTGCCACTTCTTCTTTTGAGAGTTCGCCTTCTAGGATATAGACCTTAGCGGTCTTGATGAGCGGCTTATCGATGACCGCCATGATCTGAATGCACTGGGCGGCTGAATCGGCTCTTTGGTCGAATTGGCCTGGGAGGTATTCGACGGCGAACACTAAGCCTTTTGAGGCAGGGAGCTCAGTGTAAACGTCATCAAGCTGAGGTTCCGAAAGAACGGTGCTGATGGCTTTCTCTAATACTTTGGCGTCGATGTTCTCAAGGTCGTAACGGTTAAGGATCCTAAGCGATTTGAGTCCCTTGATGCCAAGAAGATTCTTGAATTCGCTAAATAAAGCATTGGCCTCATTCTGAAGACCTGGCTTTTTCTCTACGTAAACTCTATTGACCATTACTTTCCCTCCTTGGCTTTAAGCGCTCTAGCGCCGATATCGTGACGGTAGAAGCTATTATCGAAATGGATTTTGCTGACTTTTTCGTATGATGCTTTGATGACGGACTCAAGGCACTCGCCGATTGAGGTGACGCCTAAGACGCGGCCACCGTTAGTGAGAAGCTTATCGCCATCAAGCTTTGCGCCTGCGAAATAGATGTCGTTTTTGACGCTTTCCTCACAAGTGATCTCAAAGCCCTTCTCATAATGGGCTGGATATCCTTTTGAGGCCATGATGACGCAACACGCTGATTTGTCGCTCCATTTGACTTCGGTCTTATCGAGCGTTCCGTTTGTGGTTGCCATCATGATGGTGAGAAGGTCGCTTTCAAGAAGCGGAAGAACGACTTGGGTCTCTGGGTCTCCGAAACGGCAATTGTATTCGATGACCTTTGGTCCGTCTTTGGTAAGCATTAGACCGAAATAGAGACAGCCTTTGAAGGTTCTCCCTTCTTTATTCATCGCTTCGATGGTTGGAAGGAAGATCTTTTCCATGCAGACCTTAGCGATTTCTTTTGTGTAATAAGGGTTTGGGGCGATTGTGCCCATGCCGCCGGTATTGAGGCCCTCATCGTTATCAAGAGCACGTTTGTGATCCATGCTCGAGACCATTGGCTTAAGGGTTTTGCCATCGGTGAAGGCAAGAACCGAAACCTCCGGTCCCTCTAAGAATTCCTCGATGACGATGTGATCGCCTGAGGCGCCGAAGCGGTGATCGCTCATGGCGGAGATGACGGCTTCTTTCGCCTCAACTCTCGTCATGGCGATGACGACACCTTTGCCAAGAGCAAGGCCATCGGCTTTGACGACCGTTGGGATTGGGCAGGTTTCGACATACTTAAGGGCCTTATTGACGTCATCGAAGACCTCATAGGCCGCTGTTGGGATGCCATATTTCTTCATCAGGTTCTTGGAGAAGACTTTGCTGCCTTCGATGATGGCGGCGTTCTTTTTTGGGCCAAAGCAAGGAATGCCTTCGGCCTCAAGAGCATCGACCATGCCTAAGACAAGCGGGTCATCTGGGGTGACGACGACATAGTCGACTTTGTTTTCTTTTGAGAAAGAGACGACTCCTTCGATATCGGTTGCTGAACCGGCTACTAAAACCGCGTCATCCTTCATGCCTCCGTTGCCTGGATAGGCATAAATGGTTTCGACGTTTTTGTTTTCTTTGATTTTCTTGATGATGGCGTGTTCTCTGCCACCGCTTCCAACGACCAATACCTTCATTTGAGAGCCCTCGACTAATGGTGGAATAAACGCATTCCGGTGAATGCCATGACCATATCGTATTTGTCAGCGCATTCGATGACGAGGTCGTCTCTCACTGAACCGCCAGGTTCGGCGATATAGGAGACGCCAGAGCGTTTGGCTCTTTCGATGTTGTCGAAGAATGGGAAGAAAGCGTCGCTGCCTAAAGAGACGCCGGTGATGGTTGAAAGATAGGCTTTCTGCTCTTCGCGGGTGAATCTTTCTGGCTGCTTGGTGAAGTATTTCTGCCAAACTCCATCAGCGCAGACATCCTCTTCGTTCTGGTTGATGTAGCCATCGATGACGTTATCTCTATCAGGACGCTTGATGGTTGGGAGGAATGGGAGGTTAAGGACTTTGTCATGCTGACGGAGGAAGAAAGTGTCGGCTTTGCTTCCGGCTAAGCGGGTGCAGTGAATTCTCGATTGCTGACCGGCACCAACGCCGATAGCCTGGCCTTTGTAGGCGTAGCAGACGGAATTCGACTGAGTGTATTTGAGGGTGATCAAAGCGATGATGAGATCCTGAACGGCGCTTTCTGGGAGGTTTTTGTTTTTGGTGACGATGTTAGAAAGAAGCTCGCGGTTGATCTTGAAGTTGTTTCTGCCCTGCTCGAAGGTGATGCCATAGACCTGTTTGGTCTCTTTCTCGGCTGGAACGTAGTTAGGGTCAATCTTAACGACGTTGTAGGTGCCGTTTCTCTTGGCTTTGAGGACTTCGAGGGCTTCTTTGGAGTAGCTTGGGGCGATGATGCCATCGCTGACTTCGCGCTTGACCATCAAAGCGGTTGTGAGATCGACTTCATCGCTGAAGGCGACCCAATCGCCGAAGGAGCACATTCTGTCGGTGCCTCTGGCTCTGGCATAAGCGCAGGCAACAGGAGATTCGTCTAAGCCTTTGACGTCATCGACGAAGCAGGCCTTCTTGAGTTTTTCGTCAAGTGGGAGGCCGATGGCGGCGCTTGTTGGGGAAACATGTTTGAAGGAAGCGCAGGCAACATATCCAAGGGCTTCTTTGAGCTCTTTGACGAGCTGGTAAGAGTTAAAAGCATCAAGGAAGTTGATGTAGCCTGGGCGGCCATTGAGGATTTCGATTGGGAGATCTTCTCCGTTAGCCATATAGATCCTCGATGGCTTTTGATTTGGGTTGCAACCGTATTTGAGTTCGAATTCTTTCATTGTTTTTCTCCTTTTTAGACTTTCAAAGTAGCGGTGATTTCCTCACCTTGGTATTTCTTAAGAAGCGGATCGACATAGTCGGCGATGAATTCGACGACTTGAGAAGAGGCCCTGCCGGTGTATTTGGCTGGGTCGAGCTCTTTTTCGATGTCTTCCTTTTTGAGGTTGAACATCGGATCGGCGACGAGTCTATCGATGAGGTCGTTTGGTTTGCCGTTCATCTTGACTTCGTAGGCCGCTGCCTGGGAGTGAACGCGGATCGCTTCATGGAGCTCCTGACGGTTGCCACCGCGTTTGACGGCTTCCATCATGATGTTCTCAGTAGCCATGAATGGAAGCTTCTCCATGACACGGCGGCGGATGACGTTCTCATAGACGACGAGGTTCGATGAGATGTTGATGTAGATGTTGAGGATGGCGTCCACCGCTAAGAAAGCCTCAGCGACGGAGACACGCTTATTGGCGCTGTCATCAAGGGTTCTTTCAAACCATTGGGTGCCAGCGGTAAGACCTGGGTTTATGGAGTCGACGATGACGTATCTTGCAAGAGAGGAGATTCTTTCGCTTCTCATTGGGTTACGTTTGTATGGCATCGCGGAGCTGCCGATCTGGGTCTTCTCAAATGGCTCTTCGATCTCCTCGAAGGACTGGAGGATACGGAGGTCGTTGGAGAATTTGTAGGCGGACTGCGCAAATCCTGAAAGGACGCTTAAGAAATAGCTATCGACCTTGCGGGAATAGGTTTGTCCTGAAACTGGGACACAGGCTTCAAAGCCCATATCCTTTGCGATGAGTTTCTCGAGTTCTTTGACTTTGGCTTCATCGCCACCGAAAAGGTCCATGAAGGAAGCTTGGGTTCCTGTGGTGCCTTTTTGGCCGAGGAGCTTGAGGTTATCCATCTGATAGACGAGGTTTTCGATATCCATCACAAGCTCATTCATCCACAAAGTGGCTCTCTTGCCGACTGTGGTGAGCTGAGCTGGCTGAAGGTGGGTGTAAGCAAGGCAAGGAAGGTCTTTGTACTTAAGGGCAAAGGCTTTGAGGTTGCTTAGGACCTGAGCGGCCTTCTTAAGGACGATCTTGCTCGCTTCTCTAAGAATGATGACGTCGGTGTTATCGCCAACATAGCAGGATGTGGCGCCTAAATGGATGATGCCGGCTGCTTTTGGGCATTGCTGACCATAGGCATAGACGTGAGACATGACGTCATGTCTGACGATTCTTTCTCTTTCTTCCGCGACGTCGTAGTTGATGTCAGTAACGTGGGCTTCGAGCTCGGCGATTTGCTCGTCGGTGATGTCTAAGCCTAGTTTCTTTTCGCTTTTGGCAAGAGAAACCCAGAGTTTTCTCCAAGTCTGGAACTTGAAATCGTTAGAGAAAACATACTGCATCTCTTCGCTCGCGTAGCGGGTTGAGAATGGTGAAATGTATCCTTTTCTTTCTTCCATCTGCTCCTCCTTATTTGTTTTTATTGAGAAGTCTTGAAGTGACTTCTTTGGTTTCTAAATCAACGTATCTGACGTAGAGGGAGATCTTGTTGTTCTCGTTTAAGCCAGTCCAGATATCGTTAGTGAATTCATCGATATCGCTTGGGATTTCGACTCTTTCAGGCTCGCCCTGGAAGGTTGGGATTGGATTTCCGTCGGTGACATAGGTGTGGATGAAATGTCCAAGTCCTGGGAGAGCGTCATATTCGAAATAGTAACGGTTGCAGGCGGTTCCATTCTCATCGGCGGATTTAAGGATGGACATCTCATATGAGAAATCCTTTTCCTCGAATTTGAGAACGCCGGAAATGCGTGGGGTGAGGTTTGGGAAATCTGGCTCAAAAGCGCGGCTCTTGAGGGAGTGCTTCATGCATTTGCCCGCTTTAAGGCCTTCGTAAATGGTATCGGTCTGGTCGCCATTGGTGACGATCATCTTGTTGTCGATGTCTCTCACCGCGGCGTAGATGATGAGCGATGGGTCTTTGACTTTGGACGCATCGAATGGCTCGGTGTAGAGGACGTTGTCCTTGAAGGCGAAGATTCTGTTTCTCGAATTCTCGCTTCTGCCCATGATGAAGTAAGCGAAAGCCGCTTTCTTGCCATCGCTCGTTTTGCCGATGATGATGCCACGGCCGACATAAGGGTTATCCTTGATGAGTTCTTTGATGTTGTTGACAGCGTAGATGTTCATTTATTTGTCCTCCAATAACTGTTTCGATACCATTTCCACCGCTTGAGGGAGAATCTTCCATTCGGCTTCCTCCATGACGCGGCGCTGTAAGATTTCAGGGGTGTCCCCTTCTTTCACCTCGACTGCCTTCTGAAGGATGATTTTTCCCCCGTCGGTGATCTCGTTTACGAAGTGGACTGTGGCGCCTGTGACCTTGACTCCTTTTGCTAAGGCAGCCTCATGGACACGAAGTCCATAGAAGCCATCGCCGCAGAAGGATGGGATGAGGGATGGGTGAACGTTGATGATTCGATTAGGGTATTCCTTGACGAATCTCTCGGAGAGGATGGCTAAGAATCCTGCGAGAACGATGAGGTCGATATCTCTTTCCTTTAGAGCCTTGAGGAGAGCGTCCTCGAAGGCTTCTTGGGAACCGAGCTCTTTCTTTGAGACGACAAGCGATTCGATGTTATGGCTCTTCGCTCTTTCTAAGGCGTAGACGCCTTTTTTGTTCGAGACGACGAGGGTGACTTTTCCAGACGAGATGATTCCTTTGTCAATAGAGTCGAGAATCGCCTGGAGATTGGTGCCTCCCCCTGAAACGAAGACCGCGATGTTAGCAAATTCCTTTTTCATTGTCTTAGAGGTTGATTTCGATCTTTTCGTCGCTTGTTGATTTTTCGATATGGCCAACGACGTAAGCGTCTTCGCCATGGGCTTTTAGGATGGCAAGAGATTTCTCAACATCCTCTGGCCTCACGATGATCGACATGCCGACACCCATGTTGTAGGTGTTGAACATATCTCTTTCAGGGATATTTCCCTTTGACTGGATGAGTTTGAAGATCGGGAGGATCTTGACGTCTTCTTTCTTGATGACGACCTTAAGTCCGTCTGGGATGGAGCGAGGCATGTTCTCATAGAAGCCTCCTCCGGTGATATGGGAGATGCCTTTGACCTCGACTTCATCAAGAAGGGCGAGGACTGGTTTGACGTAGATTTTGGTTGGGGTGAGAAGGGTTTCGCCAAGAGACTTGCCACCAAGCTCTGGGAGAGGGGTTTTGATGTCGGCGTGTTCGATGTCGAAGACTTTTCTGACAAGAGAGAAGCCGTTTGAGTGAACGCCGCTGCTTGGGAGGGCGATCATGACGTCGCCTGCCGCCATCTTTTTGTTATCGATGACTTTGTCTTTGTCGACGATGCCGACTGAGAAACCGGCGAGATCATATTCGTCGACTGGGTAGAAGCCTGGCATTTCCGCGGTTTCGCCACCGACAAGCTCGCTATGGGCCATGACGCAGCCATCGCAGATGCCTGAAACGATGGAGGCGATCTTCTCTGGGTAGTTCTTGCCACAGGCGATGTAGTCCAGGAAGAAAAGAGGTTTGGCGCCGCAGCAAATGACGTCGTTTACACACATGGCGACGCAGTCGATGCCGACGGTGTCATGCTTATCCATGAGGAAAGCCATCTTGAGTTTGGTGCCAACGCCATCGGTCCCTGAGACGAGGATTGGGTGCTTATAGCCTTCGAGATCAAGCGTGAAAAGCCCACCGAAGCCGCCGATGTCCTCTGGTTTCGATTGGACGATGGTTCTGGCGATATGAGCCTTCATGAGCTCAACGGCCTTGTATCCTGCCGTGATGTCCACGCCTGCTGCCGCGTATGATTCCGATTTTGAATTTTTCATGTTTCTCCCCCGCTTAATCTTTATCTGAGATCTTGCTTTCAAATCTTGATTTTCTGTTGTCTTTTGGAATGGCTGTTGGGTACTTGCCATCGAAGCAAGCCGTGCAGCATTCTCCCCCTGCGATGTCCCTGACGTTTTCGACCGAGAGGAATCCAAGCGAATCCGCGCCGATGATCTTCGCAATCTCCTCCACCGAATGGTGGCAGGCGATGAGATTGTCTTTCGAATCGATGTCCGTGCCATAGAAGCAAGGATTGAGGAAGGTCGGTGAGGATACCCTCATATGGATTTCTTTGGCGCCCGCATCGCGAAGAAGCTTGATTGTCTTCTTGCTTGTGGTGCCTCTGACGATTGAGTCATCGATGACCACCACTCGTTTGCCTTTGACGACCGAGGAGATTGGGTTGAGCTTGAGTTTGACTTTGTCTTCCCTGTTATCTTGGCCAGGAGCGATGAACGTGCGGCCGATGTATTTGTTTTTGATGTATCCGATTTCGTAAGGGATGCCTGATTCCTTTGAATATCCGATTGCGGCATCAAGCCCTGAATCCGGGACGCCGATGACGATATCGGCCTCAACTGGATGGGATTTTGCGAGGTATTCTCCCGCTTTGACCCTGGCTGAATGGACGGATACGCCGTCGATCACTGAGTCAGGTCTAGCGAAATAGACGAATTCGAAGACGCAGATGTGTTTCTTCTGCTTGCCGCAGTGCGTCTTGATGGAGTGAACGCCTTCCTTGTCGAAGTAGACGACTTCGCCTGGGAGGACGTCACGGACGAATTTGGCGCCGACTGATTCGAGGGCGCAGGTTTCGCTCGCGGCGATATAGGTGCCATCATCTCTGACGCCATAGCATAGAGGTCTGAAACCATATGGGTCGCGGGCGATGACGAGTTTTGTCGGTGACATGACGGCAAGGGAATAGGCGCCTTTGATGGTGTACATCGCGCGTTCCACCGCTTCTTCGATGGAATTCGAGGTGATTCTTTCTCTTGTGACTATGTAGGATATGACCTCTGTGTCTGAGGTTGTGTGGAAAATTGAGCCTTGGAGCTCAAGCTGGGAACGGAGTTCGAATGAATTGGTGATATTGCCATTATGGGCGATGGCGATATGGCCATGGATATGATTGACGACGAGAGGCTGGGCGTTATGTCTATCTGTGGCGCCTGTGGTGCCATATCTGACGTGGCCAACGGCGATGTTTCCTTGTCCGAGGCGGGCAAGATGACGTTCGGTGAAGACCTCTTCGACAAGGCCTAAGTCTTTGTATGTTGAGAAAAGACCGTCATCGCAGACGACGATGCCGCAGGATTCTTGTCCACGGTGCTGGAGGGCGAATAAACCGTAGTACGCGGTTCTGGCGACGTCTTGTTTTATCGGTGAATAGACACCGAAGATTCCACATTCTTCATGTAGCGACGACATTCTCTTCCCCTCCTTCCCTTAGATTTGTTTGCTTATTTATTAAAGGCCTCTGCTATTTCCTTATCCTTTTCGAGGGCGGCTTTCGCGCCTTCTTCTCTTAGGGCAACGAGCTTGGCGTCGAGGGATGGGTCATTAAGAGCGAGGATTTCCGCTGCTAAGAGAGCGGCGTTTTTCGCCCCGTCGATCGCGACTGTCGCTACTGGGATCCCAGAAGGCATCATGACGGTCGCAAGAAGCGCGTCCATACCTTCAAGCGCGGCGGATTTGCAAGGGATTCCGATGACTGGAAGGGTGGTTCTTGCAGCGATTGCGCCGGCTAAGTGAGCGGCCATGCCCGCTGCTGCGATAAGGACCCCGAAGCCGTTTGCCTTTGCGTTAGCGGCAAAGCTTCCCGCTTCCTCTGGGGTTCTATGGGCCGAATAGACGTGAGCCTCATAAGGAACTCCAAGGGCATCGAGCTGCTCGAATGCTTTCTTGAGGATTGGAAGATCGCTTGCGCTTCCCATGATGATTCCGACTTTCTTCATACTGTTTCCCTCCCAAAAAAAATAAAAAGACACGCTGCTAGAAAGTGATTACAAAGATCAATTCCACGAGTGTGCCCAGGCGGTCGACGTGACTACTGAATCTGTCATTGCTCCATTGCGTTAATTCGCATTTACCGTCAGTCACAATAACAGTTACGTTTTTCAGTACATATAAAATCTATTTTATTTGCTCACGATATTCAATCGAATGAGCAATGAAAGTGGTTACATTAAGAAAAGGCCCCTGAATAGAGGCCTAAATGGAACGTTAATTCTTAAGAGAATTGAGAGGCGCAGGGATCTGACCTCCACGGTCAACGAAGGTCTTTGGAGATTGACGTCTGATCGCCAATATCGGAGCGTGGCCAAGAAGCCCTCCGAAATTGAGCTCTTCCCCTTCTTTTCTTCCGATTGCCGGGATGACTCTCACGGCGGTCGTCTTGGAGTTGATCATGCCAATGGCCGCCTCGTCGGCGATAAGGGCGGAAATCACTTCTGGAGTGGTATCTCCTGGGATGACGATCATATCCAAACCGACTGAGCAAACAGCGGTCATCGCTTCAAGCTTCTCGATGCAAAGAGCGCCTGATTTCGCCGCGTCGATCATGCCTTGGTCTTCGCTTACCGGGATGAAAGCGCCGGATAAGCCGCCGACTCTCGAGGAAGCCATGACGCCTCCTTTTTTGACGGCGTCGTTAAGGATGGCAAGGCAGGCTGTCGTGCCTACTCCACCACACTGTTCGAGACCCATTTCTTCAAGGATGTGGGCGACGGAATCGCCAATAGCCGGGGTTGGGGCAAGGGATAAGTCGACGATGCCGAATTCGACACCGAGCATCCTTGATGCTTCAACACCGACTAGCTGACCCATTCTCGTGACTTTGAAGGCGGTCTTTTTGATGACGTCGGCGATCTCGGATATCGAAGCGTCTTTTGGGCATTTGGCAACGGCTGCGCGGACTGCGCCTGGGCCGCTGACGCCGACATTGATGACGCAATCGGCTTCACCGATGCCATGGAAGGCACCAGCCATGAATGGGTTATCCTCCACCGCATTGCAGAAAACAACCATCTTGGAGGCGGCTATGCATTCTCTATCTTTAGATAACTCTGCTGCTTCGAGGATTTTCTGACCCATGATTTTGACGGCGTCGAGATTGATGCCGGCACGGGTTGAGCCAACGTTGACCGAAGAGCAGACAAATGATGTTTCGTTTAAGGCCCTAGGGATCGAATCGATGAGTTCTTTGTCGCCAGGAGCGAACCCTTTTTGGACAAGGGCGCTATAACCGCCGATGAAATCGATGCCGATGTCTTTCGCGACTTTATCTAAGGTTTTCGCGTATAAGACAGGGTCTCCCCCGGATACGCCGACAAGGATGGAGATTGGGGTGACCGAAACGCGTTTGTTGACGATTGGGATGCCATATTTCTTGGAGATCTCGTTTCCGACTTTAACGAGGTCTTTCGCGTATTTATAGATTTTGTTATAGACCTTCTCGCATGACTTATTGATATCGTTGTCGATGCAGTCGACAAGCGAAATGCCCATCGTGATGGTTCTCACGTCGAGGTTCTCTTCCTCGATCATGCGGATGGTTTCAATAATCTCGTCTCTATTGTTGATCATTTTTCTCACCAATTAGATCTTGTGCATGAGGTTGAAGATGTCTTCATGCATGCATTCGATTTTGAGGTTCTTCTCCTCACCCACTTTGTGGATCTCATCAACGAAGGAAGTGAAATCGATCGTCAGGTTATCGATGCTGACGACCATATACATTGTAAAGAGCTCACCGATGATGGTTTGGTTGACGTCTTGGATGTTGACTTTGTATTCTGCGCATTTGGTTGCGACAGCGGCTAAAATACCGACCGTATCTTTGCCAACGACTGAGATGATAGCTTTCATGATGGGCTCCTTCTTCTACTTTCTTTTGGGGCTTTTGTCATATAAATAATACCTTATACAAACCCTGAAAAAATTGTTTTTTGGATGAAAGCGCTTTTATCTTTATCCCCCTCTTTTCTTCCCTATAATGAGGAAGTGCGATAAGCGCAAAATAAAAGGGTATTTCTATGGGCGGATTTTTCGGAGTTGTCGGCAAAAGCGACTGTGTATTCGACCTTTTCTATGGGGTCGATTACCACTCACATTTAGGTACTAGAAGAGCGGGTTTGGCCGTCTTGAATGATGATGGCAAAATCACCAAAGCAATCCATAAGATTGAGAATTCACCTTTCAGAACCAAATTCGAGAAAGAAGCGATGGCGATGAAAGGCAAGATGGGCATCGGATGCATTTCCGATTTCGATTCCCAGCCTCTCGTCGTGAGATCGAACCATGGCACCTACGCCATCACATGCGTTGGCAAAATCAACAATTCCAAAGAACTCGAAGAAAAATTCCTTAATAACAACGCCCACTTCCTTGAAACCTCAACCGGCGACATCAATAGCACAGAGCTCGTCGCCAGCATCATCAACCAAAAGAAAAACCTTATTGAGGGTTTGCAATATGTCCAAGAAGTCATTGAAGGCTCAATGACCATCCTCCTTCTCAACGAGAAGGGCATATACTGCTCAAGAGACAAATACGGAAGAACCCCTGTCGTCATCGGCAAGAAAGAAGACGGCACATATTGCGTCACATTCGAATCGTTCGCGTTCCTTAATTTAGGATACACGGCTTATAAGAAACTCGGTCCAGGCGAGATCGACGTCATCAATGCTGAAACAGGCGTCAGAACCTTGGTGGAACCAGGAAACAAGATGCGAATCTGCACGTTCCTTTGGATTTACTATGGTTATCCGTCAACCGTCTACGAAGGACTCTCGGTCGAGAAACTTAGATGCAAGTGCGGAGAGTTCATCGCCAAGCGCGATAACGTCAAACCTGATTCCGT
Organism: uncultured Erysipelotrichaceae bacterium; assembly: GCA_902802355.1. Taxonomy (GTDB): domain Bacteria; phylum Bacillota_I; class Bacilli_A; order RFN20; family CAG-826; genus UBA4951. The sequence continues at coordinate 28,381 of CADCLU010000002.1, forward strand.
CGCAGGCGTTCCTGATTCTGGTCTTGGAGCCGCAATCGGCTACTCAAATGCCTCAGGCATCCCATTCTCAAGGCCATTCGTCAAATACACCCCTACTTGGCCTCGTTCCTTCATGCCTACGATGCAGACGAAACGTAACCTCATCGCCCACATGAAGCTCATTCCGATCCACGATTTGATCGATGGCAAGAAGCTTCTTCTCATCGATGACTCGATCGTCAGAGGCACCCAGATGAGAGAGACGACGGAATTCCTTTATAAGTCCGGCGCCGCTGAGGTTCATGTCCGTTCCTCGTGCCCTCCAATCCTTTATGCCTGCAAATACCTCAACTTCTCCGCTTCGACTAGCGACATGGAACTAATCGCTAGACGCGCCATCATGGCCCTTGAAGGAAACGTTGAGCCGGAAACGATCAAGAAATATCTCGACCCAGATGGCAAAGAATACGCCAATATGGTCGAGTACATCCGCCAAAAGCTTAACTTCACATCCCTTCGCTTCATGAGACTCGATGATCTTAAAGAAGCCGTCGAAATGGATCCTGAGAAAATCTGCACATACTGCTGGGATGGCAGAGAATAAACAACAAAAAACAAGGCTCGTAATCATACGGGCCTTTTTTGTTAATAAAAAAGCCACATTCAGGATTTCCCGTTTGTGGCTTCAAATACTATTAGGCGTTAAGAGGTTTGCCGGTTAAGAGTTCGTAACCCTGGAGATATTTGGCGATGGTCTTTTCGACGACCCCTTCTGGAAGGGTCCAGTCATGCTCATGAGTCTTAAGCCAATCTCTGGCGAATTGCTTATCGAATGATGGCTGGCTCTTTCCTCTTTCGTATCCCTCAAGAGGCCAGAATCTCGATGAATCTGGAGTGAGCATTTCGTCAGCGACGACGACTTCGCCATTCTCATCAAGACCGAATTCGAATTTGGTGTCGGCGATGATGATTCCTTTGGTGAGGGCGTAGTCGGCGCATTTCTTATAAAGGGCGATGGTGTATTCCTTGAGTTTGGTCGCGTATTCAAGGCCTTTGCCTGGGAATTCCTTTTCAAGGACCTCAACCGATCTTTCGAAGGAGATGTTCTCATCGTGATCGCCGATCTCGGCTTTGGTCGATGGGGTGTAGATCGGTTCAGGAAGCTTATCGGATTCCACTAAACCTTTAGGAAGGGTGATGCCGCAGACTGTGCCGTTTTTCTGATAGCTGGCCCAACCGCTTCCGGTGATGTAGCCACGGACGATGCATTCAATAGGAAGCATGGTGAGCTTTTTGCACATCATCGTTCTTCCTTCGAATTTCTCGTTTTGGAAGAATGGAGGCATGTCTTTGACATCGCAGCTGACCATGTGGTTCTTGCAGATGTCTTTCGTGTAATCAAACCAGAATTTCGAGATTTGGGTTAAGACTTTGCCTTTGTTGGTGACGACGTTATGTAAGATGACGTCAAAACAGCTGATGCGGTCAGTGGCGACCATGATTAAGGTGTCCCCGTTATCGTAGATCTCTCTGACTTTTCCTTCTTTGATAGGTTTCATTTTTGATATCTCCATTTATATCAATTTGATTATATGTTCTCTTGTTTCAATTCAAACATAATAGCGGTTACATTGATAAAAATTCCTAAGCGGTCTTTTAATCAACAAAGAAAAAACCACTGGATTTGCAGTGGATTTTCTATTTTTCGGCTTGTTTTTTGCGTTTTTCGAGCTCGATGTTGTTGTTGTATATGGCGATCAGTCTTGGAAGGTTGTACTTCAAGATGAATGCAGGAAGAACAATCAAGATGGCGTTTACGATGGCGACTGGGAGGGCAATCGTTAACCAGAGGTTTGATTCCCCAGTGTACATCCTCCAGTCACAGAGGATGATGAGGAAGGAAGCGGGAACACTATAGAAGTGAATGGCGACTCCATATCTCGCCTCCAAGATGAAGCGGGAGATGTATTCGTTGTCGAATGGGGTCGCGACCTTGTTCTTATGGAATCCGGTGAAATTACCGAGCTCAGGAACGAAGTCCTTCCACTTATGCACTTTGAGGAAGCGGTAGAACTTAAGTTCTCTCTCGCTGGTTTTGAATATTCCTTTGTCTTGTTGGAACCATCTCTCAGGCATTTTCCTGATAACAATGGCCACGATGGCATCCACGATGACGGCCACAACCGTGAAACCAAGGGTGAAAAGGATATAGACCCACCACCCATCTTGGTAAAGAGGGTTAAAGAAAATGTTCAAAGCGGAGACAAGGGCAACGCCAACGAAGATGGTGATGAGATATAGAACCATTATTCTTCCTCTTTGGTGAGATAGGTCAAAGGCTCTCCATAGGTCTTCTCATAGACCTCTTTCCAGCGTTTCTCGTTCTCTCTAAGCATATGGGCGACATTCTCTTGTTGGCTTAAGGAATCATCTGGATAGATCGGTTCCATGATGTGCATGGTATAGGCCTGAACGTAAGCGCCCGATTCCTCGGTCTTTTCAGTATCACGCATGGTGATGAAGGTTGGGATGACTGGGACGTTATTCTTCGCAGCGAAGATGAAAGCGCCTGGCTTCAAAGGTTTTGGTTTGCGGTAGTTCCACCACATCGACTGCTCTGGGTAGATGAGGATGAAATTGCCTTTCTTGAGGATGGTGTCGACGGACTTGAGGAAATCCCTCATGACGGTTGGGTTCATCGCCAAAGGAAGGGTGTTACAGTTTCTTAAGAAGTAACCATAAAGGCCAGGCATCGTGTAGTTGCCTTCCCTGATGATCTTGAAGAGCTTCTTGCATCTAGCGTGTTTCTTGACCGCGAGATGGATCGGGATGCTATCGAATGGGGAGAAATGGTTGGCGGTGATGATGGCGCCTCCCTTGACGGCTTTAAGATTCTCAATGCCCTCATAGCCATCGATGACGATATGGCCTTTCTTGATGAGGTGCTTGAAGTAAAGGTAGGAATAGTAATTGGCCCACCAGGTCTTGAATTTGCTCGACCATTTTCTTCTCAAATAGTCGACGTCTCCTGGCATAAGGCGGCGGAATGGCGGATCGTTTTCGACATCGATATCGAATTTGCCTTCTCTTTCGAGCTCAGCGATCTTGTCGACGATCTCCTGTCTTTCTTTGGTGAGCTTAGGAACGTTGACCTTGCCCTGTCTGACTTTCATCTCGATGGTCTCGAAGCGTTCTTTCTTCGGGGTGCCAGTCATCTTCTCGTGGTACTCTTCGGCTTTCTCGGCTTCTTGGTTGCAGAAAGCCTTAACTCCGTCGACGCCTTTGAGGATGTTCGCGACCACTTCAGCAGGGATGGCGTCCCTGTTCTTGATAATCTGCTCTTTGACCCCTGCTTCTTCGGCGTATTTGAAGAAGAGCTCCTCATACATGATGTTGGTGAGGTTCCATGGCTTGAACATGAGGTTGTAATGGACGAGGAATGGATCGTTGATCTTCTCGCCTAAAGGCATGACGTTCCATCTCTTGTCGATGTATTTGACCTGGTCTTTGCAAAGGTAATTCAAAACATCCTGGTCTTGAGCGACTTTGAAGGTGACTCTGTTGATGAGATTGATGAAGCGTCTTTCAAGATTGAACTGCCTGAGCTTCTTGAGGTCCATCAAAAGGATGCCGGCGTTGAAGTATTTGGCGTGATCGATCTCTAAGACTTTCTCAACATAGTTGGAGAATTCGCTGAAAAGCTGGACGGAGGCATCTGGTATAGCGCCTACGAGATTGTCCTCCAAATCGGTGAAATAGAGTTTGGCGACGTCTTCGTTAAGGACGATGTCGCTGTCGAGGTATAAGCATTTGCTTAAAGTTGGGAAGAGGGATGGGATGAATAGACGATAGTAGGTCGTGATTGTGTAGTAGTCACGGACGTCTAATTTGACGGATAAAGAGTTGACCTTGATGTTGACGTTAAAGAACGAGATGAAGATCTTCTCGTTGTCCTGGTATTTGCGGATCATCCTTTTGCTTTCCATAGAAAGACCGTCATGAAGGATGGTTAAACGGTATTTGTATTCGCTAGAAGCGTGGGCCACGATACTGGCGATTGTTGTTGAAAGAAACGGTATATAGTTATCATCAACGGTGAAGAAGAGATGAACGACTTTTTTCCTGACCATGGTGAGAAATCTCCTAAAATCCCAACAATGATAACAAAGAAATACCCAAAAGTAATTCTATTTATATAGAATTTCTTTCAATTCACAAAAAAAGACCAATGGAGCTGGCCATTGGTCATGTGAAGTTTTTACAAAATCCTTTACAAATCCTTAATGGAATTAGGCTTTCATGACGTCTAAGGTGTCGAAGAGTTTAACTTCATCATCGTTGACGGTATAGACGTGATAGGAGAGAGTGTTCTCTTTGAGGGTAAGGACACCGAACATCGCGGCGTTGACGTTGCCTGTAGCAGGATCCCCTATTTCGTAACGCTGATCGGAAGTATGGCCGTTAACTGTGTATGGCTCATACTCGTTGTCCTGGGTCAAAGTACCGAGGACGGTCTTGTACTTATTGTTAACGAAGGTGTTGTTTGGGTCTAAGCCTTTCATCTCGCCGTCTTCGACAACACACTCGGCCCAGATGCCGTCTTCTGCTTCTCTGGCACCGTGACGATGTCCAGCAGCGCCGGTGATGACGTAATAGGTGCCGTTAGGGTTCTTATCGTAAGACACCTCACCCACTGTCTTCTTTGCAGGATCAAGATTGACGACGGTATTGTCATCGAAGGAGGTTGTGTAGCCTGCGGCATCCCAGCGATATGGCAAGGTTTTGCTGTATGTATGGTCATGGGCCTCAAGGACGAGGTCGACATGCTTCTCGGAGAAGATTGGGGCTAAAGTCTCAATGATGGTGTGGGTTTCACTCTTATTGCTATGGTCGCCAGTCGTGTATGGGGAGTGATGGATCATGACCACTTTCCATTTGGCGTTGGCGGCATTGTCCAAATCCTCTTTGAGCCAATCAAGCTGAGCGGTGCTGCTTCTGATGGTGTTGCTATCGAGGATGATGAAGTGAGCGTACTCATAATCGTATGAGTAATAGCAACCTTCTTTGGTGAAACCGGCATAATCGATATCACTCATGATGTACTGGGAATAGGCGGCACTTGGCTCGTGGTTGCCAGCGCTCGTCATATAAGCGAGGTTGATCTTGTAATCGTTGATGACGTCGAGGGCTTTGACATAAGCCTGAAGTCTTTGTGGTTTGCTTGGGCTAATGCCAGAAACGGTCCTCATATTCTGGTCGAACTGGTCGCCGTTATATAAGACCATGTCGAGATCATTGCCGGCTGTATCGACGGCTTTGGTGAAGGTATTGCGCCAAACATTGAGCTTATCTGGCTCGATGGTTTGGGCGTCGCTAAGCTCGATGGCGGTTATGGAAGATGGGTGTTCTTTCTCCACCACAAACGCACCGTAGTAATAATGGTCAGGCGCGCCGACTTTATAGCTATAGGCTTTGCCTTTCTCGAGATTCTCGACGTGAACCTTATGGGAATTGAGAGTGAGCTCCATGCTGCTGCTAGAGCCTTTTCCATCGGGGATATCGCTATCGGTGAAGGAGACGGTTCCATTGGTCTTGGAGACGAATTCCTGAGTGACGCCACTAATAAGTTCGGCGCCAGAGAAATCTGCCTGCTCCCCTTTATCCGATTTCACAAGATAAAGCTCAGTCTCTTCGACGGTGTTATCGGTGAGCCAGGAGAAGCCGCGGGAATAGACGCCGTTATAGTAAGTAAGGTTGAATCCCTTTGGATCTTGGCCAATGTCATAGGTCAAAAAATCCCCATCAAATTCCGGACGGACGATGTTGTAGGTTTCTTCTTCTGAGCTCGCCGGAGCCACGCTGGAAGCAGTGGCTTCAAGGTAACAGCCCGCAAGCAAAACGCAGGCACAGGAAAGAACGACCTCAAAATTGATTAATCTAATCTTTTTGTTTCTCATAAAACCCCTTCTTTGAGAAATATTAGTTTATGAAAACTAGTTTAGTTATTGGGCCTAATAACTTCAATATGGTGCGCGACAAAAAGCCCCTGCAAAACAAAAAGACCCGAAGGTCTTTCGTTCTGTTTTGGCAGGGGCGGAAGGAATCGAACCCTCATCAAAGGTTTTGGAGACCTCTGTTCTACCACTGAACCACGCCCCTAGGGCCTTTTCAGGCGAGTGGTATTATAACCCTTATAAAAGTTGGCTACAAGGAGCAAAAGGGCTTATTCCATCGAAGGACGGGCTTTTTTGGATTTGAGCCTCATATCCCTGATTGGATCGATGATGAATCTCCAAAGAGCGAAGATGATAGGAAGAATCTCTAAACGTCCGAAGAACATGGCCATCGTCTCGACCCAGATGAAGCCATTGTAGGCGAGTGGGTGGGCGGCTTTATATCCGACATAATCCATCATGGACATGCCTTCCGAGGTGAATCCGTTCATGAATTCATAGAAGCAGCGCTGGAACCATTCTGCCTGGTTGAGTCCTGGGAGAGGAGGTAAGAACATCAAGGTCATTCCTCCCACTACCGCGACGATTAAGACGAGAAGGGTGTAGTTTCTCGCTTCTTTAACTGAAGCTTCATCAACTTCTTTGAGGACGCCTAAACGCCTGACGACGCGAGGAGAGATGGTTCTATCTGAGGTGTCATGATATCTAAGGAACCAATAGAATTCCTTGCCAAGGATGCCGATACGGTACTGCTTGATGCCGCCTGCGGTCGAACCCATTCCACCGCCGATGGTCATGAAGACCCAGCCAAGGAAGAAGCAAACCGGACCAAGCTTAAGGATGGATGGGAAGTTCGCAAATCCTGAGGTGGTGAGGGACGTGATGGTGAAATAAGTGCCATATCTCAGGGAGGAAAGGAAATCGAGTCCTTCGCCTTCGTTATAGAGATATGTCATCGAGAGAGAACAGATAAGTATGCCGACGACGAGGAGAGCGCCAGTCAAGACGATCTCGATGTCACAGAAGAAGTCTTTGAGTTTGCCTCTTAGGGCAAAGGTGTGAAGGACAAGGCTAGTCGCACCAGCAAGCATAAGGACGCAGGTGATGATCTCGATGCCAATGCTATTAGTTACCGTATAGGAGAGGTTGTTGATCTCACCAAGCGGCATATTCTGGCAGAAGAAATAGATGGACTCCGCTCTCGTGGAGAAGCCTCCTGTTCCTAAACAGCTCATAGACGTGCATACCGCTTCAAAAGGAGGCATGCCAGCGAGCCAGAGGCTCAAAGAGCCTGCAGCGACCCATCCGGCATAGACGAGGAAGATGATCTTCGCGGATTTGGCTAAGTTAGGGACGATCTGGTCATTATGGCCTTCAGCGAAGTAGAGTTTGAAGTTCTGCCTGCTTGCGATGATCGAAGTAAGAAGAAGGACAAGACCGACGCCTCCGATGAACTGCATGAAGGCACGGTGGAAAAGGAAGACGTGGGAATAGCCATAGGCGGAGCAGGAATCCACTCCTAACGGGCTACTTGCAACGCCATCGAGATAAGCGCTCTTTGGGAAAAGGGTGAGACCGGTGGTCGTGAATCCTGAGGTTGCTTCAAAGAAGCACTCAGAAAAGGACATGTTGAGATTGGCGGAGGCATCTCCGAAGTTGAGCCAGGAGAATCTCGTCAAGAAGAACGGCATCGCACCAGAAAGGATGGCGCCGATCCAGATAAGGACAAGAAGGACCGCGTCTTCTTTCGGACGGAAACGCAGTTTCTCTCTTCCTGCTACGAGGAGTTTATAGAGAAGGACGCCGACTCCGATATCGATAACGGCAGGGACGATGAAGTCGAGAAGGACCTTCCACTCACCTGGATAGAAGATGAGGGTGAGCAAAGGGAAAAGAACGACGATTCCCTCGAATGCGAGGAAAAGGCCAAGATAACCGAATACGAGTCGGAATCCCTTTGCCGGTTCTTTCTTCATAACGCTGCCTTAATTACTTTTTCTTCTTTTTGGAAGGTTTCTTTTCTTCCTTAGCTGGTTCTTCCACCGCTGGAGCCTCTTCTTTGACTTCGACGGTTGGCTTTTGTTTCTTCAAGAAACGAAGGATTTCCACTTCGTTCTCTTTGGCGCAGGCGACGACGATGGTGTCTCTTGGACGGAGGACGAGGTCGCCGTTAGGAATGATGAAGTTATAGTCACGGACGACATAGGCGATGGAAGCGTTCTTCGGGAAGCCCATGTCCTTGATGGCTTGGTCGCAAATCCAGTACTTTGGAAGGAGGGTAGCCTCGATCATGACGATCTTCTCATTATCAAGAGAGAGCGATTTGATGAGGGATTCCGCGTTGGATTCGTTCTTGATCGATTTGGCAAGGAGGTAGGTCGAAGAGATGACGACATCGATGCCAAGTTTCTTATAAAGGTCGACGTTTGATGGGTTTGAGACGGCGCAGATGCACTTCTTGATGTGGAAGTTCCTCTTGGCCATTAAGCAAGAGGCGAAGTTATCGGTGTCCTTTTTGCAAAGGGAAATGAAAATGTCGGCGTCATAAACGCGAGCTGCCTCAAGGATGGCGTTGTGCCATGGATCGCCGATGGTGACGGCGATGTGTTTTCTTTCCATGAGGGTCTGGGCCACCGCTTCGCTGCCATTGATGACGGTAAGGCGGTTTTCCTTGGTATTGAACATGTCGATGATGTAGGCGGCATCTGAGTCGCCGTTAGCGATTACGATATGCATGCTTTATTTCCTCTCAGCTTGTTCAATCTCGTTGAATTTGACCAAAGTAAGATCGAATGGGTAGATGGCTTTGACGTTCTGAAGTCCTTCGACGAGGGCGCCTTTGTCCGGGTCATCGAAACGCACGAAGATGCGTGGGACGGCGTAGACGAGCGAGCAGACATAGGCAAGGAAAAGGTTGACGTTATCATCGCCCGTGACGATGACGACCTGCCCTGCTGTCTTGATGTCGCAATGTTCCTCGAGGGCGAACATGTCGGTCGAGTCGGCGTTCACTTTGAAGCCGCTGAATGTGTCATCGAGGCCATAGAAGGCTTTCGGGTTTGGGTCAACGACGATGACATCTTGACCTTTGGCGGCGGCGCGGTTAGCGATACCGCTTCCGAGTCTACCTACGCCGATGACGATGGTTTTATTTTTGTTTGCCATAGCGCTGATTATATACCTTCTTTTAGAAGAGGCAAATCTCCCAGGGCCTTCATGGTATCGAAAACCTTGGTCTTAGGATATTTTGCCTCAATCTCTTTATACACCTTTTTGGTGTTCTTTTTCTTTAGGTTCTTCCAACCGTTTTCGGCATATTCAGTCAGGCAGTATCTGATGAATTCCTCGGTGGTGTCGGTCAAGTAATAGTGTTCTGAGTTGCGGTTGAAATACTCTAAGGTTGTGCTGCCTTTGAAGTTCTTTGGGTCGTATGTTTTAGAGGCGCTTAAAGTGTCCGCGACGTATTCGAGGGCGTATTTATACGGCATGTTTTTGGCGATGATCCTGCCCTTGAAGAAGTCAGTCCAGTATTCCCAGTGGTGTTTGTTCCTTCTTGTGTGATGCTGGCAGGCCGTTGAGTAATAGCCGTTACGAAGACGTTCTTCATATATTGTGGAATGGGTTCCTACATAGTAGGTTGAGCCCACTTTGAACTCAGTTCTCCCGAATTTGCTTAAGTCATGGGCAAGACAATGCCAGAAGATGCCTAAATGCCAGCCATTCCTGATTACCTGGTGACGGTGTTTCAAGATGACTCTTAGATGCTTGAAAGGATGACTCATGAGAGAAGCTCCTCGAGGACTTTGCCGATGTCGTCATGGATGACGTATTCGAAGAAGGAATCCCTTGGGGTCGGTTCCTTGTTGATGAGAAGGGTATGCCCTCCGTTGAAGTAATCGATCATGCCGGCAGCAGGATAGACGTTGAGGGAGGTTCCTCCGACGATGAGGAAGTTGGCGAATCTGAGCTCAGTGAGGGCGGACTCCACTACATCTTCGTTCAAAGGTTCTTCGTATAGGACAACATCAGGTTTGATGACCCCACCGCATTCAGGGCAATGAGGGATTCCGATGTTTGGGATATCCTCGATTGAGAAATGCCTGCCGCAGTCTGTGCAGTAATAGCGTTTCGTGGAGCCATGGACTTCATAGACTCTCTTGGAACCCGCTTCCTGATGGAGGCCATCGATGTTCTGGGTAATGATGGCGATATGGTGACCGGCCTTCTCATAATTGGCTAAGGCGATGTGGGCTTTGTTCGGTTTGGCGTTCTTGGCAACCATCGTTTTCCAATAAAAGTCATAGAAGGTTTCGGTGTGATATTCGAAATAAGTGTGTGAAAGCATCGTCTCGTAAGAGACGCCGTATTCGGAATGAATCTTGTATAGCCCTGCTGGGGAACGGAAATCAGGGATTCCTGAGGCCGTGGAAACACCCGCTCCGCCGAGGAAGACGATGCGTTTTGAGGCCTTAATGAGAGACTTGATCTCCTCTAACTTGGTATCCATACCAATGATTATAGGAAATTAGACAAGAAATCGTAATTCTCTAGTTGCAAAAAGCGCTTTCTATCATTAATATATTCCGTGCGTCTTCAAACGCTTATGACGCTCGCTTAGCTCAATGGCAGAGCACCTGGCTGTTAACCAGGGTGTTGTAGGTTCGAGCCCTATAGCGAGCGCCATTTATGGCCTGTTGGAGAAGCGGCTTAACTCACATGCCTTTCACGCATGCATTCATGGGTTCGAATCCCGTACAGGTCACCAAAGACGTAAAACAAGCCTGACACGAAGTGTGTCGGGCTTTTTTTATCATAAAGGGTGGTTTTTGCTTGTTCATAAAGCGTATTCTTTTCATATGAGCAAAATGTCATCCCTCTTCAATACGAAGAAAAAGAAGATCTATTCTTTGGACGATGAGAAGTTCTATCTCGCGATGAAGGAGAACTGTTCTTTCCATTACGAGCACAACAAGAAATACAAGGAGCTTCTCGATGGATTTGGCTTCAAGCCATCCGATATCAATTCCTATGAGGATTTAGCGAAAATCCCCTTCATTCCGACCTTATATTTCAAGCACCACAACCTCTTGTCCTTGAAAAACAGCAAATATATCGTCAAGGCCACTTCTAGCGGAACGAGTGGGCAGAACGTCTCCATAATCGGTTTCACTTTAGGCGATTTGCTTAGAGGCTGGAACATGGTTAGGAGGGTGTTCTCCTACCATCATTTATGGTCGCTTAAACCACACCGCTACATCATTTTTGGCTACCAACCGCATAAAGGAAACGACAAAGCGATCGCCAAGACCGCTTGGGGCTTCACTTTCGTCACCCCTGCTTTAAGCAAGGACTATGCGATCAGATGGGTTGACGGAGGCTACAAAGTCGATCTCGATAATCTTGAGAAGAAACTCATCAAATACTCAAAAGGGAAAGCCCCTGTGAGAACCCTTGGATTCCCTGCTTACACCTACTTCTTGCTAGAGCAGATGAAAGCCAAAGGCATCAAACTCAAGCTCCCTAAAGGCTCAATCCTTTCTTTAGGCGGAGGTTGGAAGTCTTTCTATAAAGAAAAAGTCGACAAACAGACCTTCTATGACCTGGCCTATGAGGTCCTCGGAATCGATGACAAACACATCTTCGAATTCTTTGGCGCGGTCGAGCATCCAATCCTCTACACCGATTGCAGGTATCACCACTTCCACATACCGAATTACGCTCGCGTTATCATCCGCGACGTCGAGACCCTTGAGCCAGTTAAGCCAGGCCAGCCAGGCCTCATCAACCTTCTTACCCCAATGTGCTTAGGCGCCCCACTTCTTTCCGTCATGACCGACGATATCGGCATCCTCCACGAAGAGACTTGCCCATGCGGTGAGAAGTCGATGTATCTCGAAATCCTCGGCAGAAGCGGCATCGAAGATATCAAAACATGCGCAGCCGGGGCCGAAGATCTTCTGAAAGGAGAGAAGTCATGATTCTTTATAAAGGCGAAGTCTATCCTGACGGAAAGCAAGAAGAGCTCATCTCCTCTTTAGAGGGAGATATGCTCGAAACACTTCAAAACAACAGAACACTTACATATAACGACGTTATTGACGCTTGCGACAAACTCTACCAAAGGGTCATGAACCATGAATTCGATAACATCGTTTTGCCTCTTCTTGAGATGGCAAACATGCCTTATTCCACCTTTGAGAGATACGCGAAATACTTCTCCAAAGAAGGTCTCCTCAAAAAGATTGATATCGAATTAGGCGACCTTAAAAACGGCGAACTCGATCTTGACGAAGAAAACACCCGCCACTACGAGCCTTTAGGCATTCTTTTCCATATCGCGGCCGGAAACGTCGATCTCCTTCCCGCTTACAGCGTGGTCGAAGGACTTCTCGTTGGAAATATCAACATCCTCAAACTCCCTACCGGGGACAACGGAATGTCCATCCGTTTGCTTCAGGAACTCATCAAAGAGTCTCCTATTCTCAAAGACTACATCTACGTCTTCGATGTCCCAAGCACCGAAGTCGAGACCATCAAGCAACTTGCCAACCTCGCCGATGCAACGATCGTTTGGGGCGGCGATATGGCGCAGAAAGCTGCCAGAACATTCGTCGACATCCATTCGTCGATCATCTCCTGGGGCCATAAGATCTCTTTCACCTACGTGGACAAGAACGTCACTGATGAGGAACTCAAAGCCTTATGCGAATCAATCTGCGCGACAAACCAGCTCTTCTGCTCCTCTAGCCAAGGAATATACGTCAACACCGACGACATTAACGAACTCAAGGCTTTAGCGGAACGCATCCTTCCTCTATTCGCTGAAACAAGCAAGAGGATGGGAACTTTGCCTCTTACGATGAAAGCCAAGAATTCCTTGCTCATCTATAACGAGAAACTTGAAGGCAATGCGGATAAAGTCTTCATGAAAGACGGTGTCTCCATCATCGTCAAAGAAGACAACAAATTAGAGCTTTCTTTCTTGTTCCAGAACATCTGGATTAAGCCTCTAAAGAAAGAGGACATCATCAAGGTCCTTAAACCAAACAAGAACCTGCTTCAAACCGTTTCCATCAATAAACTAATCGAAGGCAAGAAAGAGATCTCTTCCCTCTTGGCCAAAGCAGGCGCCACAAGGATAACCGCGCTTGGTGATAATTCGCGCATGCTCGCTGGCGAAAGCCATGATGGTGAGTACGCTTTAAGGCGCTACATCAGAGTCGTCGAAACAATAAAATAACAAATCAGAATATACGCGTTTTGCTGGGAATATTGCGGCAAAATGCTTTCCTATGCCTATTGACAAAATTTTGAATATTTGGACAATTGTCCTCGGCACAATTTAAGGAGGGTACTATTATGCATTCTGGCAAAATTCCTGGAAACATTGGCCTAGGAATATTCCTATTGGTTTTCTCCTTGGTAATGGGCGGCGTTTTTCTTTGGCTGATCGTTCCAGATTTTTATTTGCTTGAAGGCATTCATGCCTTAACACTTCCTCTCTATCTATTTGTAATCGTTCTTCTTGCCATTACAGGCATCATGATGATTAGAAGAGGCATCATAAACAAGAAAGTTATGGCCAAAGGAAGAAGAGGAACCTGTATTGTCGAAAGCTTCGAAACAAGACACACAAGATACGGAATGCGCATCTGGATGAACGTCTCTTATAAAGGCGAGGACGGCCAGAGACATACATATGCCTCCCCTATCAACCAAGATGTCCTCAATAACACAAAACAAGGCACCATCTTGGAATGCAAGATCCTTGGAAACGATTGCTATGTCGATATCAATCATCTCAAAGTCGTCGACAAAGAATTCGATGTAGACCTAGACGATGACTTTAAGAAGTTCGAAGATAAGTCGCTCGATAATTGGTGATTGTTGAAAATCCGTTAGCGTTTTTACCCTCTTGATAAGTCTTATTGTCAGGAGGGTTTTCATTATGAAGAACAGAACTCGCTTACTACTTCCGCTGCTTTTTGGCCTAATCACCCTATCTGGTTGTGATACTGGCGTTTACCACACAGTTTCAATTAGAGGAAACACTGAATTGGTTGAGGAAATGCCGCACCTTTTGAATAAAAAACCGCAAAATAGATTCAAGGTCGGTGACAACGTTTATTTCAAAGTGGACATTGTGTATGACGCGGATGTATTGGTTTATTTCAATGACGACCGGCTTAGCCCGGGTGGAGATGACTATATGCTCTACACCTTCGTTATGCCGGATATGGACAGCATTATCGATATAAGCATTCGCACATGCCCTGGTGGTGGACCTGTTTGCCGGCCAGACGAATCCTGGTGATTCTCAATATTTTTTAGTAGCAACAACGCGTTGCTTGTTTCTTCTCCTCGGCCGACAATAATTGAGGCAGAGGTAAACGAAATGGAAACCAAAGAAGTATTGTTACAACTAAGAACCGAAAAAGGATTCTCTCAGGAAGAACTCGCTGAGAAAGTCATGGTTACAAGACAGGCCGTGTCCAGATGGGAAACCGGCGAGACCACTCCTAACACCGAGACTTTAAAGCTCTTGTCCAAGCTATATGGCGTCTCAATCAACACTCTGCTCGGATCGCCAAGACAATTGATCTGCCAATGCTGCGGCATGCCTTTGCAGGATTCACTAATAAGCAAAGAAAAAGACGGCTCATTCAACGAAGATTATTGTCAGTGGTGTTATCACGATGAGACATTCACCTACAACAACATGGATGACCTCATCAACACCTGCGTGCCTCACATGGTCGCCCAAGGATTCTCCGAAGAACAAGCCAGAGACTATATGAAAGGCATGCTTCCTAACCTAAAACACTGGAAAAAGAGCTGACGGGCTCTTTTTTTGTTGAGAACATAGCACAACAAGACTAGAATACTTCGCCGTATGATAGTTTTGATTGATATTCTATCAATAGCGGCGATGGTTGGGATGATTCTGCTTATCATCCTCTACCCAACTCTCAAGATCGGGAAACTGCATTTCAGCACCTTTTATTTTCCGCTTCTTCTTGTTGCAATCATCTTCCTTATCTTCCCCTTCTTCGACAAAAGCGAACTTAAGGATGCCTTATTCACAAACACTCCGATAAACCCCTTAAAGATACTTGTCCTCTTCCTATCGATTTCCGTTCTTTCGATTGGCTTAGACAAATCGGGGTTTTTCTCTTTCCTCGCTTCTTGGTCGATTAAAAGGGTTCGTCAATCGCAGTACGCTTTATTCTTCTTCCTCTATTTGCTCATTTCGGTGACGACCATCTTCACATCAAATGACATCGTCATCCTCACCTTCACTCCGTTTATCATTCACCTTGCTAAAGAAGGCAAGTTCAAGCCTCTGCCATACCTAGTTATGGAGTTCGTTGCTGGCAACACTTTCTCAATGCTCCTTCAGATCGGAAACCCTACAAATATCTACCTCTCCACCGCATTTGGAGTGGATTTTGTCAGGTATTTTGAAGTAATGGCCGTTCCAACTCTCATTATTGGGGTCTTCTCAATCGCGGTTCTTTTACTCATCTTCCACAGGGATTTAAGCAAACCTATTGAGCATTTCGACTTAGAGGTCAAAAAGGTCAACGATCCGTTCCTCATGTATGTCTCTTTGATTCATCTTGTCCTCGCGATAATCTGCCTAGCCATTTCTAATATCATTGGCATCGAGATGTGGATGATCACCTTGGGATTTGCCTTATCCATGAGTGTTATCCTCATCGTCTACTCCATCGTCAAAAAGAAGAACGAGATCGGACTCATCTACAAGAAGCTCCCCTACTCTCTCGTTCCATTCATCCTCTCGATGTTCGTCATCATCATGGCGGAGGACGGAACAGGCTTATTCGGTTGGTTCGCAAGCATCCTCAACAGCATCGAAAACCCAATCATTGAAGGCTGGGCCTATCTTGCCAGCTCGACATTGGCTTGCAACTTCGTGAACAACATCCCAATGTCTTTGATGTTCAGCAGAATCCTCGATGGCAATCTTGTCAGCGTCTTCAGCGTCATCATTGGCTCAAACTTAGGCGCTTTGCTCACCCCAATCGGCGCATTAGCCGGAATCATGTGGATGAGTATCCTCAAACACAAAGGCGTCTACTTCTCCTTTGGAGAGTTCATGAAATACGGGGCGATCATCACTGGGTTCATGCTGATAGGCGCCCTTGGAGCGGTCTCGCTAATCCCTTTCTTCATATAAAAAACCGCCAGGTATAAGCCTGACGGTTCGTTTTTTTATTTTGATTGCTTATTTGGCAAGCTTCTTTTCGATTGAAGCAAGAAGATCGCCGACGGTCTTAAACTCAGCGAGCTCTTCTGGGCTGAATTCGATGCCATACTTGTCTTCTAAATCAAGACACATCTCAACGACATCGAGACTGTCGAGTCCGAAATCTTTGAGGGATTTGGCCTCGTCGATGGTTTCAACTTTCATTCTTTCGCAAAATAACTTGCGGATTTCAATCATTTGGTCTGCGCTCATAAAATGTACCTCACATTGCGCCTATTATAGGTGGGAAAAAAGATGGGCGCAAGACTAAGGCCCTCTTTAGAGGGTCACCGTCATATTCGGATTTGCGAACTTGACGCTGCCATTGGCGTCGACGGTGATGTTCTTATTAACTGCTTCTGCGCTTGTGGCGAAGGCTGGGATGAGGATTCCAAGAATCGTTCCGAAAGCCGCCAAAACAAGAATCATGCCAAGAAGCTGTCCTTTGAGTTCCGACATAAAGTACCTCCTTTCCTATTCGATGTATCCGATCATCACGCTACGCCTGACCTCGAGTATCATGGTTTCGCGTGACATTATGATTGGCTCGTATTTACGGGTTACGACATATTCGAAGACCTCCCCTACTGTCAGATAATCTTTGTCGACTGGGATGATGTCAGCCTTCGCGTTATTCTCAACGAATTTACGGGTGTTATCGCTGATGAAGCCTTCTAGTGAAATAATGTGACCAGCCGTTATGGCCACACTATTAAGAGCGCTGTAAATCTGTTGAATGACCGTCAAGTCTCCGACATAAGCCATGACTTGAACGGCAAAGAAGAGAGATAAAAGAAAACCTAAGCTAGATCCCATAAGTAAGATTCCCCATGATAACGACGATCGCGACGATGATTAGGCCCATCGTCAAGGCGCTGTCTGCCAAAGGCAGAAAGTTGTTGTTATTCAGCGTGCTCTCGAATTTGCTTAACTCGCTTTTTCTTTTCTCGTTGGCGATCGATGAGAAGACGCTTTCAAATTGTTCGATGTAGGTGGATGAACCGCCTTCGTTCCCCATCTTGTAGATGCTTATCATTACCTGACGTATCTCTAAGCTTTTGAAATGCGAGGCGAAATTGAGATAAGGCTTCACGCTTTTGTCTTTGTCTATTTCGCCTAGTAGGTTTGTAAGATGGTCGCTCATCTCCGGAGAGGCATAACGAATGCAGTCCTCGATGGCGTTGTAGACTGGCCTGCCATTCCCAACAAATATTTTGAAATAAGAGAAAATGTGGACGAATTCCTTCTCTAAAGCCTCGACTTTGATCTTTTTGACCCTATTCACTTTTCCTAGAAGGAAATAATCGGCAGCGACAAGAAGAAGGCCAATCGATATAGGAGCGATGAGCGCTTCAGTCATCTTGTATATGAAGGCAGCAAAGACGAGCAACAGCACGTTCCCCAATACGATGATGGCTATTTCTTTCTTAGGGTTAAGACCTGCTTCCCTAAGCGCAAGGGTCCAAGGTTTTTTCGGTTTTTTGTTTTTCTTCTTCATATCATTTCCTTTCAAGACTCATCTTTTCGCCCGTATATGACCTCGCGTAGATGAAGAAGGACGCTAGGGCGATAAGGAAATAAGCGATGGCCGTAAGAAGATAAGGGAGATTCTTCGTCAAAGAGTCATAGAAGTTTGAGAGCCCAAAGCGGAGAAAAACCAGAACAAGAGTGCTTAAGAACCAAAGTGAGCCATACTGGACAAGTGATTTCCTTCTTATCGTCTCAAGGGAATTGTGTTTTTCCTCATTGAAGACCGCCTCATTAAGCAAAGAAGAAGACATCTCGAGGAGATCTCCCCCTTCTTCCATATAGGCCTTGACGATGGACAAGAAGACCGGGTATATATCCTCCTCGAAATATCTCAGGAGATACTCAAGCTTCTCCATCGGCGAAAGAGGGGTTATAGAATCGAGAACCTTTTTCTCCTCACCCTTCGCGTCGATGGTGGCATCTTCAAAGGCCTGGTCAAGCGACGATGTGACGGAAAGCGAAATAATGAAATGGTTGATGAAATTGAAGACCTCATGGCGTTTCCTCCTTTTTTCGAGATACCTTTTGACGATGGGTCTTATGAAAACGATCAGAACAGCGAAATAGGATAAGAAGACAATCGCTCCCAAAGGGAGGCTATTGGTTGTCACATAGGCGATGCCCCCGAAATATAGGGACAAAAGCAAATAAAGAACGATGCCTTTCATGACTTATTCCCCCTTTCGTAAAGCACAGTCATCTTTTGGCTATCCTCATCCAGTTTTCCAATCTCTTTGATGAAACGTTTTATAGAACCATCTTTGGCCACTTCCTTCTCAACGTATACGTAATATCGAAGGTGCCTAGAGATATCCTCCATAAGCTCGTCTTTGAAGAGCCTTCTGTTGCCGATCATCGCTAGCCTGGCTACACGGTCAGGCATCGCTCTAAGCTCCTGGGCATGGATGGTCGTGATAATCGGATGCCCGCTCATGGCGCTAAGCAAAGCATCTAACATCTCTTCCCCTCTCGCTTCGGCTAAAACGATGTAATCAGGATCGTTTCTCAAAGCGTTCTTGATAAGGGAGGAGAAGGAGACTCCTTTCCCTTGTTCCGTAACTAACCAAGTCGTTAAATCGATGTTCTCGTTCTCGACCATATCGAGCTCTTCAACGTTGTCGATAACGATAACCCTCGTGCAGGGCATCATATTCTGAAGGAGCCATTTCTGAAGTTCGGTTTTGCCGCTAGAGACCTTCCCTCCGATGACGATTGATTCCCCTTCTTTTATCAATCGACGCAGGATTTGCATGGATTTTTTATCGAAGAAGCCTGAATCATCGGTAATTTTGCAATCGTTGCTCTCTAACCTAAGAGAGAAGGTATAAGTCTTCTGATTTTTCCTTCTTGCAAGCGAGGAGTTGACCGCGTTGATTCGGTACCTCCCAAAACTCACATCAAGGAATGGGCTTTGGACGCTGAATTGCTTCTCCGTGAGGTTTGCAAGCTGCCTCAAGAAAGAAGAGACATCCTCCTTTTTCGCTTCAATGGATGACCTTTGCCGTCCCTTGTCATTAGAAACATAGAAAAGGGATTCTCCGTTATAAGAAATATCTGTCACCCCTTCTTGAACTAACAAAGGCGAGAGAAAGGAGCTCTCGAGATACGCTACAGGATCTCCGCTCATATGGCTTTTCCCTCCCTAATTTCAAATGCCTTATAAGCAGTGTATGAATACCTACCGTTGTTGAACTTGCAGGTAAAACACATGTCTACCCTTGATACGTATTCGGTTCTTTTCCCATCGCCGCCTTTGAAATCGAGACTAACGTTCCAATCGTCGACGCTGTATTTCTCTAGGCTCACTGTGAAATAGTCATCCGCGATGTGATGAAAAAGCCTTTCGCTGAAATAGGCCGAACCCCCATAAGGATCTGAGATAACTGCGTTCTGAGCGTATGTGAAATCAAAAGCCGTGAACGTGTTCACTATGCCGTTAGAAGTATACGAATAGGAATAGGCGGAGACAGAAAGCACGAAGAGGGCCACAAAAAGAAGAAAATTAAGCATCTGCTTTCACCTCCGTAACGTAGTAGCGGCTGTTGATTTTAGGACCAACGTCATTCGAATAACGGAAGACCTTGAAATCATGAATCAACGTATCGGCATTCTGATCCCCTACGCCTTCTAAACGAATCTGGCAGTCATAGAACCTCCCATTCATCCCTCTGACCGGCGGAAGAAAGATTTGGGTCGTCATGCCATAACCTTCGTTCTCGGAACGGTATTCGCTAGTTTGATAACGTATGTCTTCTTTAACGAAGAGGAACTTCTTCGAACGGAGATATGATTCCTTTCCATCCGGCAAGAGCGTGAGAGGAACCGTTATGTATGGATTGTTTTTCTCATCGACCTTTCTTGTGCCGATATGAAAATCATCAAGGTAGTTATAGAAACGGACTTCCCCGCTTTTCATCGTGAGGGGAGTTGAAGAATAATCGTATTCCTGCTTATGGAATCTCATCTCTTTAAGGGGCAAAATCCCCTGCGAATCGACCTCATATTCGTCTTTAAGGTCTTTAGAAGAAACCACCACATAATGAGCGTTGGCAAGGGCTTGTCGTCCGTT
The DNA here is from genome assembly GCA_902802355.1 of uncultured Erysipelotrichaceae bacterium. GTDB lineage: Bacteria > Bacillota_I > Bacilli_A > RFN20 > CAG-826 > UBA4951. The sequence continues at coordinate 48,683 of CADCLU010000002.1, forward strand.
ATAGTAGCCACCGAAACATTTCGAATTCGTGTATGAGTGGCCGCCCTTAAGGCTGAACTCGGTTGGAGCTATGTATCCATATGGAACCTGAACATTCCAGGATTCCACCGTTTCAGGTTTAACAAGAACCCTTGTCTCGACATCGAGATGCTGATCTTCATATCCGATGTGCATCTGAGAATATGGGACAACGATCTCGAAATCGATAGTCTCCCCTTTCTTGTAATGGCGGAAGTCGAAACGGGCATCAAAATAACTAAGACCAGGCCTGACATCGCCTCTAATCTCGTTTTTGATTTTGCCGTTTTCCCTATATGTGTGATCGGCTTGAACGCTTAGGGTGACATCGGCATCCTTGAGCATATGCATCCTCAGGATGACCCTTCGGTCCTTTTGATCGTTTGGCTGCCAATAGAAGTCCTCAATGTAGCAGGTTTGGGTAACTGTCTGCCAGACATAATCGAAAGACCAAGCAGAGGAAAGAAACGGGGTCAAAGAACAAAGGGCAAGGAGAACTGCTTTCAGCTTGCGCCCATAAGATATCCGTATTTGTCTTTCAGCTTGCATTCTAACTTTCTCCTTTCTTGCTCATAGAAATCTCTGTTCCCGAATTTCATCCACCAGAAGCGGTAATTGTTCCCTTTCTCGAGATAATCATTCACAAAGATGAGGCCTTGGACGAATGTGAGATTCCTAAAGAACTCATTGGTCTTGAGGAGGAAAGAAGCATCCTTCCTAGGCATGCGGAACCTCAGATATGAGGTATTAAGGTCATACACATGCGTGTTTGAAGGGAAACCGCTATGGAACAGGGAGGAGGAATACTCCTTTTTGATGATTTCCTCTAAGCGGATGGTTTTCTTTTTCGGTTCGTTTTCGTTCATATTGCAGGTCCTCACTTATCCAATATTGGGAAAGGGACCATTTTTCACAAAAAAGATGAAAAAACCAGGACTCATCGAAGAAGAAATTTTTCGACTCAAATTGCCGACATCAGGAAAGAAAAAGTGGGTTATAATAAGGCCATGATCATCATCGTTGGCCCAAGCGCAAGCGGTAAGACAGAAGTCGCAAAAGCTCTCAAAAAAGACTACGACATAAAGAAAGCTATAACTCATACGACCAGAGCCCCTCGCCCAGGCGAGAGGAATGGTGTTGACTATTACTTCGTTAACGAAGAGACCTTTGAGCTCCTTAGGAAAAGCAATGCCTTCGTAGAGACCACCACCTACGGTGATTTTCATTATGGATGCTCTAAAGCCCAGGTCAGTGAGAACAAATGCGTCGTCCTCGATCCTAATGGCCTAAAGACCTTCAAGAAGCTGAATAGCAAGATCATCGTCTCCTTTCAGCTCATGGCCACCCCGACCACAAGGGAAGCGAGAATGAGGCAACGCGGAGACAAAGAAGGCGATATCTATATGCGCCTCATGAAAGACCAGAATAGCTTCTCCGCCAAAAAGCTAAACGGCTACATCGATTACAAAATCAGAACAGACAAAAAGACTCCCCAGCAGATAGCCGAGGAGATCTACGACAAATATCTCGAAGCCCTCGAGGAAAGAGGACTCAAACACAAACAGTAAAGCTACTCGTCAGTGATGACGGGTTTCTTTTTATTCCAACGGACAAGGGCCTCGGTGACGGTGTATTCCTTGCATTTCGTGACAGTCAGTTTGATTGGGCCGTTACTCACGACATCCCCTACTTCCGCGAATCTTCCAAGCTTATCGACGACCCAGCCTGAGACGGTCGAATAATCGTCCTCGAGGAGTTTGTCTGGATCGAGTCCGAAATAGTTATAGAAATCGTCGATATTGGTGTCACCTTTGACGATGAAGGTATTTCTCTTTGGGCCTTTGACGATGGAAGTCGATGGCTTGTCGTTCTCATCCCACATCTCGCCGACGAGTTCCTCAAGGATGTCCTCGAGGGTGATGATACCTTCGGTACCGCCGAATTCGTCTCTTACGAGAGCGATGTGATGGCGGTTCTCTTTCATGAGCTCCATGACGCTGGAGACCATCATCGTACGAGGTACGCTGACAATCGGCATGATAAGGCTCTCATAGGACGTGAAAGTGCCTTTGACCATCTCTCTTAAGAGAGTCTTGACGGGGAGATAGCCAAGAACGTGGTCAAGGTCGCCTTTGTAGACGATGATGCGCGAGAAATCGAAAACGCCTTTGCGCTTCAAGAATTCCTCAAATGAGGAATCGGTATCGTATCCGAAGATCTTGACGCGTGGGGTCATGATCTCGTAGCAGCTAGTCTCTTTGAAATCGAGCGACCTAAGAAGGAGCTCAGACTGGTCTTCATCAATGAGGCCTTCATCCTCAATCGCATTGACCATCGCCTCAAGCTCTTCGTCGGAAGCTACTTTGCTCTCCTCTCCTGCTTTCTCAAGGAACGGAGAAGAAATCCATTCGGCGATTTTGGTGCTTGGCCAAACGAACGGGAAGAAGATGATTTTGAGGACATTGATATATCCCGCGAAGAACCTCGAAAGGAAGAAAGAGTGGTTTTTTGCAATGGCTTTTGGTGTTATTTCACCAAAAAGGAGAAGGACGAAGAGGAGTGAAAGAGCGCCTATCGTCTCCGCCATATTCTCTAATGTAGTGCCTCTAAAGATGTCGATGAAAAGAAGAGCGGTCAACGATGAAGCAAGGACGTTCACGAAGTCGTTTCCGAAGAGGATCGTGGCAATCGTGTTGTCATAGTTCTCCGCGAGTTTGAGGGCTTTCTTGGAGGCTTTGGACTTATCTTTCTCTAGACGAGACTGACTGACACAGGAATAAACCATGTCAGACGCGCTGAAAGAGGCGCTAAGAAGCAAGCAGACGATGATTATGGCCAAATACACGTAATCAAGCGGGCTCATTGCTTAGCCTCCTCTAACGTGGCTTCTTTCTCGCCGATTGGGCCAACAAGTTCCTCAAGGATGTCTTCCATGGTGACCATGCCGACCAAACGGCCGTCCTTATAGACGAGAGCGGACTGGGTGTGGTTGGCTCTGAAACCATCAGTCAGATCATCGATTTTGACCTTTGGGTCAACGATATATGGTTTCTCTAAGGCTTTGTTGATGTCGAAGTTCTTCTTTTTGAGGTACATCGAAAGGAACTTCTTGACGATGAGGATGCCTTTGATGTCGTTTATCTCCCCTTCATAGACAGGGATTCTTGAATACTGGGTCTCGCAGACGATCTTGGCGATATCGTCATTGGTAAGTCCTGATAGGTCGATGGTGAACATCTTCCTTCTTGAGGTAAGGACCTCTTTGACGGCGGTGTCACTCCAGTCGATGGAATTGATGATGACGTCGCTTTCGCTCTCCTCAATGAGGCCTTCTTCCTCTTTGAGCTCGATTGCGCTTGTGAAATCCTCTTCAGTGACCTCTGGCTCCTCTTTGGCCGGGAAGATTTTCTTGGCTAGCCAAGAAATGCCGGTGAAAACCATGGCGATTGGCCAGATGAGGAAATAGAAAAGAATAAGAGGATAGACGACTAATGAAGCGACTTTGTTAGGGATTTTCTTTCCAATCTGTTTTGGGATTGTCTCGCCAAAGAGATAAAGGATGACGGTCATCACGATGGTCGAGATAAGACCGGCGACGGAGGAATCAAGGTTTGGGAAGACCTTCTGGGTGAAAAGAATCGTGCTGACGACGGAGAGGACGACACTGGCGGCATTCGTGCCGATAAGCACCACCACTAGAGTGGTATCGAATCTCTCGGCGATGAAAAGGACGGCCTTAGCCGTTCTCGATCCATGGTCCTTCTGAACCTGGAATCGGTATTTGTTCAAACAAGAAAAAGCCGTCTCAGCAAGCGCAAAGTAGGCGGCTATTATGACGAATATGATTATGAGAGCTAGGTACAGCCAACTTAGAGGGTCCAATTGATGTCGAACTCCTTATTCGACTTTGGTATTCTACCACAAACAGGGGCGAACTTCAAAAAAGCATAAGAAAAGCGGGGCTTTTACACCCCGCTTCATAGGAGACTATGTATTAGTCTTCGTCGTCTCCGCTATCGCTGCCATCATTAACATAGTTAACGAGATCGGCGGCGTAGTCGCGGGTGTCGACTGGAGCTCCAGCGGTCAAGCCGGCTTTTCCGCAGACATCATCGATGAGCTGCTTGGCACGCTTGACGGAGAGACCACTTCTGACCTTGAAGCAAAGAGGAATGTCTTTGTAGAGGTTCTTGTGGCCAACGTCCTGGACTGGGATTGGGGAATCGGCATAATCCTTTGGATCGAGGGCGAAGTAGAGCTTGAGGCCTTTTCCGACCATGTTGATACGGAAGTAGGTCTTGGTGTGGAGACGGAAGGTGTCACCACCATTGGCAACACGGCTCTTAAGGCCATAGCCTAAGGCGTAGGCTTTGAGGTCGTTGTAGTTGTCTTTGACTTCCTGAGGGGCGGCAGTGACTTTCTCAGCGAAGGAGAGACGGATCACTGGGGCAGCGGCTGGAGCTGGCTCCGGCTCTGGCTCAGGTGCTGGCTCTGGCTCAGGCTCAGGCTCTGGTGCTGGCTCTGGCTCAGGTGCTGGCTCTGGTGCTGGCTCGACTTCTTCCACAACAGCGATGTTCTGGAGGTATTTGGCGAGCTCTTCGGCGATGATGGTACGGACTTCATCGGAAGTGAGGGACTCTTTCTCCTCTTTTGGAGCGCCGAGTTCTTCACGGATGATGTCACGGACTTCTTCTTTGGTAAGGGAAGGCTCTTCGGATGGTTTCATGGCGCCTTCGACTTCCTCTTTGATCATCTTTCTGAGGTCGTCAGCGGTCATGACGTCGGATTCTTCCTCTTCGACTTCTGGCTCTTTTTCCTCTTTGCAGGTGTAGTAGTCAGAAAGTTCTTCCTGGATGACTTCGCGGGCTCTTTCGTCGGTGAGAGGCTCTAATTCCTCTGGATGCTCGCGGTCGTCGAGTTCTTCACGGATGATAGCGCGGAGCTCTTTAGCGGTAAGAGGTCTATCCTCTTCTTCTGGCTCTGGCTCAGGTGCTGGCTCAGGTTTTGGTTCTTCTTTGTGCTCATGGCAATGGCACTCATGATATGGAGGATATGGCATTGGAGCACCGTTATAGAAGTTCTGGATGATGTAAGGTCCGGCCTTCTCATCTTTCTCTTCTTCTTCGGCTTCGCATTCGCATTCCTCTTCGTCTTCTTCGTATTCGTCAGCGTTCTCATCAACAACGGCTTTCTTCTTTTTCTCTTTGGCAAGAACAGCGGTTGATTTGATGATGGCGACGAGGCCGAGGATGTAGGCGGCAAGTAAGACAAGGATAAAGAGTCCGGCAGCAAGGGCGAGACCTTTACCATATTCGCTGGAGATGGAGCTTCCGATAGCGCCTAAGGCATCGTGATAGTAGGCCATTCCATCTTTGGCCATGCCAGATCCCTCAAAGAGAGAACCCACGAAGGAGGATCCGTTTTTGGCTGGGACGATGGCGAGAGTCAAGAAAATGATGCTAAGACCCGCACCGATTAACCAGGCGAGGTTTGGAATTAAGTGGATTGGCTTCTTCTTAACGATAAGAAGAATGAGGTTGATGATCCACATGATGACAAGAACTGCAAGGGCCGCAAGGAGCAAGACATCTACGATGAGGACGCCAATCTCAAACTTAGCAAAAAGTGCTTTGTTCTCGAAACCCATGAGAGTTCCGAACACGGCTGGCAATTCACCGAAAGCGGCAAAGAGATCGGCGCTCTTGAACGACCAATCACCTGTCCAGCTCGGGGCCACGATGTAGACTGCGATACCAGCGCCAAATAAGACGACTGAAAGAATCGCAAGAACGAAAATTGGAGCTTTTGATTTTTTCATATAATTTCCCCTTTGAGATTATATTAGGACCAATTTTTGCGGAAAAAAAGCAAAATAATCGGTTTTTGTGGGGGATTTTTGATATTTTTTTATCGTATTACCGGCTATTTGTAAAAACTTTGATGGCTTTTCGGCACACTTCAATTGTGATTTTTCCCGAAGGGCCCTTTTCGCCGTCAAGGCACCAAAAATCAGATGCTGGCGCTTCAATTTGGCACTCTTTGATTATTAAAGGTTTGACATTTTTGAACGGCATGTAGTGTAATAATCCGTTCAATAATCCTTTGTCCGTGAGATAGAGTTCGAATTCCCCATCGTCATAGACGCATTGGCCGTTTACCTTGAATCCTGCCATATGGGTTCCGTTCATGATCATGAGGAATGGAGACTCTCCTTCGAGGGTATCTTCGCCGTCTCTAATGACTTTATATGGGATGAGCTTTTTCTTGAAGGCTTCCCCTACCGCTTTCTCATAGTAGGCGAGTTTGCCGACTTTCCTCTTCCTCTTTCTTTCGACAGAGTATGGGATATCGCTATACGCGCCTATGCAGCATGTGTACGCAAAATAATAGGTGTTATTAGAAGATAAGACCTTGCCAACGTCATAGTCCATGGCGTTTTGGTCAACGATGATCTCAACGTCCTTCTTATAATCGTTTTTGAGACCAAAGGCTTTTCCGACATCGCCTAGTGTTCCGAAGTTGAGATAGCCGATCGTTGGTCTCTTCTCTAAACCCATGATGGCGGTCAGAGCGTTATTGAAAGTGCCATCCCCTCCAACGATGATGAGGGAATCATAGTCGCTTCCTTTTTCAGCGATGAGCCTTCTTGTCTCCTCTTTGGAAAGAGTGCAGACAGGATCAAGCGTATCGAAAACGGTGAGAAGTCTTTCTTTGACATAGTCGAGCTTGTTCGAAAAGCCTCTTCTCGTTGCGCCGGTATTATGGGAATAGATAAGCAACGCTTTCATTAGAAAAACTATAGCATAAACGCAAAAGAAAAGGACCCTTGAGGGCCCTAGTCATTTGTTTGGTTTTTTATTCGAGAGCGAAAATGAGAGGATAGATGGTCTGGTTGCCCTGAATCTCAATCATCTCAAGGCTTGGGAAGTCTTTTTTGACAAGGCTCTGAAGACCTTCTTTCATCGTGTCATCGGCATCCTCACCATAAAAAATGGTGAAGACGGATTTCTCTTCGATTTCCGGAACCTTATGAAGGAGTTCCTTGATGGTGTCCATCATATTTGGGGAAGAAGAGACGATGTTGTTCATGAGGATACCCATGTAATCGCCTTTTTTGATGGAAATGCCATTATTCAAGGAGTCGCGGATGGCTGGGGAAATCTCAGCGGAGATGACTCCTCTCATGGCATCGTTCATGCTTTCGATGCACTCATCGATATCCTGGCCATCGAAACTCGCCATGGAGAGAGCGCTATAGGCTTCGACGACGCTCTTGGAATGAAGGACATAGACCTTGCTCTTTCCATAGAGCTTTCCAGCTTGCTCAGCGGTAAGGATGATATTGCCGTTATTTGGGAAGACGATGATATTGTCGGCATTAGCCGCATCAAAGGCTCTGATGAAGTCATCGGCGCTTGGGTTCATGGTCTGACCACCGCTGACGATCTGATTGGCACCCATGTTGAGGAAGAGCTCGGTAATGCTTGGAGATGGCGAAACGGCGACGATCTGAACGGCCTGACGCTTCTCGTTGACCACGATGTGCTCAGTTGGCTTCTCCTCTTCGATTGGCATCTCTTTGAGAAGCTTCTCGTTATGCTGAATGGACATATTCTCCATCTTGAAAGTGACGAATTCGCCGAACTTTTGGGCATATTGGATGGCTTTCCATGGCTCTTTGGTATGGACGTGGACTTTAACGATGGTTTTCTGTTTGAGGGCGACGATCGAGTCACCGATTCCCTCTAAGAAATGAATCATCTCTTTGAGGTCAAAGGCTTTTGGATCGCATTTCGAGTTAAGAAGCTGAAGGATGAATTCGGTGCAGTATCCGTAATCAAGGACGGAATTCTCATCGAATGGGATCTTCTCGTCGGTGGCAACAGAGTTGGTTGGGCCATTGAACTCGGCATCGGCGACTTCTTCGCCAACGACGTATTTGCCCATGCCTTCCATGATGTAGACAAGACCTGCTCCACCGCTATCGATGACGCCGGCCTCTTTGAGGACTGGGAGAAGATCTGGGGTTCTGTCGAGGGAAAGCCTCATTTCACGAAGAAGATCTTCGAATAAGGTTTCGAAATCATCGATGTGAGAAAGGTTGTCCATGATATAGACGGTTGACTCACGCGCAACGGTGAGAACAGTGCCTTCGACTGGATGGACAACGGCTTCATAGGCTTTTGAGGTTCCGCTTCTAAGAGCGCTGGCGAATTGGGTAACGTTAGCGGTCTTGAGATTGCTGAGAGCCTCGGAAATACCCTGGAAGAACTGGCTGATGATGACGCCAGAGTTGCCACGGGCACCTAAAAGCATGCCGCCAGCGAGCTTTTCCGCCACATCTCCGATGGAATCGAAGTTGGCGTCTTTCATGGCATTAACGCCACCGGTAAGGGTAGCGGCAATGTTGGTTCCAGTATCGCCATCTGGGACAGGGAACACGTTGAGATCGTTGACTTTCTCGTAGTGATTCTTGAGGTCGCGATAACCGTTAAGAACCATTTCTGAGAAGATTTTTCCGGTAATAGTCTTCATATTCGAATTTTCTAAATAGAGGTAAAGGGTTTATTTTTCTCCGACGACAGTGACTTCTTTGCCATAGAAGTAGGCAGAGATGGTTCCAGGACCGGTTGAAGCACCGACGATAGGTCCGATCATGCCGACATAGATGTCTTTTGGTTTGGCAAGCTTAAGGATTTCCTGTTTGAGCATCTCAGCACCCTCTGGATCGACGATGTGGCCGATGTAAATGGTGCTGTTTTCGATGTCTTCGCAGCCTTCAACAGTCATCTTGGCGACTTCCTTAATGGATGGGAGACGGCCTTTGACCTTCTTGATGGCAAAGTTATGACCTTTGGCATCGCTGATAAGGATAGGTTTGACGCCAAAGAGGTTTCCGAAGAAAGCGGCGGCAGCGGTAACACGGCCGGCGGCTTTGAGGTATCTAAGGGTTTCGCAAGAAGCGACTTGGTTGAATTTGAGACGTTCTTTCTCAAGCCAAGCACCAATCTCGTCGACGCTCTTTCCAGCGTTGGCAAGCTCTCTGGCTTTGATGCCCATAAGACCCTGGGCGTAACCAGAAACTAAAGAGTCAATGCAAACGACTTTGCAGTCCTTGTATTTTGGGTTGAGTTTATCGGCAACCTGGTGGGCAACGTTGATCGAAGCGCTGAGGCCGCTGGAGCAGGAGATGTAAAGGACATCCATGCCCTGATCCAAGTATTTGGTAAATTTGGTTTCGTATTCCTGAACGGTAACGGCAGAAGTATAGATTCTTCTACCCTCAGTCAAGACCTTATAAAGCTCTTCTGGCTGGACACCGGCATCCCAGTCAAGGGAAGCAGGGATTTCCTTGCCGTCATAGCTGATATGCATAGCGCAATAATCATCAATTCCGTACTTCTCACGGAGCTCGGCGTTAAGGTCGCCGGTTGAGTCAATGAGAATGGCAATCTTATTCATTTAAAAATCCTCCAATGGGTTCACTCGAATATTATCGTCTAAAGAGGAAGAAAGAAAATAGGGAAAAAGGAATGAATTTTTGAGCGGAAATTCTTTATGCGCGCGCCTTATTAAATGTATGGAAGCAAAAAGTACGAAAATAATAGGGTTTTGCGGAGTTTTTTCGGCAAATCCAGTATGTTTTTCATTTACAAAATAGGAATTGTTACTTATTTTATTTAGTGGAAAAATATTCATATTTTCTTTACAAGTTACACTAGAAAGAGGAACGGGCAAAGACTGAAAAAATTCACTCAAAAAAGAAAACGCCTGTAATATTTCCAGCAAATATTTGTTTGGTAGATTATTTTCCACTAAGATATAGAAAGGGTGTTATATGTTTAAGGAAAGGCAAAAAGAGATCAGCCAACTTAAAGGCTTCCTAAGTAAAACCGGCTATGGTGCGTGTCTGGTTTACGGAGATAAAAATGTCGGTAAAAGTTCGCTTGTCCATATGGCCACTAGAGGTGCTCTGGCAACCAAAGTTTACCTACATATAGACAGTGAGAATAAAGACACCATTCTTAACCATATCAGAGCCAAGTGCATCGAGGCTTTTCCTAATATAGAATTGCCTGCCACAAACAACATCTCTCAGCTCATCAAATTCATCTTCGAAAATTCCGTCAATCAAAAAATTATTTTGGTGATTGACGACCTAGCTAAACTTCTATCTGTCGGCCTTGAAATCATTCCTTTCTTCAACAGCTTCAAAGACCGCTATTCCAAACTCAGCAATATCAAACTAATCGGAGTCGCATCCACACATGGGTATAAAGCCAATGAGGAATTCTTTGAGGCCTTCTTCAATGAGATCCTCGATATTAGTCCGCTCAATTATCTAGCGGCGTCTTCTTTCTACTCCACCGCTCTTCTTGACGATAAGCTTTCCTATTACGCCGTCTTTGGCGGTTTCCCGTTATACAACGCGATGATTCAGCCTCAGAAAGGCTTTGCGAAGAATTTAAAAGACCTTCTTTTGTACATCGATTCACCCCTCAGACTCAAAATAGAGGGGGATTTAAACGGCTCTTTCGCCAAAAAGTACGAGGCTGACACGCTTTTATGCATTTTAGCCAAGCGCAGATTCGGGCATTATGGAGAACTCAAAGACGAATTCAAAGCCAAATCCCCTACTGGCGACTTCGACTATATCCTCAACAAGCTGATTGAGATGAATGTCATCGAGAAGAAATCTCCTCTCCACTATGAATACGACAAGAAGAAATATTTCTACCAGTTCCACGACCCTCTCTATAACTTCTTCTATTCCCACGTCTATGAGAACACGATGTCCGATATCCTCCCCGAGGAAATCGACCGCACATATGAAACAGTGATCAAGAAGGAATTCGAGAAGTGCTTCCTCCCAAGAAGAATCTCCGACATTGCAATGGAATTCCTCACCAAAGAGGCGGCCAGAGGCAAATTCAAAGAGGAAGTCATGCACATCGCCCCATATTTCACCGACCCAAGGACCCTCGATTTCGATGGAACCATCGTCGTTGAGACCTTATCCGGGAACTTCTATGTCATGATCAATCCGACGAGGCAGACTTTCGAGAACAAAAAGATCGATGCCTTTGCCCATGGCCTCTACGAAAAGCAAAAACCGTATAAAAATCTGGTAATTATCTCAAGAGGAATGTTTGCGGCCAACGTGAACCGAGTAAAATACATGACGTACCGAATGGCATCCCTCTATTCGAAAATCTAAGGAGTTAATATGAACGTAGCAGTATTCTTAGGTGCGCAGACCCCTGCGAACCCATCATATATCGACCAAGTCGTCGAAGTGGCCAGAGTTATCGGAAAGAAAGGCCACACCCTTGTTTTCGGCGGTTCCGGAAGCGGAACGATGGCCGTTTTAGCCAAAGCCGCCAATGAAGCCGGCGTCAGAATCATCGGCGTCGTCCCTGAGATCTTCAGAGATCTCGTCGACAAGAACAATGATGTCATAGAATATGTCCCTAACATGGGAATCAGAAAAGAAAGAATGGCAGCCTTAGGCGACGTTTACGTCATCCTTCCTGGCGGATTCGGCACCCTTGAGGAAATGGCCGACGTCATCAGCTGGAAGAGAATGGGCATCGTCACCCCGAAAACCATCGTCGTGAATTACAAAGGTTTCTACGATCCAACAAGAGACCAAATCAACAGAATGATCAAGGAAGGTTATATCAAGGAAACCGTTTGGGAAGATATCACCTTCATCGATGAGGCGAAAGACCTCGAAAGCCTTCTCTAAACCTATGATTTGCCTTTATAAAGGCATACAATATCTTTCAGGTTGCAAAAACTAAACTTGAATTACTAAACCCCATGGGTATTATTGCCTATGGAATAAGGATTCTTACTACTATGGAAAATAAAAAAGTATTGATCATCGGCGCGGGCCCAGCTGGACTTACCGCAGCCTATGAGTTGCTCAAAAGAAGCGACATCAAGCCAATTATCCTCGAAACCGAGAAATTCGTCGGCGGCATTTCCCGTACGGCTGAATACAAAGGCAATCACATCGATATCGGCGGACACCGTTTCTTCACGAAAGACGAAAGAGTCAATAACCTTTGGGATGAGCTTATGCCAACCCAGGGCCAGCCAAGCTACGACGACAAGATCCTTGGCACCGACAAGAAGTTCGTCGAAGGCGGACCGGACCCAGAGAAGGAAGACAACGTCATGCTTCTCCGTCACCGCGTCTCCCGTATCTATTTCTTAAGAAAATTCTTCGATTATCCGATCTCCCTTAAGTTCTCAACTATCAAGAACATGGGCTTCTTCCGCACGATGAAATGCGGATTCGGCTACCTTGGCTCTTGCCTCCACAAGAGAAAAGAGACCTCTCTTGAGAACTTCTATATCAACCGTTTCGGAAAACCTCTCTATCAGCTCTTCTTCGAATCCTACACCACGAAGCTCTGGGGCGTTTCCCCGAATATGCTCAGCGCCTCCTGGGGTGCTCAGCGTGTCAAAGGCCTTTCCCTTACCAAGGCCGTCTGGAGCGCTCTCACGAAGCCATTCAAGAAGAAAGACAAAGAGGTCGAGACTTCCCTTATCGAACAGTTCAAATATCCGAAGTTCGGTCCAGGTCAGTTCTACACCAAGCTCGCTAGCGATGTCGTCGCTAAAGGCGGAACCATCCTCTATGAGAAGGAAGTCGTCAAAATCAACCTCGATGAGAATAACAACATCACCTCTTTGGTCGCCAAAGATGGAAAAGCCTTCAGATGCGACGCCGTCTTCTCAACCATGCCGATCAAAGACCTTATCGCCGCGATCGGTGAGGATAAGATGAGCAAAGAGGTCTACGAAACCGGAACCAACCTCCCATATCGTGACTTCATCACCGTCGGTCTTCTCCTCGACAAACTCAAAATCCAGAACGAAACCAAGATCAAAACCCTCAACAACATCGTCCCAGACAACTGGATCTATGTTCAGGAAAGAGACGTTAAGCTTGGTCGTATCCAAATCTTCAATAACTGGTCGCCATACATGGTCGACGACCCAGAGAAACACATCTGGATTGGCCTTGAATACTTCTGCAACGAAGGCGACGAAATGTGGGAAGCCAAGGATGAGGACTTCATCGATATGGCCATTAAGGAGCTTGTCTCTATGGGCATCATCGAAAGCGAGAAGAACGTCCTTGATTCAACACGTATCCGCGTGAAGAAAGCCTATCCTGCTTACTTCGGCGCCTACGATAACTTCCAAGTCGTTGAAGATTATCTCAACAGCATCCCGAATCTCTACTGCATCGGCAGAAACGGACAGCACCGTTACAACAACATGGACCACTCGATGCTCTGTGGCATCACCGCGGTCGATGTCTTCCTCTCCGGCAACCCAGACAAATCCTCGATCTGGAGCGTCAACACCGAGAAATCCTATCACGAGGAAGACGAGAAAAAAGAAGAGAAATAACTCTTCCTTAGACGAAATAAAAAGGAGGCAACGCGCCTCCTTTTCTTTTATCTATAGATCAATAGTTTGCGGCTTAGGTAGTTATAGACCATAACCACAAGGGTACGGACCACGAAGACGACAGGATAGATGAAGATGCCGATTCCTAAGTTAAGGAAGAAGAAATCATAGAGGAGATACTCTAAGCCGATTCCGATTCCTAAACCGATAGCGGACAGGACGACGAAGAAGATGACACCCTTCGCGGTTTTAGCGAGGTTGGATTTGCTGGCTTTATAGACCATGTAGGTGGACATGAGGTAGTTGATGGTGACACCAACGATGAAGCCGCAAGTCGTGGAGATAAGGGTGACATACCAATCGGTTCCGCTTCCAAACACGCCAAAGCGGAAAGCAAAGACGGTAAGGAAATCGAAGACCGCGGCAACAAGACCAACGATACCGAAACGGAAGATCTCCCAGAAAAGGTTGTTGGAGTATGTGCGGTTCTCCATGTAGAGCTTGTAGATAAAGAGATCATAGACACCGACAACCATGGCGATAGCACCTTGGATCAGGGCTCTAGGAAGAGTCGTGACTGGGACAAGGATTCCCATGACAACGAAGGCAAGAACGCCAAAGAGAGCTAGTATGACAAGGAGGAAGGCGTTACGGCACTTGTTGCCTAAGATTGGTTTGATTCCACTCGGTCTAATGAAATAGAGAGCGGTCAAAGCGGCGATGTTGACGGCAAAGCCATTGATGAGAGAGATGATGAGGGTTCCCTTCTCTCTGATTAAAGGTTCGCTGGCGCCATATTTGATTTCGAATGTCTCACCTGAATTGGCTGGCATCAAAAGGCTCACGATGACAGCAACGATGACGCCAATGGCGATCGCAGCGGCAATGAGCAAAGCTTCGATTTTGATGTTTCTTGTCGCAGCAGGAACCTCATTTACAGGGGTTTTGCTGGCGATTTCCTGATTTTTATCTTCGTTTTCCATGATGTTTTTGGTCTTTCCTCTACTTAGGAGCATGACTATTCTAAACCAAATGGCGTAGAAACCCTAAGAAATCATTTCTTGCCTTTCAAAGAAAGGTAGGTGCAACATTATTAGTGCTAAACGATCCACTCGTTTAAGGTTACCCTATGAACACTGTCATTGAACGCTTTTCCAAGTTTGACGAAAGCCTTTGCTCGATTCTCAAAAAGAAATGGGCCCGCTTCGTCACATGGCCAATCGCCATCCTCATTTTGTATGCCGTCTATTTCCTTTTCATCTACCAGCAGGCGATGTACGACAAAATTGGTTTCAACAGCCAAACATCCATGACGATGTTCATCGTCTTCCTTGTCATCTATGAGGTTCTTGTAGCGGCCTATTTCACATTCCTTGCTCTCTCTAAGAGACTCACAACGAGAAAGGCCATCTTCCTTCTCTTCCTTTTCTCAGCCGGACTAGTCCTCCCATTCTGTATGGCGAGAACCTACAATGACGGCTCATACACCCACGACTATGGCGTGTTTGGCGAAGGCGGACACTGGGCCATCATCTATGACATCTATGACGGCAACTGGCCAGGCATCGATTTGACGAACCAGTACTATCAGCCAAAGCTTTACCATGCTGCTGTCGCCTACTTCATGAAGTTCAATTCGTTCTTCATGCCACATTTTGCAGGTTCCGAGAATACCGTTCCTAATGTTGCCGAGAGCACTCACTTCGTTAACTTCACCTTATTCGATTACACCGCTTTCGAGACTGCTAGGATCTTCCTTGCTCTCCAAGGCATCATCACTCTTTACTTCGCCTATAAGGTCATCGTTGAGTTGAACCTCAGCAAACGCACATCGATCATCGGCGGACTCATCCTCTTCTTCACCCCTGTTTTCTGGTTCATCAGCGCTTATAAGAACAACGATTCCTTATCGTTGCTATTCTCTTTCGCCGCTTTATTTGCCGCGCTTCGCTATCACAAGACACATTCTTATCTGCCGCTTGTTTTGACCGCGGTCTGCATCGGTCTTGGCATGGAGACGAAGCTCTCCACCGTCGTTGTCGCTTTCCCAATCGCCGCTATCTTCTTAATCGACCTCATCAAGTTATTCAGAAACAATGGAAAATGGGTCAAAGCCGATAAGAACGCACTCATCAAATTCATCATTCAGATGGCTGTCTTTGCCGCCATCGTCTTCCCATTAGGCTTATTCTTCGAAATCTATACAAAGGTCAAATACGACAGACCAATCGCTTATGTGTGGGACCTTGTTGGAGAATATGGCACCACTTATTTCATGTACATCGATCCTGAGATTTATAATCCTTTCGTAAGATTATTCCTTTTCCCATCACCGGACCTCTTCTGGAACATGTCGAACATCCGTTATATGGGCGGAACCTACAATTACAACCCAGCCATGTATGAATGGGGAACCATCGACTTCAACTGCTGGACCGCTTTCATCAAAACCGGTCTCTTCTCTGAGGTTGGCTTAGGAGCCACGCAGAATGTATTTGGCGATTATCAATCCCTCTTCATGATGGTTGTTGGAATTGCTTACGCTTTAGCCATCATCACCGGCGTTCTCTTTGTCATCGGCGGCATTATCCTTATCGTCAGCAAGATCATTGATATAGTCAAAGGCAGAGGAGATTTAGAGAAAGATTTCGCTTTCTATTTCTTGCTTGTTGTCTTCCTTAGCTCCGCCATCTCATACATGGCCTTCTGCATGCGCTACCCAGTCGGATGCACGATGAACGCCAGATACGCGATGCTTCTATATCTCCCAATTGGATTAACCGTCGGAGCCCTCTTCGATTTCTTTGCAAAGAAAGCGGAGAAAAAGAAAAAAGAAGCCAAGACTGGCTTCTGGAGTAAGTGATTACTAGCCGACTATCTGCCAACCATCGAATGGGTTCATGCCTAAATTGATGGCGAGGAACATACCTAAGAAAGCAAGCACTAGAGACACAATCATAAGAGGTGTCCTGGTGCTCTTTTCTTTTGCCAAGGTGGAGTAGGAAGAATAGAAGACGGATAGCACCCAGATTCCGGCAAGAGGCCAGAAGTAAAGGATGTAGCGCATGCAGACGCCGCCAAGGCAATACATGAGCCAGCAAAGGATGAAGAGAAGGAACGGAGGCAGGATGAGATAGAGCCATTCATCATATTTCTTGTTGGCCATAAGCCCTACTGGAAGAAGGAGAGCAAGATAAACCATTGGGTTAGCAAGCACACCAACGGAATCGGTAATATAGACATGGGTTTCATGGGCCAATCTCACATTCTGGGTTGTGAAGAATGGGAACTTATCAAAGGCAAAAAACCCTGCAAATCCCGCCTCTTGTATATTTTGGGAGAAGACAGGCTGCTGCCAGAAATAGTGATAGAAAGCATTGAAGAAACCTTCTCCCTTTAGAGTGTTCGTTCTAGGATCGTTGATGGTTAATTGATAGTTCGATCCGAATTCGGTAAAACTGCCAAAACGGAGGTAGTTATAACTTGCTAAAGCGACACCTCCAACGAGAAGAATCGCAGCGAAAGGAATGAGAGGGAAAAGGTCTCTCTTCTTGCCTTTGGTGAGTTCCGTCCTTCCTTCGAGGATATATCTCACAAGGAATGGAACGACAAGGATGGCGAGGATGCCAACTTCAGGTCTTGATCCCATGATGAGGACATAGAACAAAGCGGACAATCCCCAGTAGAGATGCTGTTTGAATTTCTCACGTTTGAGGCCTTCGAAGAAGTAAGTGAGGAAGAGGGTCATTCCCACTGCCGCATAAGCGAAAGGAATGCGGTACTTCCAGTCCGTCCATCTGAAGTTAAGGAAGTTATAGCCTAAGGTTGAGACAAAGATAAGGAAGCTGAAGGTATAGAAGAACCAGCTTGGGAGATTTGCTGCATATTTTTCTTTAAGAACGAGCGAGAGTCTAAATATGCCATAGGCATAAAGGATTGTCGCAAGGGCGAGGCAGAATAGTCCATTAGGAACAAGAGTGAATCCCGAAAGGAGATAGAACGGATACATCACGAAGAAGATCGGGGCGACGCCGTAGTAGGAATAATAATGGCCTTGGTAATAGACGGTGTCCCAGAAATAGCTGATGCCCGTTCTTTGATATGGGTCATATGGATTCTGGAGGGCCGCAAGCGCAGGATCAGGTTCACCAACAAGGTGAAGCTGCCCATGCATGAAAGCGTCGAACTGGTTGTAGTAGAGATATGGGTTATCCTCGAGATACTTAAGGCCATCCTCAAATGGATAGGCATCAAAGAAGTTCTCTGGATGTGCTGCCGTGAAGAAAAGGAAAACAATGAAGAAAGAGACAAAAGCCACTCTAATAATCGAGAGGTCTTTGTGTTCCGCATAGGATTTGCTGAAGTTTCCGACCAAATAGGCAAGGAGAGTGAACGCCCCTAACCTCATTCCGGAAAGAAGGTAGATGGACCAACTCTGGAAGAGGGTTATCTCGAAGATGAATCCAAGGAGAGCAATCGCGGCTTTGGCGATCGGGGCAACGGACTCTCTATTCAGTTTCTTCCAGTTGAGTTTGATGAGAGGGGTTATCTCTCTGGCGAGAAGCGAGATGAAAACATAGCCGACAAAGATGTTGGCTGGCATAACCTCGCTTGATCCAAGACCAATAAGGCCAGCGATAAGGGAAAGGAGAGCGCCTAATCCATAGTTCCAAAGTTCTTCCTGAACAAGCGGGTTCTTTAAAGTGACTTGCTCTTCTTTTCTCTTAAAGAATCTGACTGCGAAAAAGATTCCATCAAGGAGCAAGGGCGCAACAAAAGCAAAGACGAACAAAGCCCATTTCATGGTTTATAGATTCCTCCAGAAAGGAACTGATTTCCTAAGATCTTCCTTAGATTTGACCTCAAGAAGAACGTAGGCATCGTTCTTTTCGGCCATCTTTTTGAAATCCTTTAATTTCTCACCAAGGGTTCCTTCACCGAGAGCGAGGTGGTTTCTCTTTCCATCGGAATCATGGATATGGAATTCGTCGAATTTGAGAGGGAGCTTCTTTGACAATTCGTATAACCAATCTCCCATCACGGCATCATGTCCGATATCAAAATTGAAATGGAAACCAGCGTTCATCTCATCGCGGTAGACGTCTTTTAGGAAGGTGGCGTCTGGGCAGGTATCGGTGTTCTCAATGACGAGCTTGATGCCCATTTTCTCACAGATCTCTTTGGCCTTCGTGTAAGCAGGGATAAGCCTCTTGATGTATGAGTCGTATTCTTTCTCATAGACATAGTTCCTCTTGCCAGAGATGGTGACGAGAGGTCCTCCGTTGTTATGGAAGTTCATCATCCTCACATAACCTTCTCCGAGAGAGGCATATCTCTCTAAGAGTTTGAGGTAACCTTCCACTACTTCGGGATATGATCCTAAATCCGCTTCGTCATAGAAATGAAGCGTGATTTGCAGGGGATATTTCTTTAAAAGCTCAGGAATTTTGCCTTCTTCCATCTCTTTGCGGCAATAGGAAAAATTGAGATTGAGCTCAACGAAGTCGAGCCCAAGTTCCGTTGCGAGAATGAGATTCTCCTCAATGGTCTCGTACTCAAAGAGGATCGGCATTCCTAGTTTCATTGTTTAAGCGATTACCCTCACACGAAGAACGCCTGGGACTTCTAAGAGTTCCTTCATGTCGACTTCCTTATCGGCGTCGATGATGGTGTAGGCGTATTCGTTCCTTGATTTATTGACGAGGGAGGCGATGTTACCTCCGTCTCTGGAGATGATTGTCGTGAAGTTATTGATCATGCCAGGGATGTTTTTGTGGTTGATGCAGATTCTGACGCCTTGGCCTTTCTTGCCTGCATCAGCGGCTGGATAGTTAACGGAGTTAGAGATGTTTCCGTTCTCAAGGTAATCCTTGAGCTCACTGATGGCCATGAGAGCGCAGTTGTCCTCTGCCTCTTCGGTTGAAGCGCCTAAGTGAGGGAAACACATGGTGTTAGGCATCTTGACGACGTTCGGGTTAGCGAAGTCGGTGACGTATTTCTTGATCTTGCCTTCTTCGAGGGCGTTCTTAAGAGCCTCTTCGTCGATGATGCCATCACGGGAAAGATTAAGGATGGTCGCACCGTCTTTCATCTTGCTGATGAGCTCTTTGCCAATAAGGCCTTTGGTCGAATCGGTAAGAGGGATATGGATGGTGAGGAAATCAACGTCTTTGACCGCTTCTTCTAAAGAAGAGACATAGGTGACTCTCTTATTGAGAAGCATGGCGTTATGAATTGAGAGATATGGGTCGTATCCGATGACCTGCATGCCTAAATCAACGCAGGCATTGGCAACGAGGACGCCGATAGCGCCAAGACCAAGAACGGCAATGCTCTTATGGAACACTTCGTTTCCGGCAAACTGGGATTTGGCTTTTTCAGCGGATTTGGCGATGTTCTCATCCCCTGCATTCTCTTTGACCCAAAGGTTGCCGCCGATGATATCGCGGCTAGCAAGAAGGAGGGAAGCGATGACGAGTTCTTTGACGGCGTTCGCATTCGCGCCTGGGGTATTGAAGACCACCACGCCTTTCTCGGCGTAGTCTTGTAATGGGATGTTATTGACTCCAGCACCGGCTCTAGCAACGGCAAGGATGTTCTCTGGGAGAGCCATCTCATGCATCTTGGAGCTTCTGACGAGGATCGAATCGGCTTCGTTAAGCGATTCGACGGTCTTGTCGCCATCCTTAAGGGTCGCTAAAGCGACTTTCGAGATCTTGTCTAAGCAATAGGCTTTCATTTAGAGATGCTCCTTTTCGAATTCCTTCATGAACTCGACGAGGGCTTTGACGCCTTCGAGGGTCATGGCGTTATAGATCGAGGCTCTCATGCCTCCAACGGCTCTATGGCCTTTGATGGAGATGATGCCGTGTTTTTTGGCTTCTTCGCAGAAGAGAGCGTCTAACTCAGGATCGTTTGTCTTGAAGGTGACGTTCATGATTGAGCGGCTATCTTTATCAGCGACAGCGATGTATTTCGAGTGATCGAGGTAATCGTAGAGATAGTTGGCTTTCTCTTCGTTCCTCTTCTTCATCTCTTCTAAGCCACCTTGCTTCTTAAGCCATTTGAAGACTTTTCCGCACATATAGATGCCGAAGCAGTTTGGGGTGTTGTATAAGCTATTCGCATCGGTCTGGGTTTTCCACTTGAGCATGGTCGGAGTGACGATATCGAGATCTTCGCGGATAAGGTCTTCGCGGATGATGACGATGGCAAGGCCAGCTGGGCCGACGTTCTTTTGAACGCCTGCGTAAATGACGCCGTATTTGCTGACGTCACATGGCTCACTGAGGAAGCAAGAAGACTGATCGGCGACGAGAGGTTTTCCTTTTGTGTCAGGAAGTTTATGGAACTTCGTGCCATAAACGGTGTTATTCTCACAGATATGGACATAGTCGGCATCTTCCCTGATTGGGAGGTTGTCGAGATTAGGGATATGGGTGAAGTTATCGTCCTTTGAGGAAGCGATGACTTGGCAATCACCGAAGATGCAGCCTTCTTTGTAGGCTTTCGTGGAGAAAAGGCCAGTGAGGATATAGTCCGCTTTCTTGTTCTTCATGAGATTCATCGGAACGGCAGCGAACTGGGTTGAAGCGCCGCCCTGGCAGAATATGACCTGATAGTTCTCTGGGATCTTAAGAAGATCGCGGAGATCGGAGATGGCTTCATCTAGGACTTTCTCAAAAGGCTTTGTGCGGTGAGACATCTCCATGATGGACATGCCAGTCCCCTCAAAGTCGAGAAGTTCCTCTTGGGCCTCTTTGAGGACGTCAAGAGGGAGGGTCGCAGGACCTGCTGAGAAGTTAAACACTCGCTTCATAAATATCTCCCGTAACGTAAACGAAAAATGCTACCTATGATTTTATCATAAGCCTTTCTTCAAAAGTCACTCTTCTTTTTCGGAATCCTAAGCAAAACTTGATTAAAAATCAAAAAAGCCGAAGCAAAAGCCTCGGCTAATTTGTGTTTTTTCCGAAGTCCTAAGACTTACTTGTACATTAACCAAATCTCAGTGATGTTGAGATTGTAGGACTCTAAACGGGTGTAGGTGAGCTTGAAGTCGCCAGCGGCGATGGAAGCCATGGTGCCCATTTCGCAGAGGCAGAAGGAGCTGTTGCCGTTCTCGCCAGCGGTCATGCCCATTTCTTCATAGGTCTTGGTGTTGGTGATGGTGAGATCAGTATCGTTGACCTTAACTCCGACGTTGGCGCTGCCATCTCCGGCTTTGGTGGAGAAGAAGCCTCTCTGGTCGTTGTTGTTGCTGCCATCTTTCCAGTAGTCGACCCAGCCATAGACGCCGATGGTGACGTTGGTTAAGGCAGTTGGCATGTTGAATTCATACTCAGCGTAGTTGCCGTTGGTGCTGAACTTGAGGGTGGCACCGGTGTTATCCTTGTTGGAGCCTTCGATCTTAGTCCAATCCAAAGCATCGATGATGATGGCTTTGGTGTGGCAGACGGAACACTCATTGGTCCAGTAACCGGTCTTGCCTTCGGCTTCGACCTTTTCGCTTCTGGTTCCCCAGGTATGTGGGGTCTTGGCGATGACGGTCTCTTTGACGCTGCCTAAGCTGCTGTTGATGCAGACTTCGACGTCCTTGCCTTCGTGTTCGCAGTTGGCGTCAACGTGCTGGGAGGCGTCTTTTGACCAGATGGCAGAGAATTTGCTGGTCGAGGATTTTTTGGAGGAGGCAGCCTTGCTGGTGCTGGCGGAAGCGTCGGCGGTTGATTCGCCGGCCTCTGGTCCACCACAGCTGGCAAGCATCATGCTGCCAAGCATCGCGGAGGCCAAAAGAATTTTTGAAACTTTCATGTTTAACCTTTCTCGAAGCTATTGCTTCATAAAAAAACACATAAATCGAGATTTCTGGCGAATATTCGGCTTATATGTATAGGATTATTGTAAATCAATATTACCCCATTTCAAGGAAATGCCTATTACCAAGTCCCGACAATTATGTGTTTTTCGTCCAAAAGTAATCTTTAAAATCGAAATAGCCTCTTTTTGTTTGGAGGGAAATTAAGGTAAAATAAATTTACATTCAGAAAGGTTTGAATATATGCAAGTCAGCATCAGGAACAAATGGATTTCTTTGCGCGGTGGCTCAACCGTCAAAGATATGAACGAGAAGGACGTTCTTTACGTCAAAGGCAAATTCTTCACCTTCACGAGAAAGAAATTCGTTCAGGATATGAGCGGAAATCTCCTCTACACCGTCAGAAACAAATTCTGGACGTTCTTCGTCAGAAAAGCCCTTGTCTACGATAAGGATGGCAACCAGGTCGCCTTCATGAAGAAGAAATTCTGGTCTTTCCATGACCACTACTTCATCGACACCAAGCTCGGCCAGATTGAAATCAGAGGCAACATCCTCTGCTTCGACTACCACATCTCCCTTAAAGGTAAGGAAATCGGACATGTCTCGAGAAAAATCTCCTTGAGAGATTCCTTCGTCCTCAGCCTTGATGACGAATACGATAAGGAGCTTCCATTCTTCGTCGCTCTCGTCATCGCGATCGACAACATCACCGACCAGAGAAGAGACGACAACTCAAATAACTATTAAGCTTAAGCAAAAGAAAAACCGGGTTTGTCCCGGTTTTTTTGTTATTCCTTTTTCTCCTTTTCGTAGAAGAGCGCGATCCTTCTTAGATAGGCATTTTCTCTCTTGTCCTTGCTGACGTCATCAAGATAAGCCTTCATTGAATTGAGGTTATGCTTCTGGTCAAGCGAATCCATGTAGTGATAGTAATCGATGATGGCCAGATAGTATTCCATGAAGAAGGTGTTCTGGATCTGGGTGTCGATGATGCCTTCGAAGTTCTTCTTGAGCTTGGACCTTTCTTTGTAGGTCTTCTTAAGCCATTCCTTGGCCTCTTCTTTATTGCCTAAGAAATCATTGGAGACGTAAAGGTTCCTATAGATATAGGCTCTGATGAGGGAATCGAGTCCGATGGCATCTGCGTTGTCATCCTTCTTGCCCGAACTCTCAAGCACCTCGAGGTTCTCAAGGGTCTTGTGGGAGTATTCGATTGCTCTTTTGTGCAGCCCCGTCCTGTCTTCATTATCAAGGCTTTCGTTGTTGGCAAGAAGCATGTAGGCGAAGGAATAATGGTTGTAGATATAAGTCCTCATCCACTGCGAGAAATAATCATCTACTTCTGGGTCTTCGAGTTCGAGGTCATCGAAAATCTGCCTATAGCTTTCCCTGAACTCGCAGAAGGTGTCCTCGTCGATGTAGACGTTTGAGGTCTCTGGATAGGATTTGATCTCACTTGTGAGTTTGAAGAAAGAGAGACACATCTTGACTGAGCATCTGAGTTCTAGCGAGAACTCGGTGTTATGCTCACGATGGAACTTCTCGATTTCCTTTTGGACCTTCTTCTCGTCCTCGAACATGTGGGCGGCTTGCATATAGAAGATGATGTATTGGGCAAGCTCATAGTCGGAGCACTTTGAGCCAGCGCTCGAATAATGGGAAGCGATTTTCTCTTTGATCTGATAACGGTTGTCGATGAGGGTCATCTTCTCCTCAGGAATCGACATCTTCTGTCTCTTGAGGAAGTAATCGACGATGCCTCTTGCGAAGGCCTCATCATCACCAGATGCGATAGGCTCGACGAAGGAGCTATCGAAGTCGGATGGGAGGACGATCTTCTCTTCCCTCTTCTTGACGCAGTGGATTTTCCTCGTGCCATATCTAGCAAGGACGTAGCCGAGCTCAAAGAAGACGTTGTTGCTCACATTGCCGTCGGCCTTGTTCTGGAAGATGACGATGGCTTGGTTGCAGCTTTTGATCTGCTGGATGATCGTGTCCCCTACAGACGAATACTGGGAGTCGTTGTCGCTGTTTCCGCCTATATAGCAGATGTAGTCGTGCTCGTTATCGAGTATCTCTTTGACTTTCTCGGCGACTGATCTTGTTCCGCTCCAGGCGATGAATACCTTTCCTCTCATGGTGTTACCTCACTTTAGATTTTCTATGTCGTCTATTTTTTCCTGAATCTTGTTGATGAGCCTCGCGGAATGAACACCATCCACTAAGGCGTGGTGTCCGGCGACATCGAAGGCCATTTCGTATTTATCGCCCTTAAGAACATACTTGCCCCAAGTGACCCTTGGGATGCTCGTTTGCTCTTTGTCGGTGAAGTTATATGGGTTATTCATTGAGGTGAAATCGATCCACTGGAGGCTAGAGACGAAAATCCTATCGATTCTCTTAATCGATTCGAAGCCTTCGGATTCCTCGTGTCTCGCTCTTTCGATGTCGGCTTTCGCCATTCTGTGGAACATTTCGTAGTCGGAGATAGACTCACTCAAGCAGGTGACGAGCTCATCATCCTCTTTGAGAACGATATAGCTTGGATGGACTTTATCAAAGATAACGACCTCATCGTCTTTGATTCTCATCCTCCACTCAGGAATCTCGTTCATGGCCTCGCTCATGATGTAGAGGAGAGTCACGAAGAAGGATTTCTTGTTCTCTTTGCAGAATTTGACGAGTTTGGTGACATCAAGCCTCACGGTGACCGAAAAGATTGGGTTCGTGTATTTGATGAAGTTCTCGTATTGGGCTCTTCTCGCCCAGTTCTTGATATCGATTTTTTCCATGTTACTTGATGATTTCCTTTAGACCTCTGAGGTCATTAATGATGCGAGCGTGTTCTTTCGCGAATTCGTTTGGTGGGATGAGGTCCACTGCCATGACTGGGATGAAACCACCTCTCACTGCCGCTTCGATGCCGTTGATTGAATCTTCGACAACGATAGAGCTTGAAGGATCTTCGCCAAGCTTCTTCGCTGCTTCTAAGAACATATATGGGTCAGGTTTTGATTTGCCTAGAGCGTCTTCCGCGTAGATAGCCTCGTCAAAAACCCCTGCAATTTCCATCTCTTTTAGTTTGAAGAGCATCTCTGCTCTCGCTTTATGGGAGGAAGTCGCTAAAGCGGTCTTGATACCTTTACCCTTAAGGAATTCGATCGTTTCCTTAAAGAAAGGCTTAATCTCAAAGTCGCCCACGCTGATATCGTGGTTGACGCTTTCGAGCATGAAGTCACGGTAGGCATCTACGTCAAGAGCTGGGCGATGGACTCTAAGCTCATCGCGGACAAGCTTCTCGTTCTTACCGCACATCCCTTGGCGATACTCTTCGCCGATTTCGACCTCGAATTTTTTGTTAGCCGCCAAAAAGGCCTTCTTCCAAAGGCTTTCGGTATCGAAGATGACGCCATCCATATCGAAAATGACGGCGGTTATCTTTTTGGCTTCTTTAATCACTTTCTTGACCTTTCCGTTTGATTATATCAAAGGCACGTGGTTGCCGAGAAGAGTCTAGATATTGGCCTCGCTGAGAGCGGAGAGAAAACCGGTGTAGCAAGGTTTCTTCTCGTATTCGCTTGTGAAGAGAAGAGGATACTGGTTCCGTTTCCAGGATTGATCATCGGTGACGCCCCAAAGGATGACGGCATTGATGTCGGTCTCTTCAGCAGCGTTATTCTCAAGGACCTTCTTCATGAGGGTCTTGTAGGCTTTGCTCTGGTTGTCGTATTCACTTTGGCTCGTGCCGTTGATGGTGATATCGATCTCAGTGAGCTGGCACTTCAAGCCTTTCTGTTTGATGAGCTTGGCATCGTTGATGATGTTGTCCATGTTGGCGTTCGAATCAAGGTGGGTCTGGAGACCTACTCCATCGATAAGACCTTCGGTGATGGCATCAGCAAGGAAGCCATTGAGGGCCCAGTTACACCAAGTTGGCTGATAGTCGAAGGCGAAGTCGTTGTAATAGAGCTCTTGCCATTCGGCTTTGTATTTGGAGGCGTATTTGAAAGCGTAGTAGACGTAATCTTCACCAACGGTTGAATACCAGTTGTTGTTATTGGTTCTGTAACCGCCGTTCTCGACCGCTTCGTTAGCGACGTCGACGGCATAGACGAGCTCAGGCCATCTCTCATTGATGGTGTCGAGGGTAACTTGGATGAAATTCTCCATTCTCTCAAGCATGAGAGCGCGGTCGGCTTTAGGACCATTCTGGGTGTAGTCGGTCGTGAAGAACCAGGCTGGGGTTTGGGAATACCAAACGAAGGTGTGATGTCTCACTCCGATGTTATTCTCAGCGGCCCAATCATAGATTCTCTCAAATGGCTTTGTGGTGATGGCAACCCCTGCTGGATCTTTAGCAAGAAGAGCCTGGCAAGCCTCTTGGTCGAGGATTCGTTCAGGTTTTCCTTCGTTTTCCGCGGTGATGGAATTGAAGTTATCGATGGTGATCTTTCTGACTTCGGTGTTTCTCACCATCGTGTCGGACATACAGGTTCCGATTTTGAAATGGTCCTCATATGTCGTGTAGAGGGATTCGTCATTGGCAACGTATTTGGTCGTCACTGTTTCTTCACCATAGGTGATCTCAATATCATCGAGGAGGATCGTTCCTGCTTTGCTAGCATCGGTGAGGGTGTAATTAAGTCTAAGTGAACCGAGCATATCGAGGGTGTCATAGGTCATCTCGATCGCGTTCCATGTGTCCTCTTCGTCAGAGGTAATGGTGATGGCTTCACCTTTGACGGTTGCGGCACGGCCATTCCACGGGACCGCTTCTAATTGGATGGTCTTGATGTTCGAATTGGCAGGGATGTAGCAATAAAGGGAAATGATATCGCCGTTCTTGGCGTCTTCGTCTTTGAAGTATGGCTCCTTGATGAGGTCGCTTCCGATATAGCCGTCTTTCGTGAGGCTACATGAAAGACAATAAGTGTCATCCATTCCTTCGTCTTCAAGGATCGTGACGGAACCTGAGCCTTCCTGAGCGCCTAAAGGAGCTTTCTCATAGTCCTCTGGCGATGTCCACATCCTGACGGTGTCGCCAACCTCAAGGGGTTTGCTTTCTTCCGGTTCTTGGCTCTGGTTGGTCGATTTGCGCGGAGTGGTATTGCAACCCGCTAAGGTCGCAAGGGCAAATAGAGGCATGGTCGCCATCAAAAAAGGAGTCTTTCTTTTCATAATCTTTCCTCGATTAAGAATATTTTACGGACGAATGTGCGCGAAAGGAAGAAATAAGCGCATATGAAAGGGTTCACTGAGAGGCTATAATTTCCCTAACAATGAGGAAAATCAAAAGGATTGATGTCCATATGAAGCCGAAGAGGATTCTTTTCCTCTTCTCTTTCATTATCAGGACCGCAGCCTATTTCGCCAGGAAGAAAGAAAAGGCGACGATCAAGAAGATCGGCAAGATGCCAAAGCCTCCATATATCCTTTTGTCGAACCACTCCTCCTTCATGGATATCTATCTCGGTCTAGGAGCGACAAGCCCAAGAAGAAGCTACTGGGTTTGCGCGGCAGAGGAATTCATCGACAAGTATTTCGTCTGCGTCCACTCAGGCATCATGCCAAAAAGAAGGTTCGTGAATGACCCCGCAAGCATCATTCCGATGATGGACGTCCTCAAAAAGAAGAAAAAGATCCTCGTCATGTATCCTGAGGCCGTCTATTCCTTCGTTGGGAAACCTCTAAGGATCGACGAAGGACTTGGCAAACTCGTCAAATACATGAAGGTCCCTGTTGTGTTCCTTAACTGCCATGGATCTTATCTCCGTCAGCCTCAATGGAGCGACCAAGTCGTGAGGAATGTCCCAATCGTTGCGGAGATGGAATGCGTCATCCCAAAAAGTGAAATTGAGGGGCTTTCTGCTGATGATATTCAGAAAACGATAAGGAATTGCTTCAATTCCGACGAAGAGGAATATCAACTACAAAACCACATCAAAATCGATTATCCGAATAGAGCGGAAGGCCTTGAGAGGATCCTTTATCAGTGCCCCCACTGCGGCAAAGAATTCCATATGTCCTCTAAGGGAGACACTCTCTCCTGTGATGAGTGTGGCACCAAGTATCGTTTGAATGAGGACGGCACTTTGTCTTGCGTTAACGGAGAAACTAAATTCACCAAGATCAGTAATTGGTTCGAATGGGAGAAAGCTAACGTCGAGAAAGAAGTCAGAGATGGAACCTATCACTTCGAAGACGATATCAGGATGGAGAAGATGGAAGGAGTTAAGGTTGGCTTCGTTCCTCTAGAAGGAGAACACCACCTCACTCATGACATCGATAACGGAATCATCGTCAAAGGGCCAGAGGGCATTGTCTTCCATCGAGAACCGCTTCAGAGCTTTGGCCTCCATATCGATTACGACTATCACCAAAAAGGCGCGATGGTTGACCTCTCATCCCCTGACGAAACATATTTTGCCTATCTTCTAAGCAAAGAAAAATGGCTGACCAAAATCAGATTTGCGGTTGAAACAATTTATGACATGAGAAAAGCCAAAAAAAGATAACAAATAAACGGGAAAGAACTCAAAACGTTGCAAAATAAAAAATTTTTATGAGGTAGTGTTGGTGTTTTAAAAGATTATCTCGTATTTTTCGATGAACCATCCATTATTCCTACCTTTGTAGATTCTTTTGTCGTTCCACATATATTTTGGATTAGACAACAACTTACACTGCATGGAGCGACATCGTTCATAACTCGTCTGTGGATCAAAGCGATAATGAAAGCACGTCCCGTCAGCATCTAAATACTCGTGATTAAGAATATATAAATATTTCTGTCGTTTCGTAATCGGAATGTCGAATTCCGTTATCTCGGTCACCCATCCGTCTGCAAGCCATTTGGAAATGTCTTTCCTTGCGCGGGAAAGTTTGCGTGCGTTGGCCCAAACGGAATCACCAAGACGAATTTCAATTCTTTCGCCATCTTTTGGGTCGATACCTTCGAATAAAACCTCTTCAAGAAAAAACATTTTCATATTAAAAACATAATAGCTTCCTGACTACACAATCAAAACGATTATCTTCTTTTTCATACCACTTAACTGAACTCTAAAAAGAAGGAAAACCGCAACACCTTTCTAAAAGAAAAGGCCACTTTTCCGTGGCCTCTTTTGTTAGACGAGGTAATTAGGGTCGACGATTTCACCAACGATGATAGGAACATCTAGATCGTCATTGCCAACTCTAAGCATTTTGCTTCTCTCAAACACATAAGGGCGATTGACGACAAAGTCGACTTTAGTTTCGTCATACGAAGACATTTCGTCACCGCCCACGATTGTCGCGGAGCAGGAATAGAAACCGTTGTAGTCAAACCTCATGGTCGAGAACTGCGCGATGTAGGCAAGACCGATCGGGAGTCCCTTGGTGCTTTCGGCAAGACGCGAACCAAATCCGCCGATCTGGGTAAGGTGTGGGAAGGCCGAGATCAAGTCATCTTGGTGAAGTTGCGAGGCGTTATTCATGAAGAAGTATGGGGCGCTGATGTCGACTTCATATGTATCAGCGGTCCTCTCTTCCCCGTTCTTTTCATAAGTGACTGTCTTTGGGGAGTAATTGTTGTCCAAGACATCCTCGAGGATGCTGCTAGGCATAGCGGTCTCGTTCTTTGGCAAGAAGAATGTCATGTTGCTATGCTCAAGAGACATAGTCGCACCGGTGAGATTTTCACCTTCATAGAGATAGCTGTGCTCCTCGGATTGTTTGATGTAGTCAACCCTCTTGGTTTGTCCATTGCAGGTGTAATTCATCAAATGGGTGCCGCTCAAGTACTGGCTTTCGTAATAGTCTTGGTTTTCGAAAGAATCGATGTCGTAGAACACGGACATGATGTTTATCGCAGCAGGATCATCATCAGGAAGCTGGATGTTTGGGACAGGTTTGCCTGGAAGGCCATTCTCAGCGATGTACTGCATGGCTTTGTTGCTCGTCAAGGCTTCCATATAGAGCGAGGCATCGAAGGCGTTTTGGAGGTCTCTATAAAGCTCAGCGTCCGTTTCCTGGAGCAAGCGCACCTTGTCTGGATTGAGCCAGATGGAGTTGAGGTTAAGTCCACCGACATCGTTTTCTGCATGGTCTTTAGTGATCGTTCCGAAACTGGCGACGATTTGCTTTGTGGCTGTTTTAAGAGCCGCTGCATTGTCCAACTCGACATAGTCGAGAATGTCTTGCAAACCGTTTTGGTCAGAGATGATTCCGGTGATGGCGAGAGCGATATAAGCGTCAGGGATCGAGATGGCAAGGCTCTCTTCAGAAGAGCCAGCAGGATTATTGACGTCCATCATCAAGGTGACGAATTTCTTCGCAAAAGCCTTATAGGAATTGTATGTGGTTAAGGACATGTCGTAGATTCCGTCCTTCGTCTGCTGACGGGTTGGGGTGATCAAACGGTTGAGGTCCTCATGGACATAAGAGCCTTCTTGATATTCGTCGTAGTCCTTTGGGTTGCCTTTGGTAGGAGTTTTGTCCGAGACAGCGGCTGCCGAACCTTGAGGTCCTTCTTTATAATTGCTGCTGGTCTCCACAGCGGGACCTGCAAAATTTCCTTTGTCCATCATACCGGTAGGGATGAGGATTCCTAAGGCCAAAGAGCAGGTCAAGAGAGCACCGCCAAGAGGGAGGGCCCATCTTGTCCAGGATGGGAAACTCGTAGGTTTCTTTTCGATTATCTCTTTTTTCTCGTAAGGATTCTTAACTATGGCATCCAGGTTCTTGTCGATCTGCTGGATTCTTTTCTTCATTCTTTTGTCTAAGCCCATAATAGCTCCTTTCTTAGTTTCTCTTTCGCAATGCTGTAAATCCTTCTGGCAGAGGATTCGGGGATGCCGGTCTCCTCGACGATCTCCTCCCAGGAATAGGAATGGATTGCGCGTAGATAGACTATGATTGTCTCCTTGTTGGAAAGGAGGGGTTCGATCATGTTGAGGACAGGGTTGCTTCTTTCTTCTTCGCCGTATATCTCCTCAATGAGATCGGAGGAAGGGAGAGCTCTGTTCTTCTTCATGAAATCGATAGCCTTATTTTTGGCGATCGAACAGAGGAAGGATTTGAGTTTGTTAGGATCTTTTAGTTGATCCTTATGCTCAACCGCCTTAAGGAACGCCTCGCTCAAAACATCGTCACAGTCGTCTTGGCTTTTGACGTAGGCGGCGATGACGAAATACATGAGATTTTTGTACTCAAGGTATACTTTTTCGATGGCTTCTTGGTTGCCGGCAATGAAGCCAATCGCCGTACGTTTTGAGATCGGCATTTTTCCCCCTCCACCTATAAGACTTAAAAAGAATGAGAAAACGCTCAAAAAGTTTCTAAGCATATCAAGGATATGAAAAAGAGGATTGCAAATGCAACCCCTCTCTCAAGCGAAGGACCACCACTTCGCTAATCGTAAAGGACTTCGTAATCAGGAAGAGCCTTCCATTCATCGGAGTTTTGAATGGTGTCCCTGATTTCGAAGACGAGTTCCAAAAATCTCTTTCCACTCCAGGTTAATCCTTCAGGATAACCTTCGATGATTGGACAATCCCTCGCTTCAATAGTTTTGTCATCGATCGTCAGCTTGTAATTTGTCTTTGGGTTGGTTGAAATCATGACGCCTTCATATGGATCATAAGTGCTTGGATATCGATAAAGCGCGAACATTTTTACTTTTTCGTAGAGGCTCTCAATATTTGGGTACTCGAAAGTGGTCACGTATTCCTCAGGGCTCCTATTGATTACCTTGTCCGTCTTGATGAGGGTGCCTGTTTTACTGTCGTAAGAGGAGTCAAAACCAACGCCCCAGGTCAAAGAGAAAGTGAATTTCTCAAGAGGCACGGCAAGATGGCCATATTGTCTCAATCCAAGCCTCTCGGCTTTATCCGCAGCCGACCTAATTTCTTCCTTGGAAATCTTGCCATTTTCGTAAGCTTTCTGGATTCCATATGCCCCTTCGCCTTCAACCCAAACGGCTAGGCTATAGGAGCCATCCCACCCATCACATACGTAGATGTCCGCAACATAAAAGCTTTCAACCGCCTGAGTGAATCCAATACCATCTTTATGGAACCTTACCAATAAGACGTGCGTTTTTTCACGGAAAAGACCTAAGTAACCCCGAATGTAATAACCATCAGGATCATTCTTGCTATAGGCCTTGCAGAAAGCTTCGACCTGATCGGCCGTTAGATAATCGCCATAAGCCTCATATTTGCGAGGTCCATTGCTTGATATGGCGTTCTCAGATAAATGAGAAGGACCATAGAGCACCGAAGGTGTGCAAGAGGAAAGAATCGCACAGGTGAATAAAGCGGCTAATAGATGTTTCTTGTATTTCATGGTTTTCGCCTCCTCGCCTATAAGACTTAAAAAGAATGAGAAAACGCTCAAAAAATTTCTAAGCATATCAAGGATATGAAAAAGAGGATTGCAAATGCAACCCCCTCTCTCATACAAGTAGCGGACCACACGCTACTTGTATCTCGGTGTTTGTTCGGGAAGGGACTTCCATTCATCGGAGTTCTGAATGGTGTCGATGATCTCGAAAACAAGCGTTAGGAAACTTCTGCCTTTTGGTGTGAGGCCTTCTGGAAGCCTCTCTGTCACAGGGCAATTGGTGGCATTGATGACCTTATCCCCTATCTCAAGTCTATATGTGTAAGCGGGATTGGTGCGCTCTAATGTTCCCTCATAAGCGTCGTAATCCGTTGGGTATGAATAGAGATCGAGCTGTTTGGTTTTCTGATAGAGTTCAGCGATATCCGGATAATCATAGGTCGTTGTGTAATCTTCTTTGGTGAGTTCGCTGGAATGGGGATAGAGATCTTTCACGAGGACCCCTGTTTTGCTGTTATAGGAATGCTCTGGGCCACAACCCCATTTCAAGGAGAATGAGAAATTCTCAAGGGTCACATCTTCAGACCAACCATGTCTTAAGTGGCAACGCTCCGCGCCATAGATGATGGACTGGACGTTCTCGTCGTTGATGATGCCTTTGTTGTAGGCGCTCTCTAAGGAATAGGAGCCATCTCCGTCGACATAGACGTTGACGCTATATGAAGGATCTGGGCAATAGCAGATATAGGTGCCATTCAAGACGACGTCGACGCAGACACAAGGAACGCCCATTCCAAGACTGCCAACGTCAAACTTAAGCATATCGACGTAGACGTTGTCGAAAACGGCTAATTCGTTTACGAGGTAAACATGGCCGGCATCAAGAGGGCGGCCAATCCTATTTGCATAGGTTTTGCAGGCGTTTTCGACCTGTTTGGCATTCATGGAACCAAATGGCGCATATATGCGAACAGGCCCTATATCAGAGATCCCGCAGGAAGATAAAGCACAAGTTAACAGAGTGAGTAAACCGATTTTGTTTTTCATGGTTTTTGGCCTCCTACCATACAAGACGATTGAGAGAGGAGAAACCGCTAAAGGTTACGAGAAGAACGAAGCCGGCGAGTGGTACCGTCCAGATTACCGCTGGGGCATTAAAGTCAATGGCGTTGCCTCCGCTCTCAACGAAGCTGAGCACAAGAGCCCAGAGTCCGGCGAGACTTCCGAGCAGAGAATGCCAACCGAATTCGCCTTACAGCAAGGCATCAACAAGATTGACCTTTTCACCTATGGTGGATATCGTGCCAAGATGACCGCCATGAAGATCATCGGCAAATAATCTAGCCAAATCTTGAATTAAGAACCTTGAACTTTGTTCAGGGTTCTTTTTTAATGCACAAAAAAGACTGACGATTGTGTCAGTCTTAGTTTTGGCTTGTCAAGGTGACTCAGATTAACTCATGCCAATGGAATTTTCTTCTTTCGTCTTGGGGTTATTCCTTCTAAGTACCTCGCAAACTAGAGCCTTTAAATAGGCATAGAAACAAAATAGTCCGTTGCCAATTCCAAGAGGAAGCATTATAAACACCGGGTAAAGCAAAGATACGCCGATTACGCGGATGCCTCCATTTGGCAGATCGATAACCTCAACGTTGAAGTGTGCATTGATGACGGCAATAGCGACAAGCAAGTAGATGGGAGCGATAAACACGAAAACCAAATAATCGTTCTTCAGAACGCGATTTTTCTTTATCAACAAAAAGAGTAAGACGGTGCAAACTACCATTAAGCCGCAGCAAAACAAGAAAGCCACTTTAAAGACGTCAATGACAAATCCGAAAAACGAGATGAAAAAGCCCGCGCACAAACCGGAAGAGAACACGAGCAACGTCAAAAGATATATCCCTGCTACTGCTGATTTTTTGATACTTAGCAATGATTCTTGTTTTATGAATGTCTTCATGGTCACATCATGCCTCTATTAGAGAATATAATCACAAAAGGATGTAATCACAAATCGGTTCCCACTCCCAGGGCCACCCGTTTGCAATAAGGCCAATCACGAAACCATATCCTTTTGATCCACATATATACATGCCGACCAAAACTGCAATAACGGCTACAACAGCAATCAAAACTATTAGGCCAAGTATAAAGCCAATCGGCGAAGAAAGCAGTACGTTTATTATCGCGCTTGCCGCAGATCCAATTTTTGCAACCACGCTTGCGATCAATGAACTCAGTGCTGCTTTTGCCGCTGCGAAACCAGCTATTGCCCCAAACAACGTTCCATACAAGCCTGGGTTACCAGTAGCTAAAAAACTTTTTGCAGTGTTTACGGCATCGTAGACGGCAATACAAGCATCGCGGTTAGCTTGAATACCAATAAGCGGTCCGGATTTGGTTTTACCATTGACTCGAACGGCGACCATCTCTTCCTCAAAAGCATATTTAGGCAAACAGATGCCATCGCCTAAATCATACACATCTTCGACTGGTTTAGCCTCTTCTTCGACTTCAAAATATGTGGTCTCTTCCTTATCTCCGTACAAATCGTTAAAAGTTTTTAAAGAGCACAAATATTCTTTAGATTTATCAGATGTCTTGGCTAGTACACTTTTGTCCTTTACGAAATAAGTCTCTAACCCTTCGACATATTTGAAACTTTTGTCGTAATCAAGAGCCTTCTGATAGTATTCAGCTTCTTCTTTGTTTACTAAATCGAACATCAATTCTTTTTCAAACAATTCTTGTTTGAAAACGCTTATAGGATCAAACCTTTCATCGTAGAACGAATAGTTCTCAACGACATGATTGACTAATTCGGTTGACTCACATTTCATTCTGCTGAAAATGGGTTCTTGCCCCTTTCCGGCAGATAAGCACATCAGCCCTGTCAATAACAGTGTATTAATCATGATAAACACTCCTTAATTGTCGTTTTAGTATACAAGATAAATGAGGCAAAAATAAATTATTAATTTCTTTTCTAGTGAAATTATCTATAGGATGAAACCTTTGTCTGTTTCCTCTTCTTTACTCTCTGTTTTTAGTGACTTTGGCAACACCCGCACTATGCACAAAAAAAGACTGACGATTGTGCCAGTCTTAGTAATGCTCGAAGGACACAAAGACCTCGATGCTAATCCTTGATTATCTTTTGGAATCTGAACATGCCATCCATTCTTTCCGGCATATCCTTATCCTTTAAGAATTTTGTGTAGAACTCCACGATATGGAAACCTAGTTTGTTGACGTAGAAATGAATGTTCCTTTTCTCAAAATATGGAGTGACCGTCTCCCAGACTTTGATTTCC
This sequence comes from uncultured Erysipelotrichaceae bacterium, assembly GCA_902802355.1. Classification (GTDB taxonomy): domain Bacteria; phylum Bacillota_I; class Bacilli_A; order RFN20; family CAG-826; genus UBA4951. The sequence goes on from CADCLU010000002.1 coordinate 84,593, forward strand.
GGATGGAGCTTCTCGACTTCTTTCCAAGCGGCCTGCCCCACTCCTTTTGATTCTGAGCTAGGGATGACAAAGAAGATGTCCAGTTCTCCATGATCGCCTTTTAAATTTAAGATTATGCCTCCGACCTTCTTATCGCCATCCATGATGCGGTATGTGAGCGATCCTTCTTTATGGATGGAGCTGACGATCGTTTCCCTTGAGATGATTTGGCCATCTTCCTCATGTTGCTCTTTGAGCTCTTCTTCGTTGAAGTATTGTTCCGCGCCGAAATTGAACGCGGCCTGATTGTCTTTGATGAACTGTTCCTCATCAAAAGGTTTTAGTAACTCTAATCTCACTGACATATTTTTCCTCCTAGGGCCAAATAAAAAGCCCGTTAAACGAGCTCACTCGGCATCTTATCCAACAGGCGGCCGACAATATGTCTCCCCTACGCTACGGCGTACAGTCCTCTGATGCACCGTCATTATAAAGGAAAAAGGAATTGCTTGTTATATCTTCTTGATGACTTTGGCAGGGTTTCCGCCTACGACAACGTTATCGGGAACGTCTTTCGTTACCACTGCGCCTGCTGCGACAACACTATTCTCACCAATCGTCACTCCTGGGCAGATGATGGCGCCGATACAAATCCAAGCGTTCTTTTTGATCGTGACCTTTTTGAAATAGAACTTATGATGCCTTTCTTTGAGGTCGTGATTGACGGTGGCGATCCTGACGTCTGGGCCAATAAGGACACCATCTTCGATTTCAACGATGCCTGCCGAAAGAAGGGTGGCGCCTTTGTTGATGGTGATGTTCTTTCCTAATTTGACGCGGCATCCATTGTCACAATAGAAAGGTGAGACTATCGACACTGAGTCATCTATTTTTGTTTGGAAAAGCTCATCCAAAAGAGATTTATAGTCGGGATCGGTCGGTCTTTTGTTAGAAATCTTTAAGCTCAAGTCGTGGGAGCGGATTATTTCCTTAAGACCATCTTCAAAATATGGTTCGTCATTACGGGCTTCTCCATTTTTGTCAACGACTTCAAAAAAGCGATTCATCAATATGTTTTTACTTCGTTTTATCCAAAGACCGCTAGAAATATGAATAAACGAAAAAAGGACCGATTCCTCATCGATCCTAATTTAATAAGTTGGTGACCCAGCCGGGAATCGAACCCGGGATTCAACCTTGAGAGGGTTGCGTCTTAGCCGCTTGACCACAGGGCCGTGCCACATATTAAAGCATTGACGGATTAACTTTTCAATAGTGGCGAAGCGATTTTGTTAAACTCTATCTTTAGATAGCGTTCTTTAAACGCTTCATGACTCTTTCTTTTCCAAGAATCTCAATGACTTCATGGAGATTTGGAGAGTCTTTCTGACCGGTGATGGCGATACGGATGATCTCCGCGGCATCGGAGATGTTTCCTTTATAGGCATCAGGGTTAGCTTTGTAGTCTTTGTTGGCGATCGCAAATCCGTTAGCGGCAGCGACTTCTTTGACGCTGTTCCACCACTCCGACTCACCTGCGCCATAAAGCATCTTATCGGCGACTTCGGACATGAAGGCCTTTAAGAACTCTTTGTCGTATTTCTCGTTGAATGGGAGTTCAGGATGTTTTTCGAACTCGTCATCGTAGAAGAACCAAGTGGCTGGCTCGATGTCGCCATATTTGGCGTAGTCTTTTCTTGGGTTTGGACGATCCTTCTCAATATTGAGAATCTTGGAGAAATACTCCATGTCGTCATCCATCTTCTTAAGAAGGGTTGGGGAATTCTTCTCGGCCCATTCCTTGACCGCTTTGAGGAGCTCCTCTTTTGGGGTGGCGGCAAGGACTTCCTTGCAGAAGTAATTGAGCTTGCCTTCGTCGAAGAGGGCGCCATCTAAGGACATCTTCTTGAAAGCGAAGGTGAATTTGCTCACATCAAGGGATTTGTTGGCGATGGTCCACTCCTCGAAATTGGAGTTGGCAATCGACATAAGATAAACGAGAAGTCCCTTTGGAGGATAGCCGGCCTTAAGGAAGTAAGAGACGGCGGCCTCAGGGTCTTTTCTCTTAGAAAGCTTTCTCTTGTTGCCATGGTCAAGCTTCATGATGACTGGCAAGTGGGCGTATTTTGGTCCTTTCCAGCCTAAATCGCGGAAAAGCTGGATGTGGATTGGGGTAGATGGGATCCATTCCTCACCACGGGTGACGACGGTCGTTCTCATGAAATGGTCATCGACGACGTGAGCGAAGTGATAGGTTGGGAGGCCATCGGACTTCATGATGACGATATCGACATCGTTGTCGGCGAGTTCGAGCTCACCTCTGATGGCATCCTTGAACTTGATCTTCTTATCGTGGTCCCCCATCGACTTATAACGGATGACCCATGGGGTTCCGGCTTTGATCTTCTCGATCTGCTCGTCGACGGTTAATTTACGGTCTCTCGCATATGGGCCGTAGTAGCCTGGGAGGATCTTATTGGCTTCTTGGAAATCTCTGATCTTCTGAAGGTCTTCTGCGCTACAGAAATCAGGATAGGCTTTTCCTTCGGCGATGAGGTGTTTGATGACAACCTTATAGATATCGGCACGGACGCTTTGCTGATATGGGCCATAAGCGCCTTTATCGCCATTAGGGAAATATCCTTCGTCAGCGATGATGCCGAATTCGGCAAGCTGGTCGATGAGCTCGTCAGCGCTGCCGGCGATGGTTCTCTTGGTGTCGGTGTCCTCTAAGCGGAACATGTAGACGCCTTGGCTTTGCTTGGCGTACGTATAAGCAATGAAGGCGGTGAACAAAGAACCGGTGTGTAAGAAACCAGTTGGCGATGGGGCGAAACGGGTCACCTGAGCGCCTTCTGGAAGGTTGCGTAATGGGTATTCTTTCTCAAGGTCATCGATGGTCTTCGTGACGTCTGGGAATAATAAGTTTGCGAGGTCTAAATAGGTTGCCATATAAGTCACTCCTTAAAGAAGCGAGAAGATTATAGAACACGTGCGCGTGCAATTCCACAAAACAATAGCGAAAACCGCTTGCACTTGGATAGTGAGTTTCATATAATACTACTCGCGCCACAAAAGGCGATGCAGGTGTAGTTCAATGGTAGAACATTACCTTGCCAAGGTAAATACACGGGTTCGATTCCCGCCACTTGCTCCATTAAAAAACAATCCCGATTTGCTCGGGATTTTTTATTTTTCAAAGAAAAAGAAGGCCGTTTTGCAGGCCTTCTTTGCTTTTATAAGAGAGCGAGGTAATACATTGGCTCTGGGCGCACGGCACGGACGATTCCGAACACCGCCATGCCAAGGATGATGCCACCGCCGATCGCAATCGCGTACCTGATCCAATCGTCTTTCCTGAACTTCGCTTTTTTCCTGACGACGAACATGAAGACGAAGTAGATGACGGAGATGAGGAAGTAGGCAAGGGCGAAGATGAGAATCATCCATGCATACCAGTTGTGTTCCATGATGACGAGATCAGTGAAGAACTCGGTTAACAAGGCAAAGCCGAGCATGCAAGTGAGAGTCAAGGTGTTGACGACGCCGAATCTCTGAGGGATGACGGTTCCAAGGTGCTCGCTCTTGAGTTTTCTGAACTCAAAGAAGGCAAGAACGGTCAAGCCTCCCCAGAAAAGGAGCTGAAGAAGGAGAGCAAGCATGGAGCCCCAGAACGTATTGATCGAATTCGTACTCAATTCGGAGCCGGAGTTTATGAGAGAGGCAAGGGCGTGCTCAAAAACCTCAGTCTGAGAGAACCAGTTGGTCGATGATTGCGCGATCCAGCTGTATGAATCCGGATTCAAGATGAGAGCGTTCACAAGGCTTGGAAGCGAATTCACGAGGAGAAGCATGACAATAGCCTGGAAAACGCTATTGGAAACGCTAACCGCGAAGGTGCTCACCAAGAAAGTGATGACGCAAGCGAGATAAAGAAGAGGTAGGCCAAGCATCGAGGTTCCATATGTTCCTAAGAGGCTGGTGCCGTTTCCTAAGATGAGACAAAGGCAACAGCCGACGCAGTAGCATCCAACAAGGAGGGCGGTGATGATGGCAAGGCCAAACACGAGTTCGGTGATGAAAGCCTGTCCTCTGGTCATCGGCATCGAAAGGATGATGTCGCTTCTGTTTTTGCTGTAATAGCGGTTATGCATGATAAGCGGGAGGAGTCCCGATAAGAAGATGCACATAGCGCCCACAACGACCACATAAGCCGAATAGCCGATCGTGCCTCTGAAAAGCAAGACACAGAAAACGTCGATGACGAACGGGATGATGATGAGGAAGACAGCGAAGAGGGTGATATAAACCGTGGCGATAGACCAGAAGCTCTTCATTAAATATCTGAAATATCTGGAGTTCATAACATTTCCCTCTCTTTGTTGTAGATGAAGGCTTCTTCGACCGTAAGCGGAACGATGTCGAGCATAAGAGGATTATACGGGGCGAAGAAGGCGCGGATCTTCACTTCGGTCGCATCGGTCACGACGACAAGGAAGTGACCATCGCGTTTGACCGCGATAGGCTGAAGTTCGTGGAGATCGCTTGGGACACTGTCGCCAAAGGCGAGATGGACCTTGTGAAGGTTCTTGGCCTGGACGAATTCGTCGCTGATCTGGCCATTGTCGACCAAGGAATAAGAGTCACAGATGTCACCAAGCTCACGGAGTGAGTGTGAGGCGATGACGACCGTGGTCTTCGGATTCTTGGCGATAAGCTCGATAAGATCTTTTTTGAATTCGTTACGGCTATATGGGTCAAGTCCGTCGAAAGCCTCGTCGATGAGGATGATATCGGCATGCGAGGCAAGCGCGGCGGCGAGATAGGCCTTTCTTCTCATGCCTTTCGAGAAGGAATTGAGAGGCTTATCGATATCGACCTGATAGCGGACGAGGTTCTTCTTGAACTCCTCTGGGGTGAAGCGATCAAAGAAGCATGTGTAAAGCGTGGTCAGATCTTTGATGTGGGCGTTCTTGCCATAGTATGGCTCATCGGCCAGGAAGAAGATCTTGGCTTTGGCGTTTGGGCTCTCAAAGATCTCTTCCCCATCGAGTCTGATGGAGCCAGAGTCGGCTTTAAGAACGCCGGCGATGAGACGTAGAAGCGTCGATTTGCCTGCGCCGTTCTCGCCGACGAGCCCGTTGATGGAGCCGTCATGGATCTTGGCGTTGCAATTCTTAATGACGATCTGGCCGTCATAGGACTTGGTCAGATTGGATATCTCAATCATTGCTTTTTCTCCTTTTTAAGTTTTTCGATTGCGATTTCGATTTGGGAAATGCTGATTCCGCTGGCGAGGAGGTCATTCAAAGTATTCTCGACATAGTCTGGGAGGTCCACCGCTTTTTTCCATTTTCTTTCCTCAGCCACGTAGATGCCTTTTTTAGGAAGGGTCACCAAATAACCCATATCCGTCAAAGCAAGGTAAGCGCGCATGACGGTGTTTGGGTTGATGGTCAAAGAAAGAGCAAGCTCACGGACGGAAGGAAGCTTCTCCTGTGGCTTGAGGATACCCATCTCAATGTAGAGCTTGATTTGATCGACGATTTCCTCGAAGATCGGTTTTGTTCCAGTGAAATGAATCTGCATTAATTGTACCAACTGTACCAATTATGCCAAAAAGCGATTCAAAAATGCAATAGGTCAGAAAAAAAGCCCACGTTTTATGGGGCTTTCTTTTTTTTAAAAAGAATTATTCTTCTTTATTCTCTTCGTCAGGGTCTTTTTCAGTCGCCTCGGCGTCAAAAACATCAGGGTTTTGAGGGCCTTTCATGAGGCTATCTTCCGCTTCCTTGAGGGCTTCCTCGTACTTCTTCGCGTCCTCTTCCCCTATCTGATTCATATACTTGAGTTCCTCAAACGCGCGTCTAGCGAGATCGATCGTAGCTTTGACGAAGGCTTCCTTATGTTTGAGGAAGAGAAGATCCATCGCAAGGACATAATATGGGATGAGGATCGTAAGAGGGACGACCATGAAGCCAAGGCCAACGAGGTTCATGAGGATGCCGACATAATCGTTCTCCTTTAGGAGAAGGTAGCCGGTGACCGCTCCGCCCGCGTAGAAGATAAGGAGGATGAGATAGACCCACCAGGTAGCCTTGAAGAAGTCGCTGTTGTATCCTCTGGCTTTGCTTCTTAGGGCCTCTTTGTATGCGGCGTTGACGATACGGGAATCCGGGGTGACCATCGCGTCTCTGATGAAGACCATGATCGTGTATCTTCCTAAGAAGAACATGAAGGAAAGGGTGAATCCGGCATCCATCGCGAAGGAGGACATTCTTAAGAACATATTGAGGGAGGCAGAATCCATAAGGAATTTGCTCGCCGCTTCAGTGTCCCCTGCTCCGAGATAGGCATATAGGGTGTCGACATCGGTCAGGAGATTAGGGTCGAAATACTTTGAAAGGGAGACGTAGAAGATGCTGAAGAGGAAATAGGCGCCTAATGAAGCGAGGAAGGAGAAAAGGACGCTTCTAAGGATTCTGAAAGAGCCGAAGAAGCTTGGGGTGTAATAAAGCCCTGCCGTCTTGAAGTAGTCGCCCGCTTTCGTGGTTCTGCCGCCTTTCTCAAGGTATGAGCAGACGATCGCGGCGAAATAGAACGGGACGACGATGGCTCCTAGAATTAGGAGAGTGAGGAGAACGGTTCCCGCTCCGATATAGGAAAGAAGGAAATCGATGAGCCAAACAAGCCCAGCGATCATGAAGAAAAGCCCAAGGAATGGGGCGCTCTTCTTTAATAAGGAAACGAATCCTTTTCTGGCGTCTTTGCCGACGCTCATATCTTTTAATTCTTTATTCTGCATTTTTGGCATTCGCGGAGAGGTCATGGATCTCATGGATGACGCGGTGAAGGTCCTCTCCGTTAAAGGCCTCCACTTCTTTGCTTTCGTAGGAGGATATGACTTCCGAAAGCCTATTGGTCGGGACAAGCTGAACCTCGCCTTCGACGTTTTCGAAACGGCTCACAAAGCAATCCTTGTTGATGAGGACGATGCCGACAAGGTAATTGATTTGGAGTCCGCTTACCAAGGAAAGCCTATTGACGATGTTCTTGGTTTCGATGAGAGGAGAAGGGATTTCCTTCTTGAGGGTGTTTTTGTGGTCTTTCAGATAATAGACCCAATAGAAGTCCTCGGCTGTCGCGTTGATGGCCCCTTCGAAATAACGGTCCATGATGACATAAAGGAATTTGTCCCCGCCTAAGAGATGGTCGATATTGATGATGGTGCCGTCCCCCATATCGAATTTGACATTGTTGACGAGATAATAGTCTCCATCATCGGCGACCTTCCTGACGGTCTTGTAGAAGGCCTCTTTCGGGGCGTGACGGAACTTCCTCTTTTTAAGAGGCGTGTAGAAAAACCAGATGCCCAAAAGAACCGCAACAAATACGGCTGCAACGATGAAGATGGTTAGTTTAACTTCGAATGGCATGGTTTTTCCTTCGTCAAAGGACTTGTTTATTGTAACAATAAATCTTGCGCCTAAGCACGACAAAAGGATTTTTGTTTTATATGTCGGGGATCAAAAACTACTTGGTTTCGTCTTCTTCGACGGAGACATAGGCCATATCTTCTTCGAAGACGCGCATGAAGGTGTCTGGGGTGACTGGGGTGATATCGCCTTGGAAAGCGATGCCGATGCGGCCGGTTTCCTCGGAGACGATGATGGTGACGGCATCGGTGTTTTCAGAGATGCCTAAGGCAGCCTGGTGACGGGAGCCGTATTTGCCAGTGAGAGGCTTGGAGGTCGCGACAAAGAAGACCGCGGCACGGGCGATTTTGTCTTTCTTGATGATGACGGCGCCGTCATGAAGAGGGGTGCCGACATAGAAGATGGTCTCAAGGAGCTCTGGGGTGACAGGCGCATTGACGTCGACGCCACGCTGCTTGACGACGGATGGGATCTTATCCTCATCGAGAAGGTCATCTTTCTTCATGAAGGTGATGAGGCAACCACGCTTCATCATCGACATATCGATGACGGCTTTGTAGATGGCTTTGTAGAGGTCATCGCGGTCGAAAACCATCTCAGGCTCGACTTTCTTCCTCTTGAAGAAGTCTTTCTTGAAGACGCCGTTGGCCATGTTGGCACGGACGTTGTTGGCGTTGATGATGATGGCTCCGGCAATGAGCAAGATGGCGCCAGAGGCACCGACGATTCCGAGGATATCGAAGTTCGGAAGGATGAAGGCAAGGAGCGCCGCAGCTTCAAAGGCAATAAGCCCAGGGATAAAGGCCGGGTGGCGGCTCACATATTTGAAAATGATGAAATCGCCCAAGGCGATGATAAGAACGGCGACGATCAAAGAAATGACCCAATTGGCGTCATAAGTGATAACAGCAAAATCTATAGTACTTAACATTGTGGTTTCCAAAATTGATGAAATATTTCAGATATTTCCCAAATAGTTTAACAAAGCAATATCAGTTTTGAAAGCCACTAACGGCCATTTTCTTGAACTTTTTTGTAAAAACAAAGAGCAAGGCCATTTGGACACTATGGCGCATCATCCTCAACCTCTTCGTTTGACTTGAACAAAGCGGTCTCTTTTCATATAGTAATTAGGCGCCATGCATCAGTAATTCAATGGTAGAATGGCAGCTTCCCAAGCTGCTCACACGGGTTCGATTCCCGCCTGGTGCTCCAAGTGTCAAAAAAATGGTGCTCCAAGTGTCAAAAAAAAGGAGGCTCAATCGGCCTCCTTTTCATTTTTCTTATCTTTGTTTCCGCTTCGCGTGGATGCGGTTTTTCATCTCATACATCCTCTTGTCCGCGCGACGGTAGACGTCATCGTAGCTCTTGTCTTTGTTCGAATGGTAGACGGCGGAGCCATAAGAGACGGAGAGTTTCATGAACGCTCTATCGGCAGTCTCGTTGTTGTGCTCGATGAGCCTATCCATGAAGCCAAGGCATTCCTTGATCTTGTCGGTTCTCTCATCCTCGAGGATGACGACGAATTCATCGCCGCCGATACGGTAGACATAATCATCGATGAAGGCCTCGCAGATGATCTCCGCGACCTTGCAAAGCACGATGTCGCCTGAGATATGGCCATAGTTGTCATTTACCTCTTTGAGGTAGTTGACGTCG
>CADCLU010000003.1 GCA_902802355.1 uncultured Erysipelotrichaceae bacterium
CAGGGAGTTCCAAGAGATCCTTAAGCCTTTCGGATACACCGTCAAATCCGTTAAGGACTATGGCCACACCGAAGAGCCTGTCGAAGATGGCAAGACCTACCACGAGAACGCCTATATTAAAGCGAAGTTTTATTTCGACGCTTTGAAGATGCCAGTCATCTCGGATGACTCAGGCATTGAGATCGAAGCCTTAGGTGAACATTACCCAGGCATCTACAGCGCACGTTTCGCTGACCAAATCAAAGACAATCCAAATGATGGCTATGAGAAAGTAAATGCGTATATCTTAGAGAAGCTCAAAGGTAACCCAAATAGAAAAGCCTCCTACCACTGCACGATCTGTTTGATCGAGAAAGATGGGAAAGTCTATTACTTCGATGGCGTTTGCGAAGGACAGATCACCTCGGAGGTAACCGGCACACATGGATTTGGATACGACCCAATCTTCAAGGCCGATGAAGGAGACTCATACTTCGGACTGGCTTCGGAAGACGAGAAGAACAAACTCTCACATCGAGGCAAGGCTCTTGAGAAATAAGCCCTTCTTTTTTTGTTACTTGTGTTTACTGAACGGTCTTAACTTCAGGATGAATCCTGACATTGCCTTGAAGCTTCGCTGAGCCACCGACCGGAACGTTGTTGGCGTCGTAGGTGATTTGGAAGCTCATCTCGGAGTTTTCGATCGTTTCGCCATTGAGATTGGCTGAGTCGGTTTCGTTCTTGTAGATGCCCGTCATGTTGTAGCAGATCTTGGTGGCGTCGGTCGTAACGTGTTCGTAGGTCCATTTGGTCTCGGTACCGAGTTTGACTCTGATGGTCGTATCGCCTCCAGCGACCTCTCTTTCGAAGGTGATGGTCTCTCCATATTCGGCGGTAAAGGATGAGACCTTGCTCGTATTGGTTGGGTCATAGAGCGAGACAGTGAAGTCTTTCTTCTCAACTTCGTAAGTCGATTTGAATTCGAGAGGAAGGGTTCCTTTGCTAAGCTCACCAATCTCAATCCACTTGGTACCATCACTGATGTATGAAGGGTACTTCGGCATGTAATCCGTGAGGGTTTTGTCGAGGTAAATGACTCCTTTGTTGCCTGCAGCGGCAGTCGCTTCAGGTTCACCTATGCCCCAGGCGTTCTCATTGGCAGAGGCACCGCTCTTCCACTTGTAGGAGAGGGTGTCGGCGCTCATGAACTTCGCACTGGTGTCGTCTTTGGCGAGGACCCAGCCATCGAAGTTATAGGTGTTGTAATACTCTGGATGTTCTTCAGCTGGAATGGCTGTTGGGATGGTAAGAGCAGTTCCGTAAGTGACATTCGCTCCACCTTCCACTTTAACTCCGTTGTTCTTGAAGACCGTTTCGATCTTGTAGGACTTCTCGATGAACTTGGCGGTGACTTTGCAATCGCCTTTGATGTTATTGAGATCAACGGCCTCACCATTGGTGACGCTGCTATCGAATCTTGAATATTCAGCGGTATCGTATGTTCCTTCCCAACCGTCGAAGACGAATCTCGCTCCTGGGGTGGTAAGTTCCATATCGGAATGTGGGTTATAGTCGTAGGCGGTGCCATCCATCGATCTGAAGTGGGCGCTTCTGCCCTCGATCGCATAGGCATAGCCAACCTGGTTTCCTGCCTCGTCGTAATAGTTAACGGTGTAGACTGGGCTTCCTTTGATTACGGAAGAGCCGTCGGAACTACAAGAGGAAAGGATACCTGTAGCAGCAAGGCCTGCTACAAGAAAGAATTTCGAAAAATTGCTTTTTTGCATACTAAGATTATCGGATAAAAATTCTTTCAAAGAAAGAGTGGCTTTTCAAAAAATCGTGAGTATGTGTCTTTTGTTCTCAAAATAGGTGGAAATATCTTCCTAGGAGTATAAAATACTCAATGTTGCCCCTCGTAAACTATTTGGGCATAATATAAAATCGAATCTACTAAACAGGACTATTCTATGAAATCTGCAAAATCCCCAACCCGTATCACTTCAGTATTTGCCCTTATCTTCTCATTCGTCGCGATGATGTGCATGTTCGCTGACGCCTTCGCTGGTGAATCCGGCTGCGCCCGTGGCAATGTCTATTCCGTCATGTTCGCCCTTCAGGATGGCTACAACGTCGTCGTTCCTCTCATCATTGGCTTCGTCGCTGTCTGCCTTGTCCTTGTCGCCGCGATCGGTGGCGTTCTCATCGGTGAGGCCGCTGGCAAATCCATCGCCCTTGCTGAGATCGTCTTAGGAGCTGCCGCTGGCATCCTCTTCATCTTCTCGATCCTCTTCTACACTAGCGCCAACCCAACCGTCGATATGGCCAGCACCGCTGACTCCGGTCTTGGAGCAGGTTCCATCTGCGTCATCATCTTCAGCTTCCTCGCTGCTGCCTTTGGTGCCATCGACCTTCTTGTCCATAGCAAGAAAAACTAAATTCCTTAGTAAATGAAAAGCCCTCCGAAATGGAGGGTTTTATTTTGCGAATTTGTATCCCCTGCTACTAAGGCCTTCGAGGATTTTGGTGACACATTTGTCGAGGTTTTTCTGAATCTCACCACCCCAGAAACGATATATCAGATATCCTTCTTTGGTTAGCTTTTCATTAACCTCATTGTCTCTTTCGATGTTCCTTTTGATTTTGGGAATCCAGTATTCCCTGTTGCTAAGGATCTTCTTCTCATTCTCCTCAAAGTCCTTGCCATGCCAGAACTCGGAATCGCAGAAGACCACCACTTTGACACCCTTAAAAGAGATGTCAGGATGGCCGAAGATGTATTTGCTGTTGCAGCGGTATCTGCACCCTTTCTCATAAAGGGCTTTTCTTAGCTTTACTTCAATCGAGGTGTCTTTGCCTCTGATTCGGCTCATCGTATATGAGACGGTGGCTTCATCTCTTTTCATTCGTAGGTATAGCTGACGTGGATGGTTCCGAAGATCTCGGCGTCAGTAAGTTCAAGTTCAGGGATATTCCCAACGTATGTGTAATCCGACTCATAATAGTCGACCCTCTTCTCATTAGAGAGAAGCGAGAAGGATGTGATTGAGATGTTGGCTGGAAGAGCGGTTTCTTCGGCATAGAGATCATTCACCGAAAGCGATTCCCCTTCGAAGGTGATTTGGAAGCTATCCCCTCCCGAGGAAAGAGCCTCAAAGGATGTCAGGTTATTGAATTTGCCGATTGAGCCCATGTAGGCCTGGCAGAGGGTCAAGGAAGTGACGTTGTTGGAATTGATCAATGTCGGAAGATTGATGAAGGATGCGATAGCGGAGTCCGTCGTCGCAGCATAGTTATGGCTTACGTTGTTCTCCGTGACGACGAAGTGTCTGTTGCTGGTGTCATTCGTGTCGACGTATTCGGTCACTCTGACCTGCTTTAAAGTATCAAGCGACCCATCAAAGAGATAACGGGTCTCGTTTGAGTAATCGAGGCGATACTTCGTGATTTCGTCGGAACGAAGGTATGGGGCCATATAATCGACTTCAAGGCTCGACTGCTTGAAGACCTTCTTCTGATTGAATTCGTCGAGGACGTATTCGCTTATCTCAGAACGGAGTGAGTATGAAGTCGATTGGACCTCAAAAGAGTTCTGCTCAGTAAGGGCGGAATTCACAAGACGGTTGGCCGTTTCGAGGTCGATTGCTTTGACATATGTATTGGTGCATGAGGAAAGACCTAGGGACAAGCCTAGGAAGATGATCGCTTTCTTCATGTTCTTGCTTTTCATAACTAGTTGAATTGGGCGTTAAACAGGTCGTAGTAGAACCCCTTCTTCTTAAGGAGGGTTTCATGATTGCCTTGCTCAATGATAGCACCATCTTTAAGGACAACGATAAGGTCGCTTGAGACGATTGTGCTCAAACGGTGTGCAACGACGATGGAAGTTCTTCCTTTAAGGAGTTCTTTGAAGCTCTCATTCAAAAGCTTCTCGGTACGTACATCGATGTTGCTTGTGGCTTCGTCGAGAATGACGATTTCAGGTTCTAGTAACATAAGGCGGGCAACGCAGATGAGCTGCTTCTCACCAATTGAGAGGCCGGAGGAATCACTGATGATTGTGTCATATCCCTTAGGGAGTCTTTCAATGAAGCCAGCAGCCTGAGCCTTTCTGGCCGCTTCTTGCACTTCTTCAAGGCTCGCGTATTTCTTTCCATAGGCGATGTTATCGAAAACCGTACCGGTGAAAATCCAGGTATCCTGAAGGACCATTCCGATGTGTTTTCTTAGGGAATCTTTCAAAATATCCTCTGCAAAATCCCCATTAATTAAGATTTTGCCATGTTGTGGATCATAGAATCTCATGAAGAGGTTAATGAGGGTGGTCTTACCACATCCAGAAGGGCCAACGAGAGCAATCCTCTGCCCTTTCTTGATATCTAGGGAGAAGTCATTGATGACGACTTTGTCCTTCGTGTAACCGAAGACGACTTTGTCCGCTTTAAGGGAATCGATGGAATCCTCAATAAGCTTCCTTCCTTCATCAACGTCTTTAGGCATATGGATGGCGTTGTCGATTCTTTCAAACGAGGAGATGGCATAGCCAAGCTCACTCATGACATCGCTCACCTCATTGAATGGCTGCATGAAGTTGGCGGCATAGGTTAAGAAAGCACTCAAATCACCGATCAAGAAGACGGCAAAGCCGAGATTCACATCTTTGATGATAAAGAGGGCACCAAGGAGAATGAGCGTCGCATTGATTATGGCGTTAATCAACCTCGTTGAAGGATTGATCGTCGAAGCGCCCATCGTGGCCTTGAAGGAATTCTTTCTGAACTTCTCATTCAAAGCGGCGAATTCCTTTTCTTTGTCTTCGGTTATTCCGAGGGTTTTGACAGAGATTGAATTCTTAAGGGTCTCATTGACGAAGGAGGAAAGCTCTCCGCTCGCGGAGGCTTGGGCCTTGAAATGCTTCGAATTGTATTTCGACACGATACGGCTGACAACCATCGAAAGAGGAGTCAGGAGGATGACCACTACTCCTAGAGCCCAGTTAAGGGTGAACATGAAGACGATGGTCACGAGGATGGTGACAACTCCATCAAAGATGGCAGCAAAACCGCTGAACAATCCATTCTGAACGTTTTCGATATCGTTGATGAGCCTTTGAACAAGATCGCCTTTTGAGGATCCGTCGATCTCTTTGATTGGCGCATGCATATAAGATTTGAAAAGCTCTTTCCTCATCTCGGCGATGATCTTCTGTCCGACTAAAGCTCTCTTACGCTCAAAAAGACGTCTGAAGATGGTTCCAACTATGAGAGCGGCGATGAGAAGCAAGAAGAGGAAGAAGCTAATAAAGTCGGGACTGCCGACCTCGAGGCATCCGCCTTGCTCGCAGGCCTCCACCGCTAGCCTATGTTCCACGATCCTGTTGACGAGCTTGCCAGCGAGGAATGGGATGGCGAGTTTGGAGACGGTTGAGATCAAGGAGAAGACAAAAGTCAAAGCGATCGCTAAGCGACTTCCTTCGAGCCAAGGCTTGAGGCGTTTCAGTTTTTTCATCTGACGCCTCCTTTCTGGATCTCAAAGATCTCGCGATAGATATCGCAGCTCTTAAGGAGCTCTTCGTGTTTTCCTGAGGCAATGATTTGGCCATTGTCAAAGACAAGGATCTTGTCACAGTCAATTAGGGATGACGCCCTTTGGGAGACGATGATTTTGGTTAAGCCTTTGATTTTCGAGATATTCGATCTGACTTTCTGGTCGCTTAGGTAATCTAGCGCGCTCATGCAGTCGTCGAGGATAAGAAGGTCCCCTCCTTTTAAGAGAGCCCTAGCGATAAGTAACCTTTGCTTCTGGCCACCAGAAAGATTGGCGCCGCCTTCTTCAACCTCATGATCGAGGAAGTCATCGTATTTGGAAACGTAATCGTAGGCTAAAGCGTCTTTTAATGCTTTGACCATCTCCTCTTCCGTCGCGTCTTTCTTTGAAAGAAGGAGGTTCGAACGGATTGTTCCTTTGAAGATGGAAGGTTTCTGAAGGGCAACGGAAATCTCTTTCCTTAAAGCGTTCAAATCATATTCGTATAGAGGGATGCCGCGATAGAAGATTTGACCGCTGGTTGGTTCGTAGAGTCTAAGGAGGAGCGAAATGGCCGTGCTCTTACCACTGCCTGTTCCGCCGATGATGCCAACGGTCTCACCTTGGTCAATTCTGAAAGTAAGATTGCTGACCGCTGGTTTGTCCCCTTCTTTACCATAGGTAAGGGAGACATCTTTGAATTCGATTAGCTTACTTCCAGAGGCTTCTTCGTCTTTGGTGATGATGCCTGTGTTCTTGATATCGCCTTCAAGCGCGAGCAAAGAATCGATTCTCTTCTTTGAAGCCGAGGCTTTATTGAGAGCGAAGATCATCCTCGAGAACATGATCATCGCCGCCAAACAGGAAACAAGATAGGAAATGAGGGAAACGATCTGACCGGTTGTCAGTCCGGAGTTTTCGCCTCCGCTGAAACCGCCAACATAGACAACGAGAATGAGGGCGGCGTTCACGAAGAAGAAGGTCAAAGGATTGAGCCAGGCGTTCGTGGAAGCGAGGTCCAAGTTTCTATGTTTGTAGTTGGCGACGCTTACGTTGAATCTCGTCTCCTCATGCTCTTCTTTATTGAATGCCCTGACTGGTTTTGCCCCTGATAAAGCATCGCCTGAAATGAGGGTCATTTCGTCCAAAGAGGCCTGAATTGCCGTGTATTTTTCATTTGAAGCGACCATAACAACGCCAATGACAATGGCACAGGCGATGAGGGCACCGACATAGATGAAGCCCGCTCGGATATCGATGATGAAGGAAAGGATCGTGGCACCGATGAAGAGGAAAGGAGGCCTGAAGATAAGCCTCATGAACATGTTCACTCCGCTTTGCATGGCGAAGGTGTCGTTATTGACGATGGTGAGAATCTTTTCTTTGCCAAAGGTGTCTAACTGTTTGTCGCTAAGCGAAATGACTTTATGGAAAACCTCTTTCCTAAGGTCATGGGCGTAATCGCAGGCGACCCTTGAGCAAAGGTATTGGGCGAGCATCGTGAAAAGGAAGCCAAGGAGAGCCACGCCAAAGAGGATGAGAGAAGCTTTCCAAGTGAAATTCCAATCGTTCTTCGCGATGCCTTCGTCGATGATGTAACGGACTAGGAATGGGGAGAATAGTTCTGTCGCGACTTCGAAAAGCTTCAAGGTTGGCGCTAGGAAAACCTTGAAACCGTATTTCTTAAGAGGCGTTAGTGCTTTCATTAAGCCTGTCCTTTTTTGTCCTGATCAGGCTGTTTGACCTCAACATGGGTTTCATCGTCGACGGCGGTCAAAGTAATTTCTGCCACTTCTTCTTCCTCACCGTCTTTGTATAAGCAGAAACGGAATCCTTCATCGCCGTTTCCATAAACGCGGTTAAAGGCGACAGGGCCATTGTTCTCGGCGAACTTAGCGCTCGCCCTAGCGACGTCGTTCATGATCCATCTGATAGGTTCGCCAACGAAGCCAGCGAACATCGAAGCGCAGTCGACTATTAAGATAGGCGACGGGCAAGTCATGACGAAGGAAAGCTCGCGTCTTTTGTTGTCGTAGATGATTTCGCTGATGGTGCATCCTTCGAAACCACCGCGATTGCCCCAGGAATTAACCTCAAGGCTCTCGGCGAAGGTATCGACATCGAAGGTTGGATCTTTTTGAGTGTAGTTAAGGACTTTGGCGAGTTCGTTAATGCGTTTGAAGCAATCCTCAAAAATGGCTTTGTCTTCTCCGTCCATATAGGCTTCTCCCTGAATCATGAAGGCGCTGTCTGCCATAAGGAAGAAACGCATGGCGTTGAAGCTTGATTGCTGTACGCCTAAGCCCATCTGGTGCATGACGCCCATGCGATAGCAAAGCCCAGCGAAGACCAAAGGGTCTTTGCCGGTTGAGGCGACATAACGGGAATAGCAATCAGGATAGAAATTGGAGATGATCTGGTAAGCGAGATTTGGGTTTTTCTCAACGAAAACGCCTTTGAGATAGCAATCGGCGAAATGGAGAAGGCCGTTGGCTGAGCCAAACGCCATCGCTTTTGCGTAGCATTCGTAAGCCCCCCTGTAATCTGGGGCACCTAAGACGCCTGACTCACAAAGGACACCCATCCTGGTCAAAGCTTGTCCATCTCCTTCAAGGCAACTCGACATGTAATACGAGAAGGCGGTCTTTGGATCAGGTTCAGTGAATTCGGAGCCGAATTCCAAGAGGGTAGCCAGATCAAATGTGGCGTATGGGTCATTGAGACGGCTTAGCAAGGCTAAGTATTGGATATAGAGAGCCTCGTTGGCTTTCTTGTGGGAGATTTTGCCATCCCTATATCTTTCGCAGTATGTTCTCGCGGCTTCTGGATGGCGTTCCATATAATCCTCGCCGAAGAAAGCGAGGTTGAGATCTTTGAGGGTTTCGTGATCGAAGTGATAACCGGAAGCATCGCCTACAAGGGCGTCCATTCCGCACTCAGGGCAGATGGCTGTCACTCCCCTATCGTCGCTGATCCAGTCTTGGACGTCTCTGGCATTGATGGTGTGGCGACAGAAAATGCAGGAGCATTTCTCGCTATGGAGGATCTCCAGGTCATTTCCAACCGTATGGGCGAATATCTTTTCGAATTCCGGATTCTTGTTCATGTTCAAAGTATAGCATGAATAAAAACAATTGCTTCTTAGAAGCAGTACTTAATATCAAAAACGTCCGCAGGGCATTCATTAATTTCGCCAATCAAGTATAATGATTGGGTTATGAAACAATCTGTTAACGGTATCAAAAACTTCTGGTGGCTCCCTCTTGCCATCCTATTTATCGCATGTTTAGTCGGCTGCTCGATCGTCGGAGAATACATGGACTTCCATTTCTCCTATTACATGACGCAGTATTCTCCAATCGGACCAGTCGCCCAATACGCTGGTTCAGTGCCAGGCTATGCGCTTGTCGGATTCGTGGGCCCGCTTCTCTTCATCGGACTCCGCAATTCTCAGAATAAATTATTGAAATACCTTGGATTTGCAGGGCTTTTTGTTGTTCCTTTCGTTTCAGGACTCGTCTATGGATATGACGTTTTCTATGATGCTCTCAAGATCCCGGGACTCTTAATCGGAGCGGCTATCATCCTTGCTATCGATGGTCTTCTTGCCTTCCTTTTCTGGAAAGTCGATGAGAAAGATGCGATTAGGGATGCGTTTATCATCGCCATCGCTTTCTCCCTCACATTCATCACCGTCTTCCTTCTCAAACACATCATCGAAAGACCAAGGCCATACTATGTCGAAGATTATTATCAGTTTGTGCCTTTCCTTCATTTCTCGACTCACGTCAACGGCTTCACTATTGACGCCCTTGAATCTTTCCCAAGCGGACATAGCGCGATCGCCGCAACCTTCCTCCTTTGCCCACTCCTTTGCAAATACCACGAGAAGACCAAGAAGCTTGAAGCCTTATTCTTCGTTATTGCGGCCGTATGGCTCCTCTTCACGATGTTTGGCAGAATGGCGGGCATGCACCACTATCTCTCTGATGTCTGCTCCGGCGCCCTCATCGGCATCTTCTTCTCTTTCTTGACCAATTTCATTGCCCAATTCATCAAACCAAAGAAAAAGGACGAAGCAGAGAATGGATAAGGTACTAGCCCCCGCTAGAGCTATTTCCCACCCAAAAGAGAAAAGAGGGAGGATTTTCGAAGTCGATTTCCTCCGTGGGGTTGCCATCTGTTTGATGGTCCTTCTCCATTTCTGCTACACCCTAGGTTTCGGGCCTAAGGATTTCTACGGAATCAAATATGGTGACGAGCCTGAGTGGTTTGTGCCGCTTGCCAGGCTTTTCCGTTTCGTTTTCTGTTCGATCACCCAGCCAAGTGGCTTCTTCTCAATGCATTCTACCAACGATGCTTTGTACATGAACAACTTCACGAACCTCCACTGCCTTGAGGTTTTCTGGGCTGGCATGTTCATGTTCTTGGCAGGTCTTTCCTGCACTCTTTCAAAGAACAACTTCAAGAGAGGCTTGAACATCTTCATGGTCGCGAACCTATTAAGCATGGTTTTGGAACTTGGCAGCGATCTCATCGAGCCATTCGATATGCATATCTGGTGCGGTATCTTGCACGCTTTAGGAATCGCCATCATGCTATTCTCGCTATACGACCACTTCTTGCCGAAATGGTGGCAGACCTTCATCGCCTTCATCCTTTTGACGATCGTCGTCGGATTCATCATTCCGAACGCTTACGTTATCGATCCTCGCACGGATGTAAGAAGCGTCCCGTCCATCTACCCTGAGTCTTCTCCGTTTAAGGACTTCGGAGAATTCTTTGAGAACATGGGAAAGCTTTTCATCGGACTTGTTAGGCAAGGCGACGATTATTTCTCACCTGTCCTTGTCACCACCGCTGTCTTTGGCGGAGCTTCCGTAGGAAAGACCCTCTACAAAAAGAAAAAGAGCCTTCTCCCATCCTGGTTCAAGGGAAGATGGGGAAAGCCGATCTGTTTTGTCGGAAGACACACCCTTATCATCTATGCGGCCCATCAGGTCGTCGGTGCGCTTCTCCTTATCATCGTTATGAGTGCCTCAGGCGTCCCCTTAGACTTATAAGCCCTTCTTGCAGATTTCCAAAACCTTATCGAAATCAAGCGAGAGGGCTTTTCCTTTTAAGTCCTCTTCTTTGATCCAGAAGAGCTCTCCTTCTTTAGAAGAATGCATCTTTCCAGAGAATTCTTTGCTTCTGAAAAGGATGCAAAGATGGCGGACTCCCTCTTTTGGGACGTTCCACTCAAAATAACCGCATTCCTCAACTGAATGGAGGTCGTAGCCGGTTTCCTCTTTCATCTCGCGGATGACGCTTTCGGGGACGGATTCCTCATCCTCGACGTGTCCTCCAGGGAAATTGATGCCTGGCCAATCCTGCTTTTTCCTATCGATGACCAAAAAGGTGCCATCCTCCTTATAGAGCATGCACATGTTGGTCAAGATGACTTTAGAGTTTCTCATCAAAGCAATTCTAGGCTTTATGGTTATGGAAAGAAATCATAAAATCTTCGTATGAAGATTGCTTTCTCCGAAAAAGACAGAAGCGAGTTCAAGAAGCTCGTCAACGCGATGGACGACAATGAAGCGGCCGCGCTTTTCTATAACATTCTCTTGAATGGAGAGGAGAAAGTGAGCGAATCCACTCTCCCCTACCCGATAGATAGACTCAGCCCAAAAGAATATAGCGAGAACCCATATTTCATTAACGTCAGGCCTAAAGCGAAGAAGGATGGTTTTTTTAGACTCGATTATTTAAAGAAACCTTCCCATATCGGTTTCGTCTATGACGAGATGATCGTCAAAGGAAAATACTTCGAAGAAACCACCCCATTCGGTTACTTCGATAAGCCTTTCGAATTCCTCGCTCTCTTAGAGAAAGAACGTATCTGGATGAGCGTGACCCCTCATGAGATAAACACCATGAAGGAGCCTATCAAGAAAGCCAAAGGAAAAGTCATCACCCTTGGTCTTGGACTAGGCTATTTCGCTTATATGGTTCACCTCAAGGAAGAAGTTACCAAAGTAACAGTCATTGAGAAGGACAAGAGGGTTATCGCCCTCTTCAAAGAAAACATCCTTCCGTTCTTCCCGTTCAAAGATAAGATCGAAATCATTGAAGCCGATGCGATTGAATACATGAAAAACGCAGGTTCCTTTGATTATCTCTTCGCAGACTTATGGCACTTCGCGATTGATGGATTGCCGTTATATCTCAAGCTCAACAAATTCGAGGAGAAATATCCTTCCTCCATATTCGATTATTGGATTGAACCATCGATGCTCATC
Organism: uncultured Erysipelotrichaceae bacterium; assembly: GCA_902802355.1. Taxonomy (GTDB): domain Bacteria; phylum Bacillota_I; class Bacilli_A; order RFN20; family CAG-826; genus UBA4951. The sequence continues at coordinate 11,790 of CADCLU010000003.1, forward strand.
CTCATTAGGAAAGCCCTCATCATCCTTACTGAGGAAGAACTCCACCACACGAGTGATGACGACTATAAAGACGCCGCAACAGTAAGCGACGAAGTAGTGAATGCCCTCCACTTCCTCCTAAAGGAAAAAGAAATCAAATCCATTGATGATTTGCTTAAGATTTTAGAGGAAGAAAATCTAAAATCCCTTGCAAAAGCCCTCTATCTTTAAGAAAAATGCCCTCTAGATTAGAGGGTTTCTTTTTCTTCGTCTTTCTTATGCATCGCCCTGCCGACATGGAAGGACGAGAAGATGACTCCGATGATGAGGGCTATGATTCCCATGATCAGAAAGAACGGTGCCCATCTGACATCGATGCTGTTTTCTGGCTCGACTCTCGCAATCTCGTAAACGCCTTTGATGGCCATATAGACGATGATCGTTCCGATTCCGCAGTTGAAGGCAAGCCTCCCCCACTCACCGATATCGATGGCGAAGATGAGACAGACGGCGACATAGGCGACTAAAAGGGTGAGTGCCGGAACCCAAATGAAACCGATGTAGTCGCTATAGACTCCATGGGCGTTATACAAATAGATTTGTCTGAAGGCGATAGTAAAGGCGAGAACGCCTAACCAAATGAGGGACTGCCTAAGACCAATTTTTCTCTCAGGCGTCAACCACATAGATCATATCTCCTAAGGCACGAGGCGTTTTCTGGGTTGGGTATCTCTTCGCTACTCCATTCTCATCAAGGCAATAGAAGGTGCTTGAATCACCGCCGTCGAGGTTATAGGCAAGGGTGCATCCCCTATCGTAAAGCCTCTGAGCAAGGTCATGGAGAGAGAAGCCATCAGTCTGGGCTTTGTTTCTTCCTTGGCTGACAAGGAACATGTAGTGATACGGGCCGAGATAGCCGATTGCGGTACGCTGATTACCAGCCTGATGTGGGCTTGCGACATCCTCGTCTTCATCCACGCAGACGGCGCCGTTATAGACAAGGGTTGGGCCAAAGGTCCACACCTGCCAGGCTTTTTTGCTCGTAAGGTCTGCGGTTGTGTACGTTGGCAAGGATGGGGTTCTGCGTGTTCCGGTGAATCCAGGCTCGATGTATAAGGACATTGTTCCATCGTTCCATAAAACGAGGTCCTCGAAGACTGAGTCATTGCCGGTTCTCGTCTGGCTACGAAGTACCTGTCCGTTTCTAAGGACGTATCCAAGACGGTGATCGAGGTTGTTATAGGAGCTATCTCCTGAGATGGCGCCTAAAACGGTGACGTTATATTTCTTCTCGACGTCCTTGATTTGGTTATAGACGGTAGATAAGCAATTGTCGCCTGGGTAACCGTTTGAGTCAGTGACCTGATTGGTTCTCAAATCGGTGATTTTCTTAATCTTGATTTCGAGGGTGTAGAAAATGATTTCGTTGCCACGGCTGTCGTAGCATTCGTGATTAGGATCGTATTCACCAGGCCTGTACCTTGTGAACGTGGTCGTTGTCTCGGTGTATGGGCTGACCGTTACGGTCGTTTCGGAAGAGGCGACTGGCTCGCTTTCGCTAGCGGGAGCACTGCCACTATCAGAAGAGCTTGGGGTGGATGTTTTCGCGGACGAAGCCGGAGTCGATTCTTCGAAGTTGGCAAAAGGATCATCGTTGACCCTTTGCTCGGCAACGCCATTGATTCCGAAGAAGTTATGGAGAAGGTTGGTCGTAGCGAGACCCGCAATAGCGACGGCGTAGGAAAGGCCGACGATGAGTAAAAGCTTCTTGCTCTTTGTCATTTTGCTTCTCCTTTCCTTTTCTTTCTTAGCTTCCTCGCGAAGATGAACGTCTTGCTCACGAAGAAGTTGACTATGAAGATGATAGCCTCAACGAAGACTTTTAGTAAGGTCAAACCGAAGTTTTCTGGGAAAACATAATCAAAGAGATAGAGAAGACCTAAGCCAAGGCACATATTGATGACGAATACGAACGCATAACGGCCTAATTTGCGTCCAAAACCCTCTGACCCTGGAAAGACTACGAAATTATTCATAACGAAGTTATACGGGCCACTTACGAGCCTAGCGCCCACATAAGGCACTAAGACTTCCCAAGGGAGTTCGGTCGGACCGAAGTAATGGATGGTCGCGAATAAGCCAAAATCGATGCCAAAGCTTGTAAGGGCAACGAGGAGATAAAGGATTGGGGTTCTGTAGATTCTGAAGCTGTCTTTGATTGGGTGGAAATGCGAGTTGGCGTTGTCATCGTAGATGGTCTTGATGGTGATCTGCGATAGCTTAGCCGCTCTCACGGCATCGTTAAGGAAATTGAATTCGTATTCGTAACGGTCCCCTACTGTCGTGATGGCAATCTCAAAGAGGTTTTCAGGGATGCCTCTAAGGCCAGTCTGGGTATCGGTGACTTTGACGCCGGTCGACATTTTGAAATAGCCGCTAGAGAATCTGTTTCCGAAACGGTTTCTTCTTGGGGTGTCAGGGCTAGAGAAATCGCGGACACCTAAGACAAGGTGGTCCCCTTTCTCAGAAAGCTCATCGCGCACCCTTAATATATCTTCGAGCGCGTGTTGGCCATCTCCATCGGCGGTGACGATGCCTTTGACCTCAGGTAGGTTGTCCTTCACGTATTTGAATCCCGTCTTTAAAGCGTATCCCTTGCCATGGTTATCCGGATAAGAAAGGACGATGAAGTTCTCTAGTTTCCCGATCTCATCAAAGATGGGCTTATATTTCTCACCTGAGCCATCGTCGACGATGACGATTCTCTCAAAGGTGGAAGGATCAATCGTGCTTAAAAACGGCAAAGCCTTGTCGCATGGTTGGTAAATCGGGATGACTAATGCGGTTTTCATGTACACCTTATTAAGTGAAAACAGGGTCTTTTTATTGAAAGAACTAATCAATATTGTAAAGCAAACTGATAGGTATTTCACACCTTAAAAAAGAGGGATGTTTTTAATCCAAAATAAGAGGGTTTTGCCAAGAATATTTGAAAAATGAGTAAGAAAAAAGGACCGAGGTTAATCGGTCCTTGATTCATGGGAGATTAGGCTGCTGCGGTCTCTTCTTCTTTTTCATCTTTTCCTTCGGATTTGAGGGACTTGATGAATGGGATGAAGAGGAGGACGCCCCAGACGATAAGACCAGCGCCGATGACGCCTTCGCCGATCCAGAGGCAGCTCTGCCAAACTGGTGGGAGGTATCCGGTGATCTCGATGGTCATGATGTTGGAGTTGACGACGCAGTAGAGAAGGTTGTGGGCAGCGCGTCTAAGGACGGTAACGTCACCCTCGCTCTCCTCATCTGGTTTGGACCATGGCTTGGCGCCATTGAGGTTAAGGTCGCCGCCAGCGTAGCACATCTGTTTGTTGGACATGTAATCGTTGACGTGGAAGTCGCAGATGACCGATCCAACGAATCCCCACTCCTTACGGAGAACGGTGGTAAGGAGACGGTAGTCGCCGCCCGTCCACTTGGTTCCGATACGGTTGAAGGAGGACATGATGCCATGGGTTCCACCTTCTTTGACGGCCATTTCGAATGGCTTGAGGTAGATTTCACGGATGGCCTGCTCGTTGCACCAGGTAAGCTTACCTTCGGTGTCACGGTTGGTTTCCTGATCGTTAAGAGCGAAGTGCTTGACATTAGCGTAGACGCCGTATTCCTGAACCGCCTTGACGACGGCAGCGGCGCACTTGCCGGCCTGGAATGGGTCTTCGCTGTAGTATTCGGTGTTACGTCCGCCGAATGGGGAACGGTGCATGTTGACACCTGGGCCATACCATCCGGTGTATGGGAGTTTGTCGCCTTTTTCATTGCCGATGAGGGCTTCGTTGCCGATGGCTCTGCCCTGAGCTTCTGCAAGCTTAAGGTTCCAGGTCTGAGCAACTAAGCATTCGGAGCAATAGTAGCAAGTGCCGTAGACGGCTTTGTTGCCTAAGAAGGCGACGATGCCGGTTGGGCCATCGAAGGAAGTGGTTCCTGGGATGCCAAGACGCATAAGGTCTTTGGTGGAGTAGCAGCCGCCATTGAAGAGGGCTTTGTACTCTTCGAAGGACATCTGATCAAGGAAGTCCTCCCAAAGTGGGTCATCATAGTCCTTGTAGCAGAGCTCTTTGAACATGACGGTGACTTCGGCATCGGTCGTTGGCATATCGTCGAACTCCTCTTTGTTAAGGGAGTTGCGGCTGTTGCAGGAATCGATGAAGTCCTGATCGACGAGACGATCTTCCTCGGTTGGCATCTTCGGGAAGGTGCCAGTCCAGTCATTGCGGCTGAGCTGTTCCTGGAGATGGTCGTCAGCGTCTCCGAAGAGAGGCTTGACGGTGTTGCCGGTGACAGGGTCTTTCTCGTATTTGATACCCTCGGCATCTAGTTCCTTATTGAAGGTATCGATGTCGGTGTGGGCATCGGTGCCGACGTGGAAGGTGTAGGTTCCGCCTTCGAGCTCATAGCAGCTATAGGCGTTCGCGTTCTTATCGTTGTAGTCAAAGGAAGCGAAGGTGTATGGGTCGATGGTGATCTTGACGGTCTCTTCGGCGCCAGGAGCGAGAAGGGAGGTCTTTTCATAGCCAACAAGGACTTTGTAGGCTTTTTCGATGCCACCTGGAGTGTATGGGGCTTCAGCATAGATCTCGACGACGTCCTTACCGGCGATGTTACCGGTGTTCTTGACTTTGACTTCGACTTCGAAGGTGCTCTTGGTAAGGGCAGCGCTTTCGAGAGCGGCTTTGTTCTGAAGCTCATGCTCGAAGGTTGTGTAGCTTAAGCCATAACCGAATGGGTAGACGACATGGCTGTTGTACCAGTTCTCGTCATCTTTGCCACGGGTCTCGTAGTAACGGTATCCGTAGTAGATGCCTTCTTCGTAGTCGCAGAAGTTGAAATCGAGAAGTCTGTTTCTGTCGCCAGATCTCATATCTTCGATGCTAAGAGCGTACTTGTCGCTATCGAAGACACGGTTATCGCCGAAGTTCATCCAAGTTGGATCTTCTTCGTAGTGGGTGTAAAGGGTATCGACGGTGTGTCCGCTTGGGTTGACTTCGCCACTAAGGATCTTGCCAAGGGCCATGATGCCGACTCCGCCTGGGGAGCCGATCATGATAGCGGCATCGACCTTCTGCTCATAAGCTGGGTCATCGGCGAACTTGAGGAATCCGCAGTCGATGTTGTTCGAGGTGTTGAAGAGAACAACGATGTGGGCGAATTTGCCAGAGTCGGCGATGTGCTTGAGAAGGGCTCTTTCCTTGCTATCGAGCTGGAGGTAGTGTCCGTCTGGGTTGTCGCTGGCGACGCGTGGGAGGTCCCAGCCTTCGCCGGCGATACGGGAGAAGACGACGAGAGCGGCATCGCCATAGCTCGCGTAGCTGTCAGTGACGTCGCTGGTGTATTTGGAGATCTCGGACTCGCCGGTGTCTAAGACTGGCGATTTTCCGTTCTTCTGGTCATCCATGCCTGGGTTCCCAGAACGTGGTTCACCGGATTTGCCGTCTTCCTCATAGAATTTCTTGAGGGTCTCGTTATATTCGAAACCGGCTTCTTCGAGGGAATCGAAGATGGTCTTTCTTACTTCCTTTCCACCAGGGGCTGCGGAACCACTGCCACCATAGACTAAATTGACAGAGTTCTTGCCGAAGACGGAGACTTTGGCGTTCTTCTTAAGTGGGAGAGCGTTGTTCTCGTTCTTGAGAAGGACCATGCCTTCCTCGCAGATCTCGGTGCTGACCTTCTTGGCGTTGTTGAGAGCGTCTTCTTTGGTTTCGATGCCCTCATCGGTCTCGAAGATTGTGCCTTTTTCCATTGGTCTGGTTAGGGCAATCTTGCCACCTAATTCGGTCTGGCAGATGATGCCGTAGAAACCGTCGGTGTTTTTCTCATCGGTGAGAATATTGGCGGTGATCGCAACGGCGGTCGCCACTAAGGTTGTGGCGAGCCATGCGATACGGCTTCCTTTCTTGAAAAATTTAGCAACTGGGTTCATTTCAGTTTCCTAATTTGAGGTTATTCGACTTCTGGAACCTGGTCTGGGTTGGCTTCGGCCCAAGTAAGGGTGGTGCTGGATTTGATCTTGAGGCAATCGAGCATTGGAGCGGTAGCCTGAGCGGTTCCGAAGAGAAGCTTCTGGTTGTCGGTGATGAATTCAAGCTTGTTGGCACCGGCCTGGACGTTGACGTTGACGCTTAAGGTCTTGTCTTCGAAGGCTTTGTAACCTGCGCCCTGGATCGGGACATCTTTGAAGGTAAGGGTCTCATAGTCGAGCTGGGTGTCGTTGAGTTTGGCTTTCCACTCATCCTTGTTGACGGTGATGTCAACGCCTTCCTGGCCGTATTCGGCGGAAACGCGCATGAGGATGGAGACAGTGCCGGCGGCAGCGGCTTCGAAGTTGAATTCGATTCTGGAGCCGTAGTTTCTCTCTGGCTCATATTTGACGTACATGAAGTGGACGAAGTAGCCATTGGAGGCTTTGAGGTCGCCATCATAGTCATAGCCGATGCAGGCTTTGCCTTTGGCACCGCCGGAATAGGTGGCACCGTCGAAGGTGATAGCAGATGGGGCGTATTCGGCTTCGAAGACGTAACGGTTGGTCTCGGTCTCGCCGTTGACTTCCCAAGCGGCATAGAGCTCAAGGTCGTTGTTGACTTTGTTGTCGAAGTTGTAGAGGCTGTAGCCGGATTCGTCGGTGGTCCAGCCAAGGAACTTGTAGCCGTCACGGGTCGGATCGGTTGCAGGCTTGGTGGCTTTGGCGCCTTTCTGGACGGTTTCTTTCTCAGGCGCAGCGGCACCGCTGTAGTTCAAGTTGTAGACAATCTCACGGGTCTTTGGAGGTCTGGTGCTGCTAGCTTCTTCTTTAACGCAGGCAGTTAAGGCAACCAAAGAAAGGGCGATTGGTAGCAAAAAGTGTTTTTTCATAGTTTTTCTCCTATAGATACGGCTTATTTTATCTTAGATAAAAGAAAACTGCTAGGGTTTTTAGGCCCTAGCAGCAAATCACATATAACCTAAAGGTTATTTATATCGGATTTACCTAGCTTATTCAGCTTTGGCTTCTTTCTTGCCTTTCTTGATAACAAGGAACCAGACAAGGGCGAATCCGCCAGCGAGGACGAGAACGCCACCGCCAACGGAGATGCCAATGATGGCAGCTAATGGGAGACCGGCCTCTGGGGCTGGAGCTGGAGTTTCTTCAGCGGCTTCGTAAGCTGGGTCGTAGACTTCGATGTCGAAGACTTCGGCGACTTCTTTCTCGGTTCCGTCAGCAAGGGTGATGGTGGCCCAAACAAGGATTGGGTAAACGCCACGCTTGGTTGGGGTGCCGACTAACTTGCCATCTTCAGTGGCTTCCATGCCAGCTGGGAGGGCGTGGTCAACCTGCTGGATGTCGATCTTGTAGTCGGTAGCAGAGGTGACGGCCTGTTCGGCATCGCCTTTGCCATACTTGGCATCATCAGCGAGCTCGAAGGAGATCTCAGCGGCTTCGTTGATGTTGATCTTGTTAGCAGAAGCTTTGGAGACACCGTGGACTTCTTCACCAAGGAAGGAGGTGTTGCCCATGGTGGCAGCGCAGTTGATACCGGCGTAGAGGATTTCCTTGGCGCAGGAACGGACAGCGTAGTACCAGGAGTAGGAGTAGACCTTCTCACCTTCGTAGGTGAAGTAGGCCATCATCTCATCATCGTCCCACTTGCACTCGATCTTGTCGCCATAGGAGCTGTTGTCGAGCTGAGCGTTGCAGCCAGAGAGGCAGCGCCAGTTGATGTTCTCATACTTGGTTCCATCGAAGGAGCTGTTGTTCTTGTGGTCCATATCGGACATGACAGCGCCTTTGAATCCCCATTCTTTGCGGAGAACGTTGGTAAGTAAGTTGTAGTTGCCACCGGTTTCCATCATACCAAGACGGTTGTAGGAGGACATGATGCCACGGCTGTGGCCTTCCTGGATGACCATCTGGAATGGACGGAGGTAGAGCTGACGGAGAGCCTGCTCATCAACGAAGGTCATGGTACCTTCACGGTTCTTTTCCTGATCGTTGACAGCGAAGTGCTTGAAGTAGCAGTAGACGCCCTTCTTGGAAGCGCCATCGACGACTCTGCCGGCGAAGCGACCCATTAAGAATGGATCAGCGGCATAGTATTCGAAGTTACGGCCACCGAATGGTGAACGGTGCATGTTGACGGCGTTACCGAGCCAGCCACAGGTGCCGGTCTGGAAGAAGGATTCGCAGCCGATGATCTTGCCCTGTTCGGTAGCAAGCTCAAGGTTGAAGGTGGCGGCGACGGTTGGTTCACCACACCACCAGATGATTTCGAACTGGTTTGGACCGTCGGAGTCGGTGGTCTGGGATTTGCCGATAGCGTCTAATCTTGGGTTGTGGAAGGCACCGTCTTCGACGAACTTACGGAGTTCGGCGTAGGTGAATTCGTTGAGGAACTCATCCCATTTCTCGGTGTCATCAAAGGCAACACCGAACATGTCCTTAGCCTGGATACGCTCACCTTTGTCGAGGGCTTCCTCTTGCTGAGTCCAGCCGAGGGCTTCGATGTCTTCTTTGGTCTTGTAGGCCTCTTCGGAGACGTATCCGTTATGGAGAACGTCAAGGTCGGCCATGATGAAGGAGTGGGTAAGGTATTCTTCAGCTCTGGAGTTGGCTGGGAGAGTACGCTCTTCAATGGTTGGGTGCTTCGGGAAGGTGGTCTCGAAGTTGGAACGGCTCATGTGATCGAAGCCAATGGAGTTTTCCATTGGGAGGGAGCACTGGAAGCTGGTCTTGTCGGAGAACTGGTTCTTAACCTCAGTGCCGGTGTAGCGATCGTACTTGTACTGGATACCACCCTTCTTGACGTTAAGTTTCTTGGCAGCGATCTGCTCGTGGGCGTTCTTCATGATGGCGACTTCGTATTCGCCTTCATCAAGTTCGTAGCCCATGAAGCCATTGCCATTGGCGTCGCTGTAGTCATAGTCAGCGACATCCTGGAGGTAGAAGCTGCAGGTGACTGTGTCGCTCTCGCCTGGTTCGAGCATCTTGGTCTTGCCAAAGGCGCAGAGGACGTGGTCGGCTTTTTCGATTCCGCCAGCGGTGTAAGGAGCTCTCCAGTAGACCTGGACGACGTCCTTACCAGCGACAGAACCGGTATTGGTGACCTTGACATCCAAGGAGACGGTCTTCTTGGCGCCGGTGAGGATGGATCCTTCACCTGGTTCGAAGGCGGTGATTTCCTGGGAGAAGGTGGTGTAGCTTAAGCCATAGCCGAATGGGTAGATGACACCTTCTTCGCCGTTGTACCAAGTATCGGCAGCGGCTTTGTCGGTTTTAGCCATATCGGCATAGCGGGTCTCATAGTAACGATAGTCGACATAGATGCCTTCTTCGTAGTTGTCATAAGCGGCGCAGTAGCAGCCGTTGAGACCACGGTTTGGAACTTTATGCTCTTCGTCAACCCAACGGGCCTGGGTGCAGGTGCTGGTTGGGGTGCCGTCAGCATTGATCATGGTGTGGTTTGGAATTGGTTCGCCGTTGGAATCGCGATAGAGTTCGCCACTCTCATCGGTGAAAGTCTGGGAGTTATCTGCGAAGTTCTGGAAGGTTGGGTTCTTGGTGTGATCGCGGGTCCAGGTATCGACAGTGTGTCCGCTTGGGTTGACGGCACCGGTGAGGATTTCGCCGATGGCCTGAGCGCCGACGGCGCCTGGGGTACCCATCCAAAGGACGGCACCGATCTTATCATCTTCGAAGGCATCGCACTGGAAGGCGTTACCGGAGTTGATGAGGATGATGATCTTGTCGAATTTCTCCTTAACCATCTCAAGCATGTCAATCTCGTTATCGGAGAGCTGGAGGAAGTGCTTGTCAGATGGAGCGCTGCTCTTGGTGTCACGGGCGTCCATGGCCTTAAGGTCAGTACCTTCGGAACCGGAACGGACGATGACGACGACAGCAGCGTCATTGTACTCATCGAAGCTGGATTTGACAGCGTCGGTGTAGCTGGCGACTGGGGTCTCACCAACAGCTAAGTCGCAGATACCATCGTAACGAGTGGTGCCTTCACGGCCCTTGCCGGAGGCGTTGTCATCATCATAGAAGTTTTTGAGGGTTGGGTTGATTTCCCAGCCGACCTTCTCGAGGGACTGGTGGATATCGACGGCAGTCTCACCGTTGACACGGCCTTGACCGGATCCGCCACCACCGCGGAGCCACTTCTCGCTGCCACTCTTGTTCTTGGAGTTCTTACCAAAGATGGAGACTTTGTGAACATCGGTAAGTGGAAGCATGTTGTCCTTGTTCTTGAGAAGGACCATACCTTCTCTGGCAATCTCTAAGTTGCAAGCGGAACCGGCCTTGATGAGGTCATTCTTGGTTAAATACTCGCTGTAGAACTTGCCCTGATGCTCGCCAACAAATGGGTCGATCATTTTGTCGACGGATGTTCCAGCGGTAGCAGCAGCACCGATCATCATCAATGCGGAGACACCGAGAACACCTAACAATTTCAATTTTTTCATTGTTCTTGCTTTCTTCTTTCTTTCTCGGACCGTTATTTGTTTCTCATGCGTTTGTATGGTCCGCCAATGGGCGCATGAGGGCGAAAGAATACCACGCGAAAAGCATGCATTTTTCACCTGTTTCGAGAGTATTCTATTTTGGAAGCGCTTACCCCAAGCATGACAATCTTGCGTTTTATGGACGATATGTTTCTTGCTGGCTTTTCGTATTAAATATTAATTTAATGGTAAATGACCCTTTTGTGGTCACTATAAAATGTCGTGATTATCAAAAAATACCTAGTTTTTGCCAAGGATTTTATGATTTCTCAGAGTTTAGACAATCTTGCTGAATTGAGTCTTTTTCTTATGGAAATGATATTTTCACTAAAAACGCATTAATAAATATAAATATAAGGATAAGGGCGATTCGCATTCATCACCGCCGCCACTTTTATTGTTTATTGTGCACGCACGTGCGAGAGGCAAAGAAAAAACCGTTCACGCGGAACGGTAGTTTTTTTGAGTGGCGGAGGCGTCGAGATTTGAACTCGAGCACGGGAATCCCCGTCTAACGGTTTAGCAAACCGTCCCCTTCGGCCTCTTGGGTACGCCTCCAACTCGCAAGAAGTACTATACTACAAACGTTTTAATAACGCATTAGGAAAGTTGAGCAATTGATGAGGCGGCCTCAGTGTCCATTTCCGAGCGGGCGTCTGCTAAGTCCGGATAGATGTATTTCACGTTGTTCCAGTTATAGGTGGACGTCTTGATCATCTGTGGGTTCCTGATGTCGTAGCGTTTCACGAGATACTGATCGAAGACGGCGGTCACTGACTTCTCCTCGCCATGGCCATAGGTAACGACGAACATGTCGAGGTTGCCTTCGCCTAAGGATGAGTATTTTGAGTCTTTGACGTACACGTCATGATTAGCATAGAGCGACTTAAGGAACTCATCGCATTCCGTAGCGACCTTGGAGATGTTCTTGCTATAGCGGTCACCCATGTTTTCATTCATCTTGGTCTCCCAGAATGAGAGAGCGCTCTCCCCTATCACTTCATTGAATTCGAGGATCTCTTTGCTATGAGGGTTTGGGAGAGAAACGCTTTCGTCTGAGACCCAATCAACCTCTTTTGAGATATAGGTGATGAAGGTTTTCTCAGTAGCCGCAGGATCGAGATAGTAATACTCGTCGATGGTTTCTGTTTCAGTGACCTTGTATGTTCCTGTCGTATCACTCACATCCCTGCTACCGGTCTTGGTGATGGTCTTGCAGTGCATGTAGTGATATTTCGAGGTCTTCGCGTAGGAGTAATTGACATCGACCTCACGCGGAGTGGATTCGGTATAAGTGACGTGTTCGCTGTAACTGTAGGTCTCTGGAACTTCGAAATCGCCTTCCGAGACGCGGAGGACGATCTTATCGAGGAGCTCAGTCGCTTCATCGCGGCTAAGGCTCATGGCGCAGGAGAAAAGAAGGACGCTTGTTCCAAGAAGGGTAAAAAGGGCCTTATTCTTCCTCATGTGCCTAATTATATTGATTTATCGGATAGAAGACTATCTGTAATGTTGTCGTTTTTAATCGAAACGTTATGGCTCGCTAAAGCGGCTTTAGTCTCATCGAGGGTGTTGAAGAAGGTCCAAGTGAGGCTATAGAAGAAGGTGGAAGTGAAATCCATGATGTTCTGGGAGGCGAGATTAAGATCATCGCCTTTGTCGGAAGATTCCACGAACTGGGAAAGAGCCACATTGAAATCACCCCAGTATTTAGGATCGAGGTTGCGGTTCTTGATCGCGTCCACCAAAACGAGGAGCAAGGATTCCTGAAGGCTATGCGTCTCTAGGCCATCGCTTCTTGTGTCATCGGTGCCGGTCTCTTTGACGATGGCGCGGGCGATAAGGTAATCGAAAAGAAATTCGATGAGGTCATTCGTGTTCTCGCTCCAAGCCCAGTCGCTGTGGTAACCGGTTTCGTCTTTATAGATGTAATACAAAAACTTGGTGTTCTCCCCTATCGGCTCTTTCTGAAGGTCGGACCTGTGGCTGAAACGGGATGGGATTGGTTTCTCACCAACGATTTTGATGAGTTCGTTATCGAAAAGCGTATCAAGTTTGCTCATAGCGGTTTCATAGTAGTACCTTCATTGCCTTGAGGCAAGAGAAGTGAAATTGATTCTCGGAGGGAACATCGTTACAATTACCCTCATGGAAAGCAAGTTCTATCTACGAATCCCAGGACCATCCTTCTATGAGAACCCTTATGAGAGGGAGTCTATTTGCTATTCCTTTGATCTTACTAAGGGAGTCCTCGATATCGAAAAGAGAATACTCGCTTCGAAATCGTTCAAGACAATGAAAGATGAGAAGACCATCCCTGAGAATCTTCTTTCCAAACTCAAAACCCTTCTTAGCGAGAAACACCTATTCGTTTCCAAATGCATGGAATCATATGTCCCTGCTGATGGAAAAAGATTCCTCCATTCCGTGTTCAGCTATGGAGAGAAAAAGATCCTCTACCCTGACTATCTCAACAACTTCGGAAGCAATGACATCTTCGTAAGGTATGAGTTCTATCCGGAGAGGGAAAGGGTTAGCTTATACGCCTTCATCAGAGAACTTATGAAGACCGCATTTGAGATCGATGGCTATCCTGAAAAGGAATTCCCAACCTCAAACAAAATCCCCGTCATCTTAAGAAGAATGGACGAGGATATCTCACTCGAATAACAAAAAATCCGTGGCAAATCGTCCACGGATTTATTTTTTACCTGATTCCGACCTGTTCTTCGCCGATCATGTATAAACCGTTCCTTCTCGAACAGTTCCACTTGATGGCGTTCCTCACATAGTCGTAGCTCGTTTTCTTTAGTAAAGCGTATCCCAAAGCGAGGTTCACCTCATGGCAAAGGTCGTCTAAGCTCATCGTTCCCTGATTGGTGATGAGGTCGGCCGCGCAGTTGCCGATCTCGATGTAAGAGATATCGACAAGCCTACGGCAATCGCCTTCCTCGGTCTTTCTCCAGAAACGGTTGTTGTTCATATCGACACTACGTGGGTAATAGAAGTTATGACCGCCGCAGCATTCGATGAGGACTTTGACGTTATTTAGGGCGAGGGTGAATTTGCTTCTCACGACAGAGCCGATTCTTCCAAGTCCGAAGGTCTCTCTGAATCTTGATTCAAGGAGCTCCTGGGAGATTGGGTATTCGGTGCCGATAGTCTCAATGAAGAAGGCAAACATATCACCTTCGTTCATCGCGTTCGAACCATGTTCTGGTACATATTCGGCACGAGTGTATGGCTTCTTGTTTGGAGCGGCGTCCACCGCTTTCTTGACGAAGAGAGGGTCTTTGTCGTTGGTGATCGCCTCATAGAGGCTTTCCCCGTTCAAAGAACGGTTGAAGGCGTTCACGATATCCTTAAGGACCTCGTCTCTATGATCGAGATACTCAACCGAGTAGATGTGATGGATGTTCCACCTAAGTCTATTGAGGACGAATGGCTCATTGATATGCCTATCACGGCAGGTCAAAGAAGCGTTCTTCGTGTTGTCGATGATGACACCGAGGACATATTCGTCTGGTTTGTTCTTCTCAGAGATGGCGAGGTCGATCTTGAAGGTCGAAGCGCCAAGATTCTCTTTGACGACATAGCCAAGAGCCTCAAGGTCTTTCTTTAAGAAAGTCGCAATTGAGGTAGCCTCATCGCCCATCTCATTCTGGTTTCTGTTGGCCAAGGAGGATAAGCCGTTCTTAGCGAAATATAAGAAGTCACGGAGATAGGACGCGCCCATGTTTTTAGCACGTTCGGCCTGAATCTCCTCTGGCTTCATGCTGGAGAAGACGATCATCTCTTCTCTGGCACGACTGACGGCGACGTTAAGTCTTCTCTCGCCTTTCTTCTGGGAGAGAGGGCCGAAGTTGAGGGAAAGACCGTTCTTCTTATCAGGTCCATAGGTGGTGCTGAAAAGGACAACATCCCTTTCGTCACCTTGGACGTTCTCAAGGTTCTTGATGAAGATCTTCTCCCCTCCTGGAAGAGGATCGAGGAACTCATTCTTTGAGAGCTCTCTTTCGAGCATATCTTCAATAAGGTTCTGCTGGGCTTCGTTGAAGGTGACGACACCGATGGAACGATGCCTGAGTTTCTCATCTTTGAGTCGACGAATGACTTCTTTGACGACTTCCTGGGCTTCTGGTTTGTTGATGCCTCTGCCTCTTTCGTAAGCGCCGTTGATGTAACGGTAGGAGACGGATTCCTCTTCTGCCACAGGGGATGGGAAGGTAAGGAGGCTATTGCCGTAGAAGCGATTGTTGCTGAAAGCAATGAGGGACTCATGACGGCTTCTGTAGTGCCAGTTGAGCCTTTCACGAGGGAAAGAAAGCGATATTGCGTCATCAAGCAAGGACTCAAGGTCTTCATCAACTGAGCTAAGTGAAGCGAGATTGTCTTCGCCTAAGCCTAATGCGGACACGAAGAAGTTGGTCGGAGGCATTTGCTGCTCATCACCAGCGATGATGACGGAGTCGGCTCTCGCCATCGCTCCAACGGCTTCGGAGGTTGGGATCTGTGAGGCCTCATCAAAGATGACCACATCGAAGTGATACTTCTCGATGTTGAGATATTGAGCGACCGCGACAGGCGACATGAGGAAGCATGGCGTAAGCGTCATGACGAGGTCTTTGAACTCATCAAAGATGTAACGGAGAGAGGCTCCCCTGCCACCGTTCTTGGCGAGTTTGGTGAGCTTATAGGCATTCGTGCTCGAAGCAAATGACTCTGCGTTCTTTGGATACTTCTCAGTGATTGAAGCTGCGACGACATTGACGGCTAAGCTTTGGATCTTGGCCATCTCCTCACGGTAGGACTTCACAAGATCTTCGGTGCTTGATGCACTTAAAGTGGAGAGGTCTCTTTCGATGAGGACACGTCTGAGATAGGAGAGATAGAGATCCGCTTTGAAAGAAGGGATGAGATTCTCTTCTGGGATCTTGCCTTCGAGATAGGCTTTGAAGAAGTTAGGATCAACCGCTTTCTCCATGCGGTCGAGGTAGGTCAAGAGGTTGCACCACTCAGAGAGACGACCGCTAGATGCGCAGGCATCCTGGATTTTGCCTCCGAGGTATTTGAAATAGTCATGCTGATCCGGATACTGATTGAGGTCGAATCCGAAGCGGTCCATGAGGTCTTTCTTCTTGTCGCTGAAGATAGCGAACATCTTCTTGAG
Organism: uncultured Erysipelotrichaceae bacterium; assembly: GCA_902802355.1. Taxonomy (GTDB): domain Bacteria; phylum Bacillota_I; class Bacilli_A; order RFN20; family CAG-826; genus UBA4951. The sequence continues at coordinate 27,475 of CADCLU010000003.1, forward strand.
CTTGGAGTTGGAGTCGCTATAGATGGTGCCTCTAGCAGCGCTTGAGATATAACTTGCAAAGGCTTCTCCGTTATCGTGCTTGAACTCCATCTTCTGGATGTTCGTGGCGATATCCAAAGTGGTCTCAAGTTCGGTGAGACGCTGAGCGCTTTCTGAAGCATTAGAGAAATCGTATTCGCCTAAGACGAAGCGGGAATATGAATCGCATTTTTTCACATTTTCCTCGTCAAAATACGCTTCTTTTAATAAATCGAGGGACTTTTTGAGGCCATCTCCTTTGAGAGCGTTCTTGTCGTGGAGGAATGGTTTGAGCCTGCCTCTAAGTTTGTTAAGGGCGAAGAACTTTTTAATGAAGTTAAGCTTATTTGCCTCTTCGTATTCGCTTTCAAGCTGGAGAGGGTCGAAGGAGGTGTACACGTCGTCGATGAAGTTGATGGCCACCGCCGCTTTATCCTCGGCGAGTTTAATTTTCGCTTTCGCAAGAGCGCGAAGCTTATCAGCATTCTCAAGGAAGGTCGAATCAAGGAAGTACTTGGACCAGGTTGGGATTTCGCTTTGGAGGTCGCTCATGATGTTGAGATAAGCCTCAACGTTCTTTGCGGACTCATAGAGTGAGCCTTCTTTGAAGAAAGCGTTATACGTGGCAAGTTCCATATCCTTGCAGATATCGACGAGCTCATCGAGTTCAGCGAAGACTTTGTTTCTGTAATCGAAGGTGTAGTCCCTCTTCTGGAAACCGATGAATGGGCTTCTCAGATATGAGGTGAATGGCTTGACGAAAGAAACATAAGCGGAGATTTCGTTCAAGGTCTCAAGATACTTCTGAGGGGTGAGGGATTCGAAATAGCTTGGCTCAATCCTTGTGCCGGTTTTGTATTCCTCATTCTCGAGGTATCCGACGATGGCGTCGTAAGGCGAGATGAAATATGAGCCTTTCTCGTGGAGGGATTCGATGATGTTATTGAGTTCCTTCCTCTTCTCCATGATGGAGTCGCTTAAGGAACGGTAATTGTCGACGCTCTCAAGAGGGCCCATAGCAAGGAGTTTGGAGTAGATCGAAAGGATCTCGCTCTTAGGTTTGTTTAAGGAGGCGATTTCTAAGCAGAACTGGCCTAAATGGAGGTCATCAAGCCTTCTCTTAACGACATCAAGGGCGACTTCCTTCTCGGCGACGAAGAGAACCTTTTTGCCATGGTAAAGGAAGTTCGTGATCATGTTGGCGATGGTCTGGGATTTGCCAGTGCCTGGCGGGCCATCGAGGATGAAGGATTCGCCTTCCTCGGCATCGACGATGGCTTTGATTTGGCTGGAGTCGGCTGGGAGGGCGGTTGCAATATCGCGAGGGTTGATTCTCTCATCCATCTCATTGGCCGGGATGAGATTCTCGGTGTCGTTCCACTTCTTCTCGCCATAGACGAAAGAGGCAACGAGCTTGTTGTTCATCACCTTGTTGCGGTGATTCTTAAGGTCGCTCCACATGACGAAGTGGGAGAAGTTGAATAAGGAAAGTACGCTTCTGTTCTCAAAGAGAAGCCAGTTCTTCATTGGGGCGATGATGTTCCTGATCTCGTTATAGATGAGACGGACATCGACCTGGCCATTAGCGAGTCTTGGAAGAGGATAAAGTTTCGAGAAATCAAGGCCATAGTTCTGTTTGAGGTATTGGAAGAAGGTGCTGTTAAGTCCGATGTCGTCGAAATCGTAATCGAGCGTATAGAATGGGCCATTCTTTCTTCTTGGCATCTTTCCTTCCAGAAGGAAGATTGGGGCGTACATGGCGCCCGTGCCTCTTTCGGCCGCTTTATCGTTGTCGTACCAACGGATCTCACCGAGAGTGAGGAAGAGAGGGTTGCATCCGCTTTCCTCGATGCTGGTGTTGCTCTTTCTGGCTAAAGCTTTCAAAGCCTCGTCTGGGTCATCGCTCTTATTGACGGTGGTGAGCATGGCTTTCGAATAGTTCTCTTTGATGGTTGGGCCATAGACTTTCTCGTCGAAGGAGAGAGGCTGTTTCTTCGCGGTGTCGCTTAACTTGAGTGCAGCAGGGACAAGGCTCACCTTCTCATTCTTCGAAAGGAAGGAAAGATATTCGACTGGGTCCACCACTTCGATCTCGATGCCACGGAGTCCGCCTTTGTAGTTGATGAGGCGGTTACGGAGATTGAGATCAAGGAGTTTGTCTTCCCAATAGTCGTAGCGGTTTTTGGCTCCTTTGGCATCCTCTGGGAGGAAGCGTCTATTGGTCACATCAATGTTCGGCAAAGCATAATCCATGCTGGAAATGCTAGGGAAATCGAAATAAATGGTGCCATCTTCCTTCTCTTTTTTGGTTGGGACAGGAAGGATCCATTCCTTGCGGCACATCTTGATGTCGAGGGCGTAAGCAAACTTCTTCTCTTTCTCGAGGAAGTCTTTGGCGTCCGCCATGGCCTTATCGAAGGTGATTTCGTTGCCTTCGGTGAAGTCGACGACGTTGATGAGGGCAAGATGGTTGAAGCCTTCGGAGGCGTTGTTTAACAGGGTCTGGAGATTGTCTTCTTTGCTCGTTGGGAAAGAGAGTTCCTCAAGCCAGCAGCCCACAAGAGCGTGGCTATGTGTGACGATAAGAATTGGTCTTAATCCGACATTCTCTAAAAGAGAGCAGAAAAGGAGAGAGGTATCTAAGCAATTGCCGACCCTTTCCTCGATGACTTCGTGAGGGAGCCTAACACGCTGGAAGACTTTCTCAAAGGAAGCTGGGGTTGTGCTATAGCGGATACCGCTTTGCTGGCAGGCAAGATAGAGAGCGTCGATATCCTCAAGGACGGCGTTAGGGTCATGGGACTGGTAATCGTCGAACGCGCTGTTATCGTATTTGTCTTTCTTGATGGCAGCGGCTTTTGCGGCGAGGTTCTTAACAAGAGGGTCATTCGGAGTGACGAAAGAGGCGAGAATCTCATCGATCCATTCCGAGGATGCGCTTTCCTCGATTGGGAGGAAACGGATATCGACGGATGATGTTGCAAGCATCTCCCCTGTTTCGCTGGTGATCGTGGCAACGAGGGAGCCTGGCATGGCTTCATTGAGCGAATAGAGCTTGAGAGGGTCTAAAGTGATCTTGAAAGAATCGACGATGGTCTCTTTTTTCTTCTCGAGGCAGGTGATTCTTATTGGCTGGATCTCAAAGAATTCGGGATTGGCCTTGAAGGAAAGGCGGACGTCCCTAGCGTCCTCATCCGTGTCGTTTTTGATGATGATCTGACGGAGGAAGGAAAAAGAATTCTGCTTGCCGCCTAGGGCCTCCTTAAGGAGACTCTCGGCCTGATAGTTCACATAGTTGACGCTTTTGCTTGAGTCGATTCTCAAAGAAAAGCCAAGGTTCTCTAATTCGTTGCTCATAGGAAAATTGTAGAACGATTTGCGTACGCGGACAAACAAAAAAGCCTCCTTTTTAAAAGGGGGCTTTAAGTCTAAATCTTGTCGATTAATAAGCTCTAGCGAAATAGGCGAGAATACGGGCCTTTTTGCCGGTGACTGGATCAAGGAGATCGGTGTCTTCAGGAAGCTCTTCGGCGATGCAGCGGGCGGTTCCGCCTTTGGTGAGCTCTTTGATCTTGACCTCACTCTCTGGGGTTCCGTCATAAGCCATGAGGGCATAGCCGCCAACATTATTGAGAGCGGCGTTAAGCTCATCGAGGTTATTGACCTTGGTGATGTGCTCGTCGCGGTACTTGAGGGCTTTCTGATACATGTCGTTATGAATCTCATCGAGGAGAGGAGCGCAGAGCTTCTCGATCTCTTTGATTGGGAGGACTTTCTTCTCACCGTTCACACGCTTGGTGAGGACGGCTTCGCCATTGGCGAGATCCCTTGGTCCGACTTCGATGCGGAGTGGGACGCCTTTCATCTCATACTGGGCGAACTTCCAGCCTGGGGTTCTCGTATCATCGTCATCGAGTTTGACTCTGATGCCCTGGCTCTTGAGTGCGTCATAGATCTCGTGGCAGGCATCAAGGACGCCTTCCGCTTGCATCTTGATTGGGACGATGACGACCTGGGTTGGGGCAACGCGTGGAGGGAGGACAAGACCATTGTCGTCGCCATGGACCATGATGATGGCGCCAAGAAGTCTCGTGGAAACGCCCCAAGAGGTCTGGTGTGGGGTCTCAAGTTTGTTCTGTCTTCCGAGGTAATGAATTCCATAAGCCTCAGCAAATCCCTGTCCTAAATAGTGGGAAGTACCACTTTGGAGGGCCTTTCCATCCGGCATGAGAGCCTCGATGGTGTAGGTTGCTATGGCACCTGCGAATTTCTCGTTTTCGGTCTTCTTGCCTTTGAGGAATGGGATGGCTAAGAGATCGCGTCCAAGGTCATCGTAAATGTCGAGGGCCTTCTTGACGTTGTCTCTCGCTTCTTCTTCGGTCTCGAATAAGCAGTGTCCTTCCTGCCAAAGGAATTCAGAGCCACGGAGGAATGGGCGGGTGGTCTTCTCCCAGCGGACGACTGAGCACCACTGGTTGAAGGAAATCGGGAGGTCTCTATAAGAGGAGACGATCTGTTTGTAGAGGTCGCTGAAGAGGATCTCGGAGGTTGGACGGATGACAAGAGGGTCTTCAAGCTGCTTGGCTCCGCCAATGGTGGCGATGAGGGCCTCTGGAGCGAAGCCTTCGACATGCTCTTTCTCTTTGTTGAACATGCTCATCGGGATGACGAGAGGGAGATAGACGTTTTTGGCGCCAAGCTCGTTCTTGATGCGTTTATTGAAATAGTTCTGGATCTCTTCCCAGATGGCGTATGAGTAAGGCAAATAGTTGATGAAGCCTTTGACGGAGGCATAGTTCATGAGCTCCGCTTTGCGGACGACGTCCGTATACCATTGGGCAAAGTCCTGAGATTGCGATGTGATTGCGTTGTTTTTGTTTTCCATGTTGATGATTATTTCCCTTTCACGTTTGTATTGAAACCTTTCATTTCAAGGACACGGGTAGCGTGTTTTTCATTGACCTCCACGATCTCGCGGCTGAACGGTGCGAAGATGTTGCAGCTTATGTAGTCGATGCCACTGCTGACGACGAGTTCGATGGAGTCCCAGTTCTTAAGATCGCTTGCGATGATCGGTTTCTTGAATTTGATGAGCCTCTCTACGAGAGCGTGTAACTGCGACCTGATCGTCGCGTCCATGTTTCTTTCGCTGCCATGCGAGCTGAAGTCGACAATGAAGCTGTCGCCCATGGCCAAGAGCTCTTGGTCAATGAGGAGGGCCTTGCCACTAAGGACGAAGGCGATGTCATAGTCGTTTTCGTGGATTTCGTTGAAGAGCCTCTTGACCTCTTCTAAGCCCATGCTTCCGACGGCGTTATTGACGTCAGACTCTTTGAGGGTGAAGACGAGGTTCGCTTCCTTCGCGTTACGTAAGCGCTTGAAGAAGGCTGGGATGGACTCAAGCTCATTCATAAGGGCCGGGTAGAAGAGCTTTTGGCTCTTGAGTTCTCTCTCGGCGATATATGTTCCGACTAAGTTCTTGGCGATGGCGGCGAAGAGGTTCTTCTCGTCTTTCGCTCTAAGAGCGTAGTTCTTGAGCTCTTCCATGTTGTAGAAGGCGCAATCGGCGGTAGGCTCGGCTCTTCCGATGAAGCCATAGACACGCCTTCTGCCGATTGAGTAGATAGGTCGATAGGTGTAAAGGATCTTCTTCTCGTAGATGATTCTCTCAACCTCACTTCTGTAGTTGCCGGACTCACTGGTCTCCGCGAAGTCATCGATGCCCTGTTTGTAGAAGTAGATCGATGATGGAAGTTCGAAGGCGTTGGCGGCACATTTCCTTGAGGCTAAGAGAATGGCGGTACCGTCACCGAGTAAGTCTTTATTGGCAACGACACCGACCTTGATCTCAAAGAGGTGGTCATGAGGTTTGCGGTTTGCTTTAAGCGAGGAGGTAACGCTGTTGACGACCTTAAGGGCGAAGCTGATGGCCTCGGTGTTGTCGTTCATGTCGTAGTTGGCGATGATGTATTCCGCCTCTCCCCCACCGAGAAGTTTGGCTGGGGCTTTGACGTATGGCTCTAAGGCCAAACGGTATCTGAGAAGGAAGGATCTGCTGAGCTTCTGTTCTTTATTATTCTCAGCAAAACCGTAATCTTTTGGCCTGATGGCGAAGCAGAAGGTCATGCCGTTGCTAGTTCCGTTGGCCTTAAGGTAATCGACGAAATCACGTTCGGAGGAAAGAAGGAGAGATGGGCCACTGGCGGATCTTCCGTTCTTCTTGTCGAGAAGGATATAGCTCTCTAAGTGGGCGATGCCTTTTGCCGGGTCAACCTTAGCGACTCTAAGGAAGGCCGGGAACTTCTTCGTGGACCTCTTGAAGAAGACGGTTGTCTGAAGGTAATCGGTGGTTTGTTTTCCCTCTAGGACATCATTGACCCAACTCTTGATTCTGTTTGGCTCATGTCCTGGGAAGGAATCGTAGAACTCCTGGATGGAGCAGGTACGTTTTTCGGACATCGCACCAAGGTTGAAGTAAGTCACGACATCGAGGGTGTTGTCGATTTTGTATACGCGGATATTGGAGGCTTCGTAGGTCATGGCTTTGAAGTACTCGTCGTCTCTTTTCCTCGCCAAAAGGAAGGTGATGATGAGAATGATGATCACCGCGCTGGCCAACAAGAAAAGGACGAACCTGAGAATAAAAGGCCAATCGAGGCTAGCAAGCCAGTTTACGATGTTCTGGAAAAATTCTGCCATGTCTAAAATGTGGTCTTAGACCACGGCTTCATTTTAGCACGCGAAAAAGCAGTAAAGGGAACAAATTGATGAAGCGTACATCTTTTCTTGCTAAAGAGCCTACCTGTGGTTTATGATTTCTCACGCCGGAGAAGTACCCAAGCGGCTGAAGGGGTTAGTCTCGAAAACTGATAGTGGGCGCAAGTCCAGCGAGGGTTCAAATCCCTCCTTCTCCGCCAAACTTAAATTGATCGGTTCCAAGAAATTGGAACTTTTTTATTCGCCCATTCTATGGAGCAAAGCTCCAACTTCGCTTAGTTTCTCGTCTAATTCGTTTTCGCAGCACGCGTCATGAACGCAGTGCTTGATGTGGGCGAGAAGGACAATCTCATTGGCCTTTTTGAGGACAGCGATCGCGGCCATGAGCTGATTGGAAATGTCGATGCAATATGCATCGTCATCGACCATTTTCTGAATGCCTTCGATCTGTCCTTTCGCTATAGCGAGCTGGCGTTTTACCTTTGTTGGATCTGCTTTCATTATTTAACTGACACGAATTTGAAATGTGTCTCTCCTAATGCGTTCTTGTACTCTTCTTCGGAAAGAGGGGCTTCCGCTTTGACTTCGGCGATTCCTTTCTGATAAGAGACCTTGACCTTCTTCACGCCTGGAAGTTTCTCAAGGATGTTGGTGACTGTGCGGGCGCAGCCTTCGCACATCATCCCTTCAATGTTGACGATTTGTTTTTTGAGCATATTCATTCTCCTTTTTTAATAGCTTTTCTTTTGAATAGACGTAGCCTCAACGCATTGAGGACGACGGTCACTGATGATATCGACATGGCGATTGATCCATACATCGGTTGCATGATGACGTATGGATAGAGCACCCCTGCCGCTAGAGGGATGAGCAAGATGTTATAGAAGAAAGCCCATCCAAGATTCTCTTTGATATTGAAGACGACTTTGTGGCTAAGTTCGATTGCGGAAACGACATCAAGAGGATCGCTTCTCACAAGGATGATGTCGGCGGAGTCGATAGCGATGTCGGAACCCGCTCCGATGGCGATGCCGATATCGGCTTTTGTGAGGGCCGGGGCGTCGTTTACTCCATCGCCGACAAAGACCACTTTATGGCCCTCATCTTGGAGGCGAGAAACAATGGCTTCTTTGTCCCCAGGAAGGACCTCAGAATACACATCATCAACGCCTAATGATGAGGCGATTGCTTTGGCGGTAATCTTGTTGTCTCCGGTGACGATGAAAACCTTTTTACCGAGGTTTTGCAGGGATTTTATTGCGGAAACGCTGTTTTCTTTGATTTCGTCTCCGATGGCAATTAAGCCAATTAGTTTTCCTTTTTCAGCAACATATAGAGGCGTCCAACCTTGCTTCGAAAGGGATAAGAAATCGTTCTCTGATTTTGAAATATCAACGCCTTTGTTTTTCATGAGAGAAGCGTTTCCGATGACGGTCTCATCGCCTTCCACGCCTTCGCCGGGAATGAATTCGAAAGACTTGCTGAGAGAGACCTCGATGTTCCTCTTTTTGGCTTCATTGACGACCGCTTTCGAGAGAGGGTGTTCGGAGTGGGCTTCCACTGCCGCAGCGACTTTGAGGAGAGAGGATTCATCGCCCTCGTAAACCTTGATTGAGCGAACACTCATTTCCCCTTTGGTAAGGGTTCCGGTTTTGTCGAAAAGAACGTAATCAACCTTCTCTAATCTTTCAAAGGCTTCCGCTGATTTGATAAGGATGCCATTTTCCGCGCCTTTGCCGGTTCCGACCATAATGGCGACTGGTGTCGCTAAACCTAAAGCGCATGGACAAGAAATGACGAGAACGGTAATCGCGAATCTTAAGGATAAGGAAAGAGGCGTTCTTGTTGCGGCGACAGGAACGATATTGAGATTCGTGAGGATCATCCAAACGACGAAGGTAACGATTGATAAGCCGATGACCGTTGGGACGAATATCAAAGATATTCTGTCGGCGAGCCTCGCCATTGGGGCTTTGGATTCGCTGGCTTTCTCAACCAAACCGATGATTTGGGAGATGGTCGTGTCTTTTCCGACAGAGGTTACTCTGAAGGTGAATGAACCATTCTTGTTGATGGTCGCACCGATAACCTTGTCTCCTTTGGTTTTGTGGATTGGGAGAGATTCTCCGGTGATGGTTGATTCATCGATATCGCCATAACCGTCTTCGATGATTCCGTCCGTTGGGATTGATTGGCCTGGTTTAACAACGACTATATCGTCGAGCATGAGGGATTCCGTTTGGACTTCCACTTCTTCACCGTTTCTCAAGACATAGGCGGTATCCGGTGTGAGGGCCATCAGATTCGTTATCGATTCAGTGGTTTTGTTGGTCGCTCTCTTCTCGAAGTATTTGCCAATTGAGACGAAGACAAGGATCATCGCTGCCGCCTCAAAGTAGAGATTCATAAAATGAACCATGACCTGACTGACATCGTTATTGGCCCAGCCAACAATCATCATCGCGTATGAATAAAGACTATATAAAAGGGATATGGAGCTTCCTAAAGCGATGAGGCTATTCATATTCGGATGAAGCTTGAAAAGACTCTTGAAGCCAGAGGTGAAGTAATTGAAGTTGATGAGGATGATTGGGATGAGGATGAGGATCTGAAGGGTGACTTCGATGAAGGCGATGAGCGAGAAGTTAGGATCGTCAGCGCTTGGCCAATGAGCATACTCATGAACCATCATGCCTCCCATGGAGACGACCATAAGGAGAGCAAGAAGGCAAAGCGAAACGATTAGTTTCACTAAACGGGAATGGAGTTCCTTCTTCTTTTTCTCCTGAATCTTCTTGAGGGATTCATTAACGAAAGGAGAGGCGCCATAACCGATCTTCTCGACGGCCTCGATGATGGTATTGTCGTTCACCTTGCTCTCGTCAAATTCGACGACCATGTTATTGGCAAGCAAGGAGACGTTTACATTAGTAACTCCATCAATTTTGCACACTGCCCTATCAACATTAGCCTGGCAGGCTGCGCACATCATTCCGGTTACGTTGTACTTCTTCTTCATAGATACCCCCAGGGGGTATTGTAGAGCATCTCAAAAAGAGAGTCCATTCAGGTGATAAAAAACGTTCACTCATTGTGGTATCGCTTTTTTGCAAGCTATAATGAAAGACGAAAGGTGGATTGTTTACAAATGAAAACATTCCTTAAATACTCCGGCTTCTTAGCTGCTGTCATCGCTGTTGTCGGTTTCATTTTAATGATGACAACCCCTGCATTCTCTAATGGCGACCATGTTATCACTGGCACCCAAGCCATTTTTGGCGAAGATTTGGGTGAGGTTCTTGGCGTCAAGTCCCACATGGATGCGGCTTGGTCCGCGACCCTTGGCTGGATTCTTGCCATGGTCGGCGTCATCGCCCTCCTCCTTGGCGTTGTCCTTCCACTTCTCAAACTTGAGAAATTCGCCGGACTCGTCAACCTCATCGCTCTTGTCGCATTGGTCATCGCTGGCGTCTTCGTCTTCATCTCTCAGCCATGTTCTGTTACCACAAGCGGTTACGGAAACGCTGCTATTACAAACCCATATTCCGATCACGCTCTCAGCTCCACTTGGATCATTGCCGCCATCCTCTACATCGCTGCTGGTGCCATTGCTATCCTTCCAGCTGCCATGGATTTATTCGGCAAGAAAAAGAAGTAATCAACTTCCCTGATTAAAAAATAAGGAGCTGGTCAAACAGCTCCTTTTTATTTGATTGGTTTGGTGAAGAACCTGCCAGCCACGCTCGTGAGAGGCATGACCTCGACGAAGCTCTCATTGTCTTCTCTCTGGATGAGTCTCATGACGGCATTAAGCTCGTCCGATGAGATAACCATGATGAAGACGAATTTATCTTTTCCACTGTAGACGCCTTTGCCTTGAAGCTTTGTCGCAGCGTGCGGGAAGCTCTCAATAAGGACATCGCCAAGAGCCTCTTTGGAAGTAATAACTTCCACTTTGACTTTCTTGTTCCTCGTATTGATCGCATCGACGACAAGCTTGGTGACGAAGAGGTAGATCGCGGTGTAGAAGGCACCAACGACGTATCTCGCAGCCATATCGGCATCACCCCAGCCCTCTTTGGTGATCGAGAGAAGGATGAAGACGAGGAGTGTCGCGCCATTGAGGATGACGGCATAGCTTCCGACGAGGGTCTTTTTCTTAAGGCCAATGTAGTAAGCGATGATGTCGACTCCACCAGCGGAGAAGTCGCCTTTGTATGCGAGCGCGGATGATAAGCCTGTGCAGACGCCACCGAACAAGGCTCTAGAAAGCATGCCTCCGTTCTGGACGGTGAAGTCAGCGATGAGTTTAAGGAATGGGATGTTCGTGACTGTGAATAATTTGATGAAGATAGAAGTCTCAACGACGTTGACGAGGGTCATGATCGTGAATCTCTTTCCAATGCCAAACCAGGCAATGAAGAGGAGAGGGACATTGAGGACGAAATAGAGGATTGAGTAAGCGGTATGCTCATCAAGGGTGCCACCTTCTGCTACAGTCTTCCAACCGCATAATTCGCAGATAAGGGTGATGACCTGGGAGAGACCGGACATGCCGCCGGAAAGAATCTTCTGGTGAAGGACGTCCCCTTCTCCAACAAGGACTCCAAGATCCATGAAGGTGTTGAAGCCGACAGCAAAGATAAGGGCACTGACCGTAGAAAGGAGAACGGCCAAAACATAGCCTATTGAGGCCTTGGTTTTATGATGGTCGTAGAGCCAGTCATTAAACTCGGTCTTTAATTCGTTTACTTTGTTTTTGAGTTTTCCCATCTCGCCGTAATTATAGAATATAAAACCCTTTTCTCAACTGGTTTCGTTCGCTTGGCGGAAGAAAGTTTTCAAAAACCAAAAATATGCTGTTTTTGCAGGGGATTTTTGAAAAACTTTAATTGGACAAAATGAACATACGCATATAGGGGTATAAAGAGGTTGTTGGACTATTTCTTTCGGTGGCTCCTTATTTTTTTAACAAAAATAATCATGTTGTTGCTGTAATCAGGTCACAATGGTATGATTTATACGCTGTTTCTAGGAAACAGGTCACTTTCCCGGAGGATTAATACTAATGATCATCTTAAAATCCATCGGCGCTTTCTTCGTCAGAATCTGGCGCTGGATTAAAGAGACTGCCTGGGTTCAACCGCTTCTTATCGTCGGTGCCATCTTCGCTGTCATCTTCTCTATCCCATACATCACTGAATGGGCCGCTAGCTGGAACCAGTCCGGCAAAGGCGCTTTCTATAGCTCCTACCAGCTCTCACTCGAAGGCGAAGATACCGCTGATGCCACCATCTCCAAAGCCGATGCCATCACCGCTGCTATCGAGAAGGCCAATGATGCCGCCTACACCAACGACGACAACACCAAGAAGTCCAAAGCCGAACTTGAGGCCATCCAGACCGCTAACTTCGCTGACATCATCAAAGACTATGGCGAGAAGTTCTATCTCGTTTACATGGCCGATGACAATAGCTCCGCTTCCGAATTTGAAGAGGGCTTCAAGTTCCTCAGCGACAACTGGAACAATGAGTCCTTCGGTTTAAAGGCCAACGATATCAGCCCACTTCAGTTCAAGCTTCACGTCATCAACTCCTCCGAAGAATCTTCCAACGATAGCGAGTTCGAAAAGAACCCATCCCAGACCACCGCTTGGAAGCGTTACCTCATCAACTACACCGGTTTATTCAACGTTGCTGGCCCATGGCTCTATGAGCACATGCCAAAGGTCATCAATGGTTCCATGGGCGAAGATAAGTTCACCCACTTCTCCTGCTCATCCGCTGACGACGACTTCCCAGTCCCAACCGTCTGCCTTTGCGACTTCACCCTTGAAGCCATCGCCGATGGAAGAGCCGGGTTATCCGAAGTTGTCTTCTCAAGCACCGGTTCAACCGCTAACGAAAAGGCCAAGAACCTTCTCAACATGTGGAACCACCTTGATCCATATAGCAGCAACAACGACTACACCAGCACTTCCAAAAAGGAATACCGCGTCGCTCGCTAATAACAAGCAATCAAAAACGAGGCCAATCACGACCTCGTTTTTCTTTTATATATAAGAGGAAAGACTAGAGTCCCTTTTTCTCAAACATCTTGATGACGCAAGAGGGAACGAGGGAGGAGACATCCACCCCTCCTTTCCTTAACTCATTGACTGAGCTAGAGGAAACGAAGTTCTCATCCTTTCTCGCCATGAAGAAGACCATATCGATCTCTGGGGCGGCAAACTCATTGGCCGCGGCGAGCTGGAACTCATATTCGAAATCGGAAACGGCACGGAGGCCTCTGATGATCGATGGAGCATCGACCTTCTTGCAGTAATCGACGGTAAGGCCATCGTAGTAGTCGACTTTGACATTAGGCATGTCTTTGACGCTGTCCCTCATCATCGAGAGCCTTTCCTCAATCGTGAAAGCGCCTCTCTTCTTTGGGTTAACGGCCAAAAGGAGATAAACCTCGTCAAAGATCTTAAGGGATCTCTTAAGGACTTCTAAGTGACCGTTGGTGATTGGGTCAAAGGAACCTGCATACACGGCTTTTTTCATAATTACCTCCAAAGGATCATTACCTTGGTCCTGCCATAATGATACTCCCTACAGCGGGAGAATAACTCTTTTGGTGCCTCGACCTCACCTTCATACTCAAGTACCACTACCCCATTTTGGGTGAGCCTATCATTCTCAATGAGGAAGCGAGGGACATCTTTGTAGACGTCCTTCATCGCATATGGTGGATCGAGGAAAACGATGTCGTATTTGTCGCTAAAATTATTCAAAACCCCTGCAAAATCGCTGTGGATTGCCTTCGCGTTGCTTTCTTTTAGGGTCGCGAGATTCTTCTTGATGACCTCAACCGAGGAACCATCCATATCGCAGAAATAGCAGAACTTCGCGCCTCTAGAAAGTGCCTCAATACCAAGGGCTCCTGAGCCAGCGAAAAGATCAAGGCAGATAGAGCCAGGAAGGTCCATGCTCAAAGCGTTCATCATCCCAGTTCGGACGATGGATTTGCTAGGGACCTCTAGATGAGGCGGAACCTCAAGGTTCCTCGTTCTATATTTGCCACCTACTACTTTGATCATTTTGCGTCACTGCTTAAGGTCTTCTTCCTATAAGGTCCGAAGATGATGTCATCGATCTGCATATAGATGTCTCTGACCTCAATGAAGGCCTCGCTATATTCTTTCGCAAGAGGATATGAATCGAGTTCGGCTTTAGCCTCATGTAAGGCTTTGCCAACCTTCATGGCCTCTTCGCTATTCTTGTCTTTGTAGGAAAGGATTTCACTATATTCCCTTTCAAGATCGTCCTTCTTTTTGACGAGCTCCATGAGGGATGAATCTTCATAGAGTTTCTTCTCAAGTTCGTTAAGACGAATGACGCGTGGATCACTCTCAATCGCATCCTTAAGGGACTCAAGAGATTTGCTAAGGGAAATATTCATATGCTTATTTTAAGCATTTTTGTCTCGTCATGATACAATAAGCACATGCTTAAAATCGTTAAAGACACCGCTAAAAGCTTACATAGCAGATGCGCTCCCGTCGAAGACCCAAGATCCCCTGAGATCAAAGCCACTCTCGACGAGATGACAAAGTATCTCAAAGATTCCCAGGATCCAGCCTTCCGCGAAAAGAATCCTAGCGTCCGTGAGGGCGTTGGTTTGGCCGCGCCTCAGGTTGGCATCAATAAACGCATGCTCGTCATCTATTACCCTTCCGTTTCAGAGGAAGGCAAGTTCGTCGAGTATCAGCTCGTTAACCCTCTTATCGTCTCCCAGTCCATCAGGCAGTGCTACCTCGCCAGTGGCGAAGGCTGCTTAAGCGTTGACCAAGAGCATCCAGGCTATGCCTATAGAGCATACAAGATCACCGTTAAGGCCTATGACGCACATAGTGGACAAGACATTGAAATCAGAGCCTTTGGTTTTGACGCAATCGTCCTCCAACACGAAATCGACCATCTCAATGGAATCCTTTTCTACGACCGCATCGACAAGAGAAACCCATTCAAAGAGATTCCTGACGCCGTTGCTATTTAATTCTTAGATATATTGCCCAAATTATCTTTAGAAGATAAAATTAGGGCATTATGAAACACAAAAGATTTGCACTGGTCTCTCTTTTGCCATTGCTTTTCTCGTGCGCTGGCGCAAACGTCGATTTGAACTACGTGCAGGAGTTGAACGCTAATGGCGATGAGGACTTTGTGGTCCTGCAATTAACGGACATCCATTGGAACTATTCCACCAACATCAAGGAAGCTTCCGCTTACCTCAACAACACCATCAAGGTCGCCAAAGAACTCAAAGGTCATATTGACCTTATCGAAGTCACCGGCGACACCCTTTTGGTTGCCAACAAGAAGATCGCCACTACCATCTACGATCTCATCGACAGCTGGGGAATCAAGTGGGCCTTTACCTTTGGTAACCACGACTATGAAGGCGAATGGAGCGAAGCTTGGATGAACGAGCTTGTCTCATCTTCCCACTACCAAAACGCCGTCTTACCAGAGTTGGTGAACAAGTATGACAAAGTCGATGGTTATTCTAACTACGTCATCAATGTCAAATGGGGCAATGACATGAATTGGCAGATCTACAACATCGATACCCATAACCTCGTTCAGCAAAGCGGTTCCTACGACTATGATTACGTCCATCCAAATCAGGTCGAATGGTATAAGAGCCAGGCTGAGTTAGCAAAAAAGGCTGACAACACATACACCCCATCCATCGCTTTCTTCCATATCCCAACTTCAGAGATCAATGACATGAAGGAAGAAGAGAAGATCGGCGGAATCAAAGACGAGAAATATTGCCCAGGCAAGACCTTCTCCGAATTCTATGGTGTGGCAAAAGAGAGGAACTGCAGAGGCATGTTCTTCGGTCATGACCACAGCAACGACATCGTCTGGAAACATGAAGGCGTCGTTTATGGTTATGGCGTCAAAGCCAACATCGAGCTTTATAGCACCGAGAAAGATGATGTCTCCATCACCGGATGCGCTCTCTATTCGCTCCACAAGAACGGAACATTCGACTTAGAACACCTCATCATCGACTACGACAACATGGAACAAGGCAAATCTAGCCTTAGCTGGGAGGTCAAAGATCTATGAGCAAGAAGAAATACATAGCCTTCATCATTGAGATGGTCCTCTTCATCATCGCTTCCCTTGCCTTCTACCAAGGCTTCCACTACTGGATGGCGGACATCGATGGCTTCAAGCGCATCTTCAAAGTCTGCCCAATGTACTTAACCTACTTCTTGGTTACCTACGTTTTATTTGCCTATTACTTCCTCACCCATCAGCCAAACGAGGAAAAGAGAGCCAAGACTCTCAAGGTCAACGGCTTTGGTTTGACCATCGGCGGAGGACTTGTTCTTGTCCTTGTTATCGTTAACATGATCCTTGGCAATTATGAGTTCGGAAACGTCTCCCTCATCTTCCCTGTCGACCTCATCATCATCGATGTCTTGGTCGCTGCCGTTGGTGTCTTCACCATCATCAAAAAATCCTGGATTTTGGAAAAAATGCCTGTGATTTGCAAGGAATATTCAAAACCGAAGTGGCTTACCGTCCTTAGCAGAATCCTCGCTTTCCTTTATGTCTGGATCGCTGAGTACTTCCTTGGCGCTATTCTCATGTGCCCAACCTATATCGACTTCAGCGCCCCTGCATTCGGATGGACGATTCCTCTCTACCTTCTCATGATCTTGATGAGCGTCGTTCTCTTCTGGCATGAGTACTATCTCGTCCGTGAAAGCGCAGGACAACCAATCCCAAAGAAGAATGAGAACATCACCAAGATCGTCCTTCTTTCCTTCGCGACGGTCGTCGGCCTCTTCGTTGTGGTTTCCGATCTCTTCCTTGGAGAAACCACTTATTACGTCTCCCACAACCTCCAGTGCATCCTTCCGATCGACTATATGATCAGCCTTAACCTCGGACCAAGGCTTCTCGCTCTCTGCCCACTTATCGCCTTATGGTTCAACTTCATCATGAGCATGACCCTCATGAAGAAAAAAGTGGCGGAACCGCTTTCATAATTTTGCCGTATTTCCTTTGGAAAAAAGGTGATATAGTTTAGGTAACCTGTCGAGCACATAAGTCATTGTCGCTTTTGAGAGGCTTATTTCTATGCACAATTACAACTCACCAGTGAACGTTTTCGCCCTCGGCGGATTAGGAGAAGTAGGTAAAAATACCTACTGCTTTGAGACTGAGCGCTCAATCATTTTGGTTGATGCCGGCGTCCGTTTCCCTGAGTCAAATCTACCAGGCGTTGACTACGTCATCCCTGACTATACTTACCTTAGAAACAACCGTAACAAGATAAAGGCCTTATTCATCACCCACGGCCACGAAGACCATATCGGCGGCATTCCTTTCCTTATCAGAAGCGTCTATATCCCTGTGATCTACGCGCCAAGACTTGCCGCTGCTTTAATCAGGCACAAACTCGAGGATGCCCGCATCCGCGAAGAAGTCAAAATCGTCGAGTACGATAGCGACACCGTGGTCCCGATCGGCGATGACTTTAAGGTCTCTTTCTTTAGAGTCACCCACTCCATCCCGGATAGCTATGGCATCTGCATCGATACCAAGCAGGGAAGAATCATCGAGAGCGGCGACTTCAAAGTCGACCTCACCCCTGTCGGACCTCAATTTGAGATCGCTAAATTAGCCAAACTCGGACAAGAAGGCGTCGACCTCCTTATGGCCGATTCCACGAACGCCGAGATTGAGGGCTACACCCCATCCGAGAAGAACGTCCGTTCTGGCGTTGAAGAGGTCTTTGATCAGGCCAATGCCCGTATCATCGTCTCCACCTTCTCTAGCAACATCAACCGTATCCAGCAAGTCGTCGAAGCGGCCGTCAGTCATGGCAGAAAGATCTGCATCCTTGGCAGAAGCATGGAAAACACCATGACCATCGCCCGCAAGTACGGCTATATCAAAGTACCTGATTCATCAATCATCTCCGATGACATGGTCCGTTCCTACAAATCGAACGAGATCTGCATCATCTGCACAGGCTCCCAAGGCGAATCCATGGCGGCTTTGTCGAGGATTTCACGCGGAGAACACAAGAATATCCGCATCATCCCAGGCGACACCATCGTCTTCTCTAGCAACGCTATTCCAGGCAACGGAGCCCTCGTTGATAGACTCGTCAATGACCTCGTCAAACAAGGCGCTGACGTCAAACAGAATTCCCTCGCCTTCTCTCTCCATAGCTCAGGCCACCCATCCCGCCAGGAACTCCGTCTCATGCAGCGCTTAGTCAATCCTAAGTACTTCATGCCAGTCCACGGCGAGTACCGCATGCTTAAGCTCCATGGTGATATCGCGATCGATATGGGTCTTCCGAAAGACCACGTCTTTGTCTGCGACAATGGCGATATGGTCACTCTTGAGAATCATAAGGTCACCAGAGGCGGACACGCCCAGGCTGAAGCCGTCTATATCGATGGCAATGACATCGACGGTCTTTCCGCGAACGTCATGCGCGACAGAGCCCAGCTCAAGAACGACGGCATGATCGCTGTTCTCGTCTCCATCGATTCAAAGAAGAATCAGCTTTTGACCAAACCTATCGTATACGCCCGCGGCTTCTTCGAAGGAGGCAGCGACGCCCACATCATCAGACACGCCCAGATGGCGGCCGAAGAATCACTTAGGAACGTCATGAGCAAGAAGGCCACCTATAATGAGATCAAGACCTCGCTCAAGAACTCAGTGGCCCACTACATCTACCGTAAGACCGAGCGTAACCCAATGATCATCCCGCTCATCATGAGCGTCAGCGACAACAACTGAGATGCTTATCCTTGCAAGCGCATCACCAAGAAGACGTGAGCTTTTAAAGAAACTCGTGTCTTCTTTTGTTGTTATACCTCCTGATATCGACGAAAGAGCCCTTGACCCAGTTATGGGTTCCGCGGATCTCAGCCACGAAGTTGCTAGGATCAAGGCCTACTCCGTTTTCGCAGCGCACCCAGATGATGAAGTCCTTAGCTGCGACACAGTTGTTGTCTGTGAAGGCGAAGTCTTGGAGAAGCCAAAGGATATGAAAGATGCTATAAGCATGCTTAGTAAACAAAGCGGTAAGTCCACAAAGGTTCTTTCTTCATACACCTATATCTCCAAAGACAAAGAGATAAGTAGAACGGTTTGCTCAGAGGTTCTATTCAATCCTCTCTCTGAAGCGGAAATCATTGAGTATATAGAAAAATTCCAGCCCTTTGATAAGGCTGGAAGCTATGGCATTCAGGACGATTACCCTTTGATCAATAGAATCGAAGGTTCCTATTACAACGTGATGGGCCTTCCTGTAGAGGATTTAGCCGAACACGTCTTTAAGCGTTGAAGATCTTCTCGTAGACCTCTTCGGCGTTATCCTTAACCACAAGAGTGAGCTTATCGCTCTTCTCAATGAAGCCAGTGACACCGGCTTCTTTTATTTTCTCTTTGTTGATTTTGGAATAGTCCTTTAAGTGGACGATGATTCTCGATCCTTCTCTAGAGGAATCGATGTAATTGTCTTCTCCTCCAAGAGCCTCGAAATACTCGGATTTGGAAGCGATTGGGAGTGATTTGACACGCTTTTTGCTAAGGATTTTGACTAAAACAATGCAAATAACGGCAAGAACTAATAGGGATATGGCAATGATGCTGACTATGAGGAGGGCATCGTCATTGAATGAGAGAAGTGTTTTAAGCATGGAGAAAGTATACCACAACAGAGGGGGGCTAAATAACGTAGACAAACAAATACTTGGTATTTTGAGTTAATAGGGAAAGGAGGCAATTCCGATGAAACAGAAAACTCTAAGCGTACTCGTCTTGTCGGCAGGACTTCTTCTTTCCTCATGCGGAGACATTACAGGTAGCTCCGCCCCTTCTACTTACACCCCACCTTCCACAAGCGTTGAGGCTAGCGAACGCGGCTCAATCTCCACACCTACTTCCGACAGCGTGGACGAAAGTATTGAGAGAAAGATCATTCTCAAAGACAACGGCACGACATTCATTGGCTCTGGCATCTCCGTCCAAGACAATACGGTCATTATTTATAAACCTGGCTCATACACAGTCTCAGGTACTCTTACCAATGGCTCAATCTACGTCAGCCTTGAAGAAGAAAATGAAGTTGAGCTCATTCTTAATGGCGTCTCTATCACTCAAAGCGGCAATAACACCCTCGCTCCAATCTATGGCGCCAATAAAACCAAGCTCAAAATCAAGAAATACAAAGGCACCACTTCCACCATCACCGATAACAGAATCGCTATCTCCGATGATGCTGAGGACAGTGCGGCCATCTTCTCAAACAAGAAACTGAGTATCGTTGGCGCAGGCACGCTTAACGTTATCGGTAATCTCAAGAATGGCGTCGCTTCCGATACCAAGATCACTGCCAAGAACGGCGCCCTTTCGATCAAAGCCGCCAACACTGGCATGAAAGCCCATAAATCCATCGTCCTAGGTGACCCGACAGACGAAGGAACGATCACAATCGAGTCTACAAATAACGATGGCATCAACGTCGAAAAGAGAGATGATGATACCTTCGAAGAAGGCGATGTCCAGGGTGTCCAGATCAGAAAAGGTACCTACACCATCACCTCCAAAGACAAAGGCATCAAATCCGGTTATGACGTTGAGATCATCGATGGTTCTTTGAACATCACCTCAACTGGTGATGACGGCATCAATGCCGAGAATGACATCTACGTCAAAGGCGGAACAACCACGGTCAAAGCCAAAGACGATGGCTTTCACGCTGATAACAAATTAGCCATCAGCGGAGGAACCAATACCGTCGCTCAATCATACGAAGGCTTCGAAGGCCTTGAAGTCGAAATCTCTGGCGGAACCAACACCGCTTTCGCAAGCGATGATGGCATCAATGCCGGAGGAGGATCCGATACCTCTAGCAACGAAAGCCCATGGGGACCTCCAGGAGGCGGATCTGCAAGCGATTCCTCAGCCGTCCTTACCATCTCTGGAGGAAACAACTACATCCAGTGCACTGGCGATGGCGTTGACTCGAATGGCAACCTCTATGTCACTGGCGGAATCACCGTCGTCAATCAGTCAGGGAACGGAAACGGTCCTCTCGACTATGGCGAAAGAGGCGAGTTCAAACAGTCTGGCGGCACTTTGGTAGCCTATGGATCTAACGACATGCTCGTCACTTCTAGTGGCACCCAGTATTCATTCCTTGGCTCATACGCTTCTGGTTGCAGCACAAATTCCTATTTGGCTTTAGCCAATGGCGGATACACCTGGCTTGTCAAACCACAGAGCAGCACCGCTTATTCGCTATATATCTCCAGTAACGAGTTCGTAGATGGTTCAATGGTGTTCTCCTACGTCAGCAGTGCAAACCCAACCAACGAAATCCTCAGAGGCTTATACAAAGAGTCTGGTTCAGTATCTGGCACACAGATCGCCGGAGGAACCTGGAGCAGCTCTAACGTCAATATCAGGTCCACCACCTCTAGCGGAGGCGGTCCTGGAGGCGGCGGAGGCCCAGGTGGAGGCGGAGGCCACAGATAATCTCCCCAAGGTCAGCGTTCGCTGGCCTTTCTTTTTGCTATAATTGTCCCATGAGCGATTTAATCGAAATCGAAGCCAAAGCCTTAATCACGAAAGAGGACTATGAGAAACTAGCCTCTCTTTTCAAAGAAAATAAGTCCTATATCCAGATCAACTACTACATCGATACAAAGAACTGCGACATCAGGAAGAAGGGTCTTTCACTTCGCGTCCGTTTCAAAGACAAGAAGTTCGAGATGACCGTCAAGGTTCCTAGGGTTGAAGGCCATATTGAGAAGAACGTTTACATCACCGAAGACGAATTCGAAGGCATAAATGGGCAAACCTCATTCCCTGAAAACGAGATAAAGAAGTACATCGAGGAAGAGGGAATCGATACCTCAGCCCTCTATATCAAAACCGTTCTCACAACCAAGAGAATCGATGCCGAATACGAAGGCGGAGAACTTGCCATAGACCTCAACACCTACTCTGGCATAACCGATTATGAGGTTGAGTTAGAACACAAGGATATGGCCACCGCGGAGATGTATCTTAGGAAACTATTCGAAGAAAATAACATCCCTCTTAAGTTCAACAAAAAGAGTAAGATCAGAAGAGCTTTAGAGGCTATTGGAGAATAAAAAAAGCGCCAAATTGCTGGCGCTTTTTAATTATTTGAAGTACTTTTCCTCATCGACTAAGCACTGCTTGTCTTTTGGATTGATGTTCATACGGTCCGTACCGACTGGACATGTTGGGAACTTCGGACACCACTCGCCGCAGAGGAGGTCGGCGTATCTTCTTGCTCTTGGGATGAAGGTGCGGATTTCCTCTTCGTTATATCCAACCTGGACTCTTCTGTCGTCGACGATGATCGGACGGCGGAGAACGGAAGGATTGTTCTTGATGAAAGTGACGAGCTCGGAGATCTTCATCTCGTCGAAGTTGATGTTCTGTTCCTGAACAATCTTACTCCTTGGGGAGATGATCTCATCGGTTCCGTCAATGCACTTCGTGATGATCTCACGAATCTCAGTCTCATTGAGGGCACCGCTGAAGATGTCTTTGCTGGTATATGGGATCTTTTGATCATCGAACCACTTTTTGACTTTGCGGCAGGATGAGCATGATGGTGAATAATAAATCTTAATCATACGAGTGTATTCTATTCGTTTTGTAAAAGTCTTGCATTAACTTTGTTAATATTTACTTCCTTCCTCTTCTCTTCTAGAATGAGCGTGAGGTTTTTTATGACGCGTATTTTATCTGGAATCAAACCTACTGGAAAACTCACTTTAGGAAACTATATCGGCGCTTTACGCCACTTCAAAGACTTCCAAGAATCTGGCGAAGTCTTCATTTTCATCGCTGACCTTCATGCTCTCACGATGCCTATCGATCCAAACGAGCTTAGAGAAAACAGCCGTGACTTGGCCGCCTTCTATCTCGCTAGCGGTCTCGACCCAAAGAAATGCACAATCTTCCTTCAGTCGACCGTTTCCGCTCACGCTGAGCTCAACGCCATCCTTCAAAACTACCTCTACATGGGCGAGCTTAGGCGCATGACCCAGTTCAAAGACAAATGCTCCAAGATGAACGACAGCGAAATCGGACTTGGCATCTTCGCCTATCCTGTTTTGATGGCTGCCGACATCCTTTTATACGATGCCAATATCGTCCCGGTTGGCGAAGATCAGACCCAGCACGTCGAAATCTGCCGCGATCTCGTTAAGAGATTCAACCACCGCTACGGCGACATCCTTATCATGCCTCGCGCCCAGGTCACCAAAGTCGGTGCCCGTATCATGTCGCTCAGTGACCCAAGCAAGAAGATGTCCAAGAGCGATCCAAAAGGCGATATCTTCCTCAAAGACGACGAGAAGACCATCCGCAAGAAGATCATGTCCGCCGTCACCGACATGGTTGGCAAGGTCAACTATGACCCAGAGAACCAGCCAGGCGTTTCCAACTTACTTACCATCTATGCCGCTTTAAGCGACATCACCCCACAAGAGGCTGCTGAGAAGTTCAAAGACTCTGGATACGGCGATTTCAAGAAAGCCGTTGCCGATAAGGTTCTTGAAGAACTCCTCCCATTCAAAGCCCGCTACGAAGAGATCATCGCTTCGAAGGCTTATGTTGACATCCTTAATGAAGGCGCCAAGAAAGCCGAAGCGGTCGCTAAGAAGACCTTAAAACGCGTTCAGCAAGCCGTTGGCCTTCTCTCCCTTGATGACTAAGAAGCTTATTTTTATCGATTTAGACGGAACGTTGCTTAACGATTCTTTTGAGTTGACTCCATATACCAAAGACGTTCTTAAAAGAATCTCTGAGAAAGGACACAGAGTCGTCCTCGCTTCAGGACGTCCTCCTAGAGCCATTATCCCCTACTACGAAGAGTTAGGGCTCAAGACTCCTTTCATCGCCTATAACGGAACTTACGTCATCGATCCTAATGACAAGTCATTCCCTTCTTTGAAGGAGGCTTTTCCTTTGAAGGACGTCAAAGCCATTCTTTCGAAGATCGATTTCCCTCTTCTTAACCTCGCTTTCGAGGATGATGAGAAGATTTATATGAAGAAGCTCGACCCATTCCTTATCGGATACTTCCCAAAGATGGGCGAAGAGATAACGACAGGCGGTGCCTTTGAGCATCTCACAAAAGATGTGTACGCGCTTATCTTTGAGGCCGAGAAAGAATACGACCAGAAGATCAAAGAACTCGTTGAGAGTTATCCTCCAATGGGTTGCAGACACTGGGGAACCTCAAAACACTGCGAAGCTTATTACGCCCATTACGATAAAGGCAATGCCGCGGAATATATTGCCAAGTATTATGACATCGACTCAAAAGATATCATCGCTTTCGGCGATAGTGACAGTGACTACAGAATGCTTTCATTTGCAGGCGAGAAATATTGCGTTTTCCCGTGCAAATCCCATCTACTTTTAGAAAAAGTCCCACATTTAGAAAAAGGCAACAACGATGACGCTGTTGCCCATAAGTTAGAAGAATTGCTTCTTAATTAGGCCTTAACTCCAAGGCTTTCAAGCAAGGTTGCAAGGAGGTGTTCAGTCCTCTCTTTTAAGCCGTTGCCATCCTTCTGGAAGACCTCGACGTAGAACTTGCACTTTGGCTCAGTTCCACTAGGTCTAATAGCAATCCAGGAAGAGTCTTCGAAGATGAGACGGACGACTTCGGATTTATCGTAATCGAGCTTGGTCTTCTCTCCGGTTCTAAGATCCTGTTTCTCAAGTTTGACATAGTCCTCGATGACGACGACTTTCATGCCGTCGACTTCATGTGGAAGGCTGTTATGGGCTTTCTCCATGATCTTGGCCATTTCGGAAGCGCCGCTAGAGCCGAAGAAGGAAACGCTCTTTGTGATGGTCATGTGATAGCCATACTTCTTCTCGAGGTTCTCGTAAGCGACATCAAGCGGGATGCCTTTGAGATAGTAATGGAGAGCCATTTCGCTATAGAGAAGAATGGCTTGGATGCCGTCTTTGTCTCTGACGAATGGTTCAACGATGCAGCCATAGGATTCTTCGTATCCGAATTCGAACTTAGGACCATAGCCCTGCTTCTCGTAGAAGTCGATTCTGTTGCCGATGTATTTGAAACCGGTGAGGAAGCTTTCGTTCTTCAAGCCATAGGCTTTGGCGATCTTTCTGCCTAAGTCGCTGGTGACGATGGTGTCATACATGACTCCGTCTTTGGAAAGTTTGCCCTGCTTCTTTCTCTCGGAGAAGAGGTATTCCATAAGAAGGGCCGCGCTCTGATTGCCGGTGAGTCTTTCGTAGGTGCCTTTGCTAGAGAGATAGCTTAGACCACATCTATCGCCATCTGGGTCAGTCATAACAGTTAACTGAGCGCCGATCTCTTTGGCGAGTTTGATGGATTCATTAAAGGCTTCCGCGTTCTCTGGGTTTGGGGATTCGGTTCCGCCAAAGGCAGGATCGTGGATGCACTGCTTCTCGACTGGATAGATTTCGTATCCGCAGGCTTTGAAGATACGCATGGCGTTCTCGTATGAAGCGCCGTGCTGTGGGGAATAAACGATCTTGAAGCCCTGCTTTGGAAGGTCTGGATTGACCTGGGTCTTCATAACGCGGGCGACGTATTCGTCGTCGATTTCTTTGCCAAGCGTGATGGTCTCGCCAGGTTTGTCGGCTTTTGGGGCCTCAACGGTGAGCTCATCTGGGAGGGAGGCAAGGATCTCAAGCATTCTGGCGATCTTAGTTGGGACAAGCTGGCAGCCGGTCTCGTCGTAGACCTTGTATCCGTTATATTCCTTTGGGTTATGGGAGGCGGTGATCATGATACCACCAGCGGCTTTCATCTTACGGACGGCGAAGGAAAGCTCTGGGACTGGACGGAGGGCATCGAAGATATAGGCCTTGATTCCCATCTCGTTGAGAATCTTGGCGGAGAGAAGGGTGAACTCACGGGATTTGAAGCGGTTGTCGTGGGAGATGACGACGCCCATATCCTTGGAGCCAGGGATCTTCTCGATAAGATACATGCCGAAGGCAACCGTGGCTTTCTTGACGGTGAAGTCATTCATCTTGTTAGTGCCTGGGCCAATGAATCCGCGCATACCGGCGGTTCCGAATTCGACGTCTTTGAAGAAGGCGGCGTCTTTCTCTTCCGGAGTTAAAGCGGCGAGGGCTTTCTTGTCCTCTTCGCTGACCTTCGGCGAGGCCATCCATCTTTCATAGTTCAACTTAACTAAATCAGCCATGGTAATTCCTCCTGATTCTATTCATAGAATATTTTAGGCGTTCCGAAGAAGGTTTGAAGAAGCTTTGATTCTTCTTCACCGAGTTTCGACTCAAATTCCTTGCCTGCTAGGTAATCGAGCGGAGGCAAAGGATGTTTGAAGCTCATCTTGTATGCGTGTAAGAACTGGTTGGACCAGCCATACTTCGCTTTGATCTCACGGTTAAGGTTGAAGTCGCCATATTTGCCATCGCCGATGATTGGGTGGCCAATCGATGCCATATGGGCGCGGATCTGATGGGTTCTGCCAGTGAGAAGTTCGACTTCAATAAGCGAAAATCCACCGCAAATCGTGAGTGTTTTGTATTTCGTTATAGCGGTTTTGCCGCCTTTTTCGATTGGGCAAACGGTAACTAGTCCAGTATTTGAATCCTTCTTGAGAGGCTTGTTGATCGTACCTTCTTGATCAGTCGATCCCACTACTATTGCTAAGTACTTCTTATGGATGTCATCCCTCTCTTTGAAGAGACGGGTAAGCTCGCTTAAGGCTTCGTTTGTTTTGCCAAATACGACAAGGCCAGCCGTATTTCTATCAAGCCTATGGGCTGGGGAAGGGACGAAGGAATGGTTCTCTGGGTCGAACTCGTCTTTGTAGTAAAGATAGTCGAGGACCTTTCTCGCTAAGGTGTTTCTGGTTTCCTTATCATCTCCGATGACAAGAAGGCCTGAAGGCTTATCGACGATGAGGATATTCTCATCCTCATAGACGATCGGGTATTGGAGAGGTGCTTTGATGGCCTCTCGTGGCTTCTGGAATTCTGCAAGCTGGGCTTCGGTGATATAGATACGGAGAGTGTCGCCTTCCATGAGGATATGGTCTTTCTTGATCCAATGGCCATTGACCTTGATATCCTTCTTCCTGAAGGTTTTGTAGATCAAAGAAAGAGGAGCGTTCTCGAGGAGTCTCCTGACGTATTTCTCCGCCTTCTGATTTGAGTTTGCTTTATCGATTAACTTTTCAATCATGTTTGATTAACAAACATTGTAGCACAAAAGATGGCCTCATTGATTAGCGGTACGCACTTCTAATTGGTTTGTTTCATCGTCTTGTTGAAAAATCTAGGTCGCTAACCTATAATTCCCCTTGCGCGACAAAGACATAGTTGCGACATGGAGGAATACCCAAGTGGTCGAAGGGGCGGGCTTGGAAAGCTCGTAGGCGGGTAACACTGCGCTAGGGTTCAAATCCCTATTCCTCCGCCAATCAAAAAACAACCTAGGTTCAACGCCTAGGTTTTTTCTTTTCGACTAGCAAGCTTTTTATCGGTTCGATGGAAACCGTTTTCGGAACGGTAATGTATTCGCAACGACCTATATAAATGATCCAATAATCCCCGTGTTCCTTAACCATGATTGGTTTAAAGGTCTTGGTTACAGGAACAGGGTCATTTCCCCATGCCGGATTGCCTTTGCCACAATCACCTTGGTAAGTGACAGTCCCATCTTCGTTATAAGTGATCTTCCCTTTTCCATAGTAACGGGTAAAGCGTATTTGGGTTATCTTAAAGCCAAAGATTCCAGACAATACCAAAAACGGGGTGGCTGCAACAAGAAGGATGATTCCAAGCGTCCTGTTCTTTAAAATCACCAAGCCGACAGCGGCGCCAAATCCAAGGGCGATTAAAGCGCAGAGGATGATGCCGAGAAAGTACCATTTAATAGACCAACGATATACAGGAGTAAAGTCCTTTAAGTCCAAATAGTATTCGAATTCGTTTTCCATAAACTATTCTTCCTTTTTCTTCTGAATCTTGTTGAGGATGGTTTTGATTCCGATTGCCGTAAAAGTCACACAGAGGATGAATGGCGATCCAATCGGCGAGGCCCACCACACCCATACGGCTGAACCGATGCCTATGAGCCATTTGGCGGCATCAGTCGTCCATCCACAAAGAAGCGCGGCCAAATAGAAGCCCCACACGGACGCGGACCAAATAAGGAAAGAGATGACGATGCAAATCGCGCTCCTCCAGTCTCTGATGTTGTAGAAGAGCCATACGAAAGGGAAAGCGATGAGGTACCACACCCACTTCCAGAACCTTTTGAACTTGCTAGGCTCTTCACGGATATGATCCTTCCAGGCTTTCTGTTTGTTGTTGTATTCTTCTTCAAGTTTTTGGAGATATTCGCTCTTCTTCATAGTCAGCACCTAAATCATACAGCATTTGAAGAAAAAAGCCTCGCAAAACGAGGCTATTTTTGATTTTGTAGGACTTTATCTTCCTTCTTTTTGGAATTCGGACAAAGCGTAGAAGACGGTCTTCAAAGCGTCGACGTCATAGTAGAAGAGAATCTTATCGAGTCTCTCCTGATAGCTGTCGCCAAACTTCTCAAGAGTCTCTTTTCTAAGAATCTTCATGCCGGCGTTCGTGATCATGCAGACGTTCTTGTCTTTGCTGTCGTTCTTCGTTGTGGCCTTCCCCTTCTCTTCGCTGATGCTGTAGAAGTCCTCGAAACTCATAGGAAGGTATTTGAAGATCTTGTAGGCTGTGACCATCCATCTGTTGTGTTCTAACGCAGCAAGTTTAGTTACAGGAGCGTCTTTCGGAAGGTCGGGATATTTGACCTCGCTGATCTGTTTGGCAATGTCATCGTAGAACTCTTTTGGTGAGGTCTTTTTTCCATCAAGCCTTTCGACAAGATAATCAGGAGTTAAGGTATATCCGAACAAATTGAGTTTTGTCTTGAGCGAATAAACCGTTTCGGTGTTCGCGGTGATGGTCTCTTTGTCGCCAAGATAGAATTTCGCGATCGTTCTGTTTTTCTCTCCGCCATAGTAGGAGATCATCGCAGCAAGGCCGAGCTTGTTGATCATGAAATGATGCTTGCTGATATAACTCGACATCAAGGAGTTCTGACCGTAGACGACAATCGGAACTGAAATATGATCTTTTAAGAGGATGCCGGAATTGATTTCTTCCTGAGATAGAACAAACTCATTGAACTCTTTGTCTTCGAAGTTCTTTGAGATTCTGTCATCGGCGATCCTGACGAAGATGACAGTTCTCTTCAACCTCTCCTCGCCGAAGTATTTGATAAGGGTGTTTCTGAGGGTGATTGCCATCTTCACATCGGTATTCGTGTCGGCAAAGGAAACGAGGAACATTTCGAATCCGTTTTCGGAGAATCTATTTGATTTGCTGTCGTTTTTGATGTTTTCGAAGTATCTGTTGAGCTCTTCCTCGGAAGTGAGATCTTTGCCATCAAGCTCATCGACGATGTTATAGAAACGAGGCTCGTATCCTTTTGGATTCTCTTCAGTGTAACGATTCTTGTAGAGAGTCACGAGAGATTCGGAGAACTGATCAAGGACATGGTAGTTGACCTTGTTGGTGTTATCAGTCCAAAGCTGGTAAGCCGCTTTCATCTTCTCAAAGATAGAACGGTTCGCTTTACCAAAGCCTAAGAAGGTGACATTAAGGGATTTGTTGTCCTCATCGTCTTTGATGGAGGATAGATCAACAAAGTTGGAGAGCTGGTTATTGAGCAAGAACTCGGAGGAGATCATGTCATAGAGAGACAAGGTGCTGATGATGTGGCCGGTCTTCTTTGAGAAGCCGTTAGCCTTGTCGATGTCGCTGTTCTGATAGGTAAGGAAGACCTTAAAGGTCTCAAAAATCGACATCTCTTTGTCGGTGAGAGTCTCTTTGGATTTAAGTTTCTCATAGAGTTTCATGAACCTCTTGTTCTCCATGAGAGCGGATAAGAAGTGACCGCCGAATTCAACGGAGACATCATCATTTGAGAAAAGGCCATAGACGAAGATCTTCCTCTTCTTGAAGCAATATGGGATAGGCCAGAACTTCTTATCGAAGTGACGAAGCAAGAAAGAGGCTAATCCCTTGCTGAAGTTCTCAGTTCTGACATTAAGACCCTTAAGGGTGAGCATATCTTTGTATTCGGTGCCTTCCTGCGTCTTCTGAGACGAAGAGGTCACAAACATCGTAACGACTTTGTTCTTTGGACCCTTGGTCGTAAGCTCAGTTGCTAGTTTGGCGGCCATAGGCATGCCTGGATCGGAGAAGATGTAATAGATCTCAGTATTTGGGTTAAGCTTCATGAAGAAGGTCTTTATGCCCTTACCGAAATTCTTCACGGTTAGAAGGATGACCGCCATCGAGGAAAGAGCTAAAGAAAGGATTGAGGAGACGACGTAGCCGATGCCAAAGGCAAGCTTAGTTGGATCGCCAGCAAAGAAGTAGGCTCCGATTGTGCTCTTATCGAAGGCGACGACCATCATCTTCAAGGTGTCGAAGACTGAAGTGACCGCTAAGACGAGAGGGTTACCTGCTTCCTCTGGTGGAACGGCTGGGAAGAAGTTCGCGTAAAGGCTGTAGCAGAAGCAAACCAAAAAGCAGAACACCGTATAGATGAGGAGGTTCCCGCGGTATTTGTATTTGAACGCGTAAAGGAGATACCTAAAGATCAATAGCGAGAAAACCACGCCAGAAAGGATTAAAAGGGCTATGACTAATTCATTCATACATTCATTATAAATGAAGGTCCCTTACATAGTCCACGAGTGCGCGAAAGAAAAACCCCCACGAATATTCCGTGAGGGTTTTGCTGATGATTTTGGTTATTCGGCCTTTGGCTCTTCGGCTTTTGGTTCCTCTGGCTTTGGTTCTTCAGCCTTTGGTTCCTCAGCTGGTTTGGCTTCCACTTCTTTCGCTTGTTCTTTCTCGGCGATGGCGGCAGCTTCCTGCTCGGCGGTGACTTTCTCACTTTCGGAGATGATCTTAAGACGCTGGGCACGGCGGAGGGCTCTCTCATTGTCGGTATCGTTCTTGCGGGCGAATCCGTTAAGGGCGATGGCAGCGATGAGGGCGGCCACTAAGAGGAGAATGACGCCGAACCATCTGTATGAAAGATGCATGGCATTTTGGAAGGCTGCTTGCCCGGTCCAGTTGTCCTCTGGCTTGCCAGGATAGAAATCGGCGATGAAGCCAAGGACTATCATCACCAAACCGCCAAGAGCGAGGATTCCATCGAGGACGATGAAAACTTTTTCGCCTTTGGAAAGCTTGTTCTTAGAAACATCTTCAATTTTGGTTGGGGTCATATCGTTCATAGTTGTAACCTAGTTTACTTTGGAAGACCGGTCTTTGGGTCGAGCTCGACTGGCTCACCCTGATCGGCGGCTGGGGCCTCAGCAGATTTCTGCTGATTGGCTTGCTGTTCTCTTGCGATTTTGATGAGCTCGGTGATAAGAGGATCGTAGTGCTCTTTCCAGGCTGGCTCAGCTTCGCGGATGAAACCGTTGATGGAATCCTCGGTCTCTCTGATGATCTCTGGGAATCCTTTACCGGTTGGGAGATCGCGGCGTCCGGTCATGTATTCGACAAGGGCGAAGACTTTGTCTTGAACACCCATGAATCTCTCATCGGTGATACGGTTGTTGGCGCGGACGGTATTGAGAAGAGTGATGACTTCGCTGATATCGTTGCCGATGAATTTGCTGGCTGCGCTTTCTTCGCCTTTCGCTTCGCGACGGGCGACGTTGTAGTCATTGAAGAGTCTGACGAGCTGTCCGACCATGGTGAGGTAGCAGACACCTCTGTAAAGTCTCTCTTCGGCGAGGTCAGCTAATTCGGCTTGTCTCACATCGATGTTCTTGGATTTCGCATCGCGGATGATGCCGGAAACCATGGCTTCGATGTTCTCGTGGATCGGGACGACGCCTTTGAAGATGGCGATGTGCTGAGCATGGTCAACACGGAGGCCGTCATCGGCCAACTTGAGGATGGTGCTCTCATCACCGTAGACATCATCGTAGAAGTCACGGATCATCTTTTCGAGTTTTTCGCCATTCTCACCAGAGGCATTGATGATGCTCTTAAGTGGGGTTGGCTGCTCAACCTCAATAAGGACGCTTCTCTTTTTCTCTTTGTAAGCGTCGAGGTTGTAAGCTTCTTTGTTGAGTGTGTACTCAAGGGTGTCACGAATCGCTACTTTGTAGTGTTCGAGCGTTGCGATTACTTGTGTTGGTTGATTCATTCGTTAATTGCCTTCCTTTTCAATCGTTGTTTCAGCGGTAGTCTCCGCAGATGGGTAGACGTAATTCTCGATATCACTGAAACGCTTGATCACAAATGAAGCGTGTTGCTTAACGTCTTCGAGACTGTGATCCATGCAGAAGCTTCTTCCAGGGAAGGCTTGGAACATAGATATATCGTTTCCAGAATCGCCGACGACTAAAACATTATCCACATTGATTTGATTATAATCAAGATAAAACGAGAGGCCCTCCCTCTTGGTCGCGCCTTTAGCGGTTATCTCGATTGCTTGCTCAGAAGCAACTATGTTGAGGTCCGGATATAAGCCAGTGAGTTTCTTGGCGAGTTCGAAAGAGAACGGAATGCTCTTTTTGCCAAAGCCAGGGAACATCAGGATCTTATAGATTTGACCATTGTCGAGTTCCTGTTGGAAGAGGGCGTCATCCTTGAAATATGGCTCACGGTAGGTGCCTTCGAAGATACGGTAGATCGAATAACCCATCTTGACCCATTTGGCGATCTCTTTCCTCTGGCAGACCATATTATGGTCTTTTGTGAAGAGGAAGATGAGTTTCGCTTCGTGGATGTTCTGAAGGTCTTCGACGATCTTTCTGGCTTCTTCGTTGTTAACGTGTTTCTCAAAGATGGTTTTGCCACCGGAGACAACGAGCGCGCCATTGCAAGCGATGTAGTCGAAGTTTTTGCCCATCTTGGTACCAACCTTCTCGCCGAAGTAAGAGTTTCTTCCAGTAACCAAAAGAATGCGTCCCCCATCATCGCAAAAGCGGTTGATGAAAGCGCGGTTCTCCTTGGTCACCATGTGAGAACGCTTTTTTGGATAGAAAAGGGTACCGTCCAAATCGGTCGCGATTAGCTTCACAGACTTCATGGCAACATATTGTAAACTAACCTTTGGTTAATAACAAAAGAAAATGCTCATTTAATGGCGTCTACTGATGTTTTCACCACTTTTAAGGCCTTGGAGAAGACCTCGAGAGTGGTTTTCTTCGGGTCGTAGGCGGCTAAGAACTCGAATTCTTTCTGGTTACGGATGAAGAAGACGATGTCACATCTTTGATAAGTCGAGATAAGACCCTTGTATGAGGCGGCATAGTTCTTCTTGAACGAGGACTCGTTGAACGGCACTCCTTCTGCGATCTGGCGGTATCTTGCACGTAGCATGGACAAGAGCCTGCCCGTGAACATGTAGTAAATGGTGATTCGATAGCCGTGACGATGCGCCTTCTGGAGATTCACCATATCTTCTGGTGCGGCGAGGGTAAGGATAGTCGCAAAAGAATCTCCACTGCTCAAACCATCTTTGAAGGACTTAACGGGGAGTGAATGGATGAAGGCGTTCTTGTAGCACTTAGCAAAGGTCGAACGACCACTGCCAGGAACCCCTGCTATGACGATTAATTGAGGTTGTTCTTCAATCATGTTTCGCCACCACCTTCACGACTTGGAGTTTGTTATTGAGATACTCTTTTGTGCCATTCTTGTATTCGTCAACCAAAAAGCCGTTTTCGACATATACGAGAGGCACGCCTTTTGAGAAGTTCTTGCGCCTTGCTTTATCGATTCCGTATGAGCCAGATTCCGCTGTGAGTTTGAAAAGGTATTTCTTGTATTTCGCTGAGGAGGCTCCTCCGAGATACTGACTCTTGAGGACGCCGTTCTTGCGGTAAACCAGGTAGAAATATTCCTTTCCTTTGATGATCTTTTTGGTCAGTGTTTTCTTCATGATTCAATTATAATTCTTAAAATCAGTTAGGCAACTTCTTTTACTTGTTACCTAATTTTTAAAAGACAAAAAGAAAAGAGCCCGATGGGCCCTTAACTTTTGTGGTTTAGTCTTTGAGCTGATTTTCAGCCTGAATGACACCATATCCACCATCTAAACGCTTGTAGGCGACGGAGATCTGATCATCCTCTTCATCGAGATAGAGGAAGAACGAATGTCCTAAGGCTTCCATTCTTGTGATGGCATCATCTAAGCTCATTGGCTCAAGGTAGATGGACTTGGTTCTGACGACTTCGTCTTCTTCGTTTTCGGCTTCTTCAGCTTGGAAATTCTCGAAGGCGATTGAACGTCCGAGGGAGTCTCCGGACTTCTTTTTGGCGAAGCGGGTTTTGAGTCTCCTCATCTGGTCTTCTAGCTTGTCAATGGCAACATCGACTGAGTCATAGAAATCGTTTGCACGGACCTCGGTTCTGAAGTCCATCTCTTTGGTGAAGATGGTGATTTCAACCTTGGCTCCGACTTTGTAAGTTACGACGACGGCACGGCAAAGGACGTTGTCTCCATCCACAAAGTACTTGTCCATTCTGCCAAGTTTTTTCTCGATGGCAGCACGAATAGAATCGGTGATTGTAGTGTTCTTTCCGACGATTTGGTATTTCATACCTATGTACCTCCAGGATATATATCCTTCTTTGGCTATATTTTAATATATAACCAAAAATTGATAAATACTTTAGCGCTCGAGAGAGCCTGTCATCGGCACATTATCTCTAATGTAAATTGAGAGGCGTTTTAAAAACCCCTCAGTTTTCGTGAGGGGTTAGGTATTTATTCACTAATTAGGGGGTTATTTGGCCTTATTAGCGAAGAATTCCTTAAGTTCGGAGACCTTATCAAGTTCTTCCCATGGAAGATTGAGTTCTTCT
Organism: uncultured Erysipelotrichaceae bacterium; assembly: GCA_902802355.1. Lineage (GTDB taxonomy): Bacteria > Bacillota_I > Bacilli_A > RFN20 > CAG-826 > UBA4951. Next base: position 62,217 of record CADCLU010000003.1, read on the forward strand.
CTGCCAAAGGCACCATAGACAGTTGTGTCGAGGTATTTGAACTTAGGCTTGTTGAGAGAGAACTTCTGGATGATGGCGCCAGGTCTTGGATCGAAAACCTTCTTGATGGCCTCAAGGATGACGTCATCGCTATAACGACTGGTCTTGAAGGTCGAAATGTTAATGGAGACAGGCTCAGGAATGCCAATCGCATAAGCAAGCTGGACTTCCATTCTGGCAGCGGCTCCAGCGGCAACGAGGTTCTTGGCGATGTATCTAGCATAGTAGCAAGCACTGCGGTCAACCTTGCTTGGATCTTTGCCAGAGAAAGCTCCGCCTCCGTGGTGGGCGCTTCCTCCATAAGTGTCGACGATGATCTTTCTGCCAGTCAAACCGGTATCGCCAGCAGGTCCGCCGATAACGAATCTGCCAGTTGGATTAATGAGGATATTGAAGTCATCATTGAGACCGAACTCTTTAGCGACTTCCTTCATGATCTTCTCGGAAACGAACTCACGGAATTCCTTCATGTTGGTTTCTGGGTCGTTCTGGATGGACATGAGGATGGTGTCGATACGTGGGTGGCCATGGTTGGTGTAATCGATAGTAACCTGTGACTTCATGTCTGGTCTAGCGTGAAGGAAGGTTCCGTTCTTTCTAAGCTCGCTTGCCTTCTTCACGAGTGCGTGCGCGATTGAAATAGGAAGAGGCATGTAGTTCTTGCTCTCATTGGAGGCATAACCGAACATCATGCCTTGGTCGCCAGCACCCATCTCAAGAAGGGATCCACGCGAGACGCCCATATTGATATCTGGGCTCTGTTCTTGGACTTTGACATCGATTTTGCAGCTGTCGCATCCAATGCCTTTTTCGGCGGAAGTGTAGCCGATGTCACGAAGGACTTTTCTGGCTATTTTTTCGTAATCCGGGTGGAATTTGCTGGTGATTTCGCCTCCGATGAGGATGTATTCGTTGGTGGCGAAAACCTCACAGGCAACGTGGGAATCCGGGTCACCTGCAAGTGTAGCGTCAAGAATCGCGTCAGAGATCTGGTCGCAGACCTTGTCAGGATGTCCTTCGCTGACGGATTCGCTCGTGAATAAAATCTTTTCCATATATACCTTTCGAGTAAAAAGCCTCCCACCAAGTGGAAGGCTCGTTTGTCCATTCCTCTAGCATCGTTCCGAGGGTGGGCCCCGGCTAAGGACGAGCACTTACCTCTATAGAGGAGTTGCTAGCGCTTTTTCGCAGTCCTTTATAAGCGCTTCTTGATACTAGCTTTTCGCTCGGTCGATATTATATATGACTTTTCAAAAAGGTGTTAGGAAAACGATAAAAGGCCCCATTGCTAGGGCCTTAATCTTTTTTTTCTTCCTTCAAGGCTTTGAGGGCTTTGGCTAATTGGTCTGGGCAAGATGTTTTTCCTGTCCTGCTTCCGCGGCACTCAATACCTTCAAGGATTGAGATGACCTCATCGACCTTTCTTCCCGCGCATAGACGGGCGACGCCTTGCCTGTTGCCTTGGCAGCCTCCGAGGGTTTCGACATTAACTATCGTATCCCCGTCGACGGTGATTATCATCTCACGAGCGCAGACGTCCGTGGGCTGGTAATGGAATGTCTTCATTATTTGACGATTGTTCCGTAGATGGTGCCAGAGGCCCAAGCGGCGTTGGCTTCGTCGGTATCGATGTGCATCGCAAGAGCGTATTTCTCGCTGACGCGGATGACGGTGTCGCCGAAGATGGTCTCACGGCCGGTTCCAGAGATGAGGACACGGACGATCTCGCCATTCTTGACGCCGAACTTCTCGGCATCGGCTGGAGTCATGTGGATATGACGTTTGGCAACGATTAGGCCTTCTTTGAGCTCGATGGCTTTGCCATTGAGTGGGTTGACGAGTTTGATTGGGGCGCTGCCAGCGATGTCTCCGCTTTCACGAACAGGGGCATTGACCTTAAGGGTTCTGGCATCGGTTCCGCTCACTTCGACCTGGTTCTCTTTTCTCACTGGTCCAAGGATGGAAACGTTCTTGAGCATTGATTCTTTGCCGGTCTTTGGGTTGACTGGGCCGACGATATCAAGACGGGTGTTGCTGGCGAACTGGCCTGGCTGGGAAAGTGGGTTTCTGACCTCAAGTTCAGCGTGCTTTCCAGCAGCGATTTCCTCATCGCTGAGCATAAGATAATCAAGGGTTTCCTGGGTAACGTGGATGTGCCTTGCGCTGGTTTCGACAATGAATTTTAATTCTTCCATTTTTTGTTTCTCCTCTTTTGGGCAACTAATTATAACTCTTGCGTAGCAAAGAAAAACAAAAAGCACTTCCTTTTTTCCATATAAAGGACATACAATAGGCACGACAAAAAGGAGGTATCAACATGATCGAAGAAAAGAACGAAAACAAAGAAGCCGAAGAGATCGAGAAGGTCGAACCGGAAAGCGAAGAAATAGAAACTCCGATTGATGAAGTTACTTCCGAGGAAATCACCCAGTCAAGATTCGGACCAGAAGACCTTGAGGCCGCGATCAAAACCCGCGACAGAAAAGCCCTCTTAGAGATTTTCGAAACCATTCCTGACGCCGATATTGCTGAAGCCGCTGAAGAGATCGACATCAAAGAGCTTATTACCTTATTTAGGTACGCAAAGCCATCAATGACCGCGCCTCTTTTCGATGAGCTCAGCCAAGACAAGAAAGAAGAGCTTGTGACCGCCATGAGCGACCGCGAGCTTATCGCCATCATCAACGAGCAATCCGCTGACGATATCGCCGACGCCGTCGACGACATGCCTGCCAACCTTGCGAAACGTGTTCTCAAGGCCGCAAGCCCAGACATGAGAAAAGACGTCAATCACCTCTTAAAGTACGAAGATGACACCGCCGGTGCCATCATGACCACCGAGTACCTCGAGTGCATAGACACCGCGACCGTCAAAGAGACCATCAACCTCGTCCGTACCAAAGGTAAGGATGCGGAAACCGTTTATACCATCTTCGTCAAAAACAAAGCACGTAAGTTCGTCGGAACCGTCGACTTAGATGATCTTATCTGGTCAGAAGAAGACCAAACCCTTTCGGAAATCATGAACAAAGACGCGCCATATTGCCACGTCAACACCGATAAGGAAGAGGTCGCCAACATGTTCCGTAAGTACGACCTTAACGCCATGGCCGTTCTCAACAAAGACGATTGCATCATCGGTATCGTCACCGTTGACGACGCTGTCGACGTCATGGACCAAGAGGCTACTGAAGACTTGGAAAAGATGAACGCCATCACGGCCTTAGAGGATTCTTACCTCGAGACCCATCCAGTCTCCATGATGAAGAAATGCGTCCCATGGATCATCGTTCTTTTGATCCTTGGCACCCTTTCCTCGATGATTCTTTCCATCTTCCAGGATCGACTTGCCGTCCTTCCTGTCTTAGCCGCATTCATCCCTGTCCTTATGGACACTGGCGGAAACGCTGGCGGTCAGACCATCGCTCTTATGATCCGTGGTCTTGCCCTTAAGGAATTCGAGCCAAAAGAGTTCTGGAAGATTCTCGGAAGAGAAATCAGAAGTGCAGTCCTCATTTCCCTTTGCATCGCTGCCTTCGCCTTCTTCTGGTTCACGATGGAGCAATACACCGGCATCGTCCATAACACTTTGGCCGATATGGCTTGGTGCGCTGACAACGGTGTTGAGTATACCGCTGAGCATTGGGGAACCCTTTGGAACGGCAATGTTTGGAGCGTGGGTTACTTCCTCAACGTCATCAAGATCTCCGCGATCGTTGCCGGAACCCTCTTCGTCACCACCATCGCGAGCAAAATCGTCGCTGTTTTGCTTCCTCTTGGAGCCGCTGCTCTCAAGAAAGACCCAGCGATCGTTGCTCAACCTTTGCTTACCACCATCATCGATGGAACCTCGCTTCTCATCTACTTCGGCGTTGCCGAATTACTCGTTCTCCAGTTCCTTGGAGCCGCATAATCAAAGCAATTTCATAAACTCATTGATATTAAAAACCGAGGTGAGTATAATTCACCTTGCCGCGGGAATGGCGGAATGGTAGACGCGTACGTTTGAGGGGCGTATGGGGCAACCCGTGTCAGTTCAAGTCTGATTTCCCGCACCAACTAAAAAAATGGTTCGACAGATCGTTGTCGAACTTTTTTCTTTTTAAGGATTTATAATAGTTTTGACAGGGATTTTTGAAGGCAGACTATGAAACACATCGTTATCCTTTCGACATTATTTGTCATCGGTTCACTCTTTGGCTGGGTGCTTGAAGTCTTCTTCCGCAGGTTTGTTTCCCAGAAGAAATGGATGAACCCAGGCTTCTTAACCGGACCTTATTTGCCTATTTATGGATTCGGGGTCGCTTTCCTATATGGCATTAGCAACATCCCTTTAGGAATACCCAACGAAATCGTTGATGTCATTGTCCGCATCCTCTTAATCGGTGTCGCGATGACCCTAGTCGAATTCATCGCTGGCTTGATCTTCATCAAAGGTTTTGGAGTCAAGTTATGGGATTATTCGAACCGTAAAGGAAACATCATGGGAATCATCTGCCCGATCTTCTCTCTTGCCTGGCTGGCAGTTGGTTCGCTTTATTATTTCCTTTTGAATCCGATTCTCGTTGAGGGCATCAGCTGGCTAAGCGATAACCTCATCTATACGTATTTCATCGGCATCGTCATCGGTGCGATGGCAGTCGATTTCGCCTATTCGATCCATTTGGCCACTCAGCTTAAGGCCATCAAAGAATCCGCTGATGAGCGATTCGAGGATTTGAAGAAGAGATGGAAAGAAAGGATAAAGGCCATCCGTTCAAAGAACAAATAAGTGCTTAAGCACTTTTTTTGTTATCCCCCTATGGTATATTTGTCATCATGGCACTCGTCGAACTGAAAGACATCGAATTCAATTACAGTGACAAAGAGCTCTACAAAAAGGTCTCTTTCAAGGTCAATAGCGGAGAGCATTGCTGCCTAGTCGGAAGCAACGGTTCTGGGAAGACCACGATTTTGAATATCATCGTCGGCGAGCTTAAAGCGGACAAAGGCCAAGTCATTTGGGAAAGCGGGGTCACCCATTCCTATTTGGACCAACAGCTTAAGGTCGCCCAAGACATGCCTGTCCATCAATACCTCTATGGCGTTTACGAAGATCTCTTTGAGAAAGAAAAGAGAATGAACGAACTCTATGAACAAAGCGCGGTTGATGGGGCAAATTTCGAAAAATTACTGGCAAAAGCCGACCGAATTCAAACAGAACTCACTGAAAAAGGGTTCTACGCCCTCCAGGAGAAAGTAGGAAAGCTGACCGATGGCTTAGGATTCCAAAAAGAGAATCTTGAAGCACCTCTAGCCAAGCTTTCAAGCGGTCAAAGAGAGAAAGCCTATCTCGCGAAGATGCTTCTCGAGGAAAAAGACTTCCTCATCATGGACGAGCCTACGAACTTCCTCGATGCCACTCAAGTAGATTGGCTTGCTAGATATCTCATCTCTTATCCAAAAGCCTTCCTCGTCGTTAGCCACGACCAGGAATTCCTTAAGAGAATCGCCACGGTTGTTTTCTGTTTAGAGAATCAGACCGTCACAAGATACAAAGGAACCTTTGAGCATTATCTTGAGCAACACGAGCTCGACAAAGAGCAATACGAGAAGAACTACAACGCTCAGCAAAGATACATCAAGAAGGAAGAGGACTTCATTGCTAGACATATCGTCAGAGCTACTTCCTCAAGAGCAGCTAAATCTAGAAGAGCGAGGCTCGCTCACCTTGATGTCATGGAAGCGCCAGGCAAATCCGTCATCAAAGTCCATTTCTCTTTCCCATATACTCACCCAGTAGGCCAGAAACCTCTTATCGTCGAGAACCTTGAAATCGGATATGGGAAGCCACTTCTTGATCCAATCTCTTTCATATTGAAAGAAGGAGAGAAGATTGCCATTCTCGGACAAAACGGCGTTGGCAAAACAACCTTCCTCAGAACCATCCTTGGAAAGATCCCTTCTTTAGGTGGCGAATACAACTGGTTAGACGGCATCGTCGTCAATTACTTCAACCAAGATGAGGTAATCGATATGTCGCTTAGCCCATTCGATTACATCCATAACCAATATCCGGGTTTGACTAACACACAGGTCAGGACCGCGTTAGGCGCGACAGGTGTAAGGAAAGAACTCGCGATGCGCCCAATGAAAGAACTCTCTGGCGGAGAGGTCACTAAAGCGAGATTCGCTTTGATGAGTCTCAAGAAAAGTAACTTCCTCGTCTTTGACGAACCTACGAATCACCTTGATCAATCGGCAAAAGATTCGCTTTTCGAAGCGATTGAGAAATATCCTGGCTCAGTCATCATCGTCAGCCACGAAAAAGACTTCTATGATGGCTTAGTCGATTATGAGATGCATTTCTAATTGAGACGTTTCTTCTCTCTGAAACCAAAGAGATAGGTGAACGGGCGGAAGATGATGAATTTCCTCCAATATTCGTATCCAAGAACTTCGCTGTTATAGTTGGCGACGTTTCTTCTGTAATTGGCATTTAAATCCTGGAGAGTGGTCCAGTAGATTTCGTAGTCTTCGTCGTTCTCAAAGAACGGGTATTTGTGGCCTAAAAGAGCGAGCCTTTTTTCAAAATCATTCAGCAAATTCACATTATTTTCGATTTCGTCGCTCTTCATTGCTTCAAGTTTCATCCACCTCACCTGAGCGGCTGCTTTGTTGAGGGAAGAGGAGAATTCCGCCTTCTTCTCATCGAACATGGCATAGATGGTGAGAAGGATATCTTTCTTCTCCATGAAGAGGACGCTGAAAGCAACCGTTCTCTTCTCAAGCTTGGATTTGAAGCCAAGGATGCTCGAGATGTCGATGGCCAAAAGAGCGAGCCAGATAAGGGCGATGATCGCGAGAATGTAAAGTAGTAATTGCCACCATTCCATGGACTAATATTCTAAAGTCACCTTAACCCATTTTCAAATTGAGCCTTTTTGCAAATAGCAAAATTCCTTTCCTCGGAAATTGTTAAGAGGAACGCAAAGTAATATACTTTGAATAAATAGTGAGGAATAAAGATGAGCAAACCGATTGTAGCGATCCTCTACGACTTTGACGCAACCTTGGCGACAAGCGACATGCAAAATTTCTCCTTCATCCCTTCTTTGGGCTTAACTCCAGACGAGTTCTGGGGCAAAACCAAAGAATTCTCCGAAAAAACCGGATGTGAGAAAACCCTTGGTTACATCTATACGATGATTGCCGAATGCAAGAAACGCGGGATCAAGATGACCCGTTCTTTCCTTCGCGAGCAAGGCAAAGGCATCAAGTTCTGGCCAGGCGTCGATACCTGGTTTGAGAGAATCAACAAGTTCGGCGAGGAAAACGGCGTCGAGGTTGAGCATTATCTTGTTTCCTCTGGCAACAAAGAAATCGTCGAAGGCTGCTCCATCTATAAGTACTTCAAGATGGTCTATGGTTGCGAATTCATCTTTGATGAAAACGACGAGCCAATCTGGCCGAAATTAGTTATTAATTACACTCAGAAAACCCAGTATTTCTACCGCGTCTCGAAAGGCGCGTTCGACATCAATGACGATGTCGGCGTTAATGAGAAGAACCGCAACAGAAGAGTCCCATATAGCAACATCGTCTATATCGGCGATGGACTTACCGATATCCCTGCCATGATCCTTGCCAAAAATAACGGCGGACATTCGATTGCCGTCTACCCAGAAGGCAGAGAAGGCAAGGTCGTCGATGACCTTTACCATGATGGCCGCGTCAACTATGTTGCCCCTGCCGATTACCGCGAAGGCAAAGAGCTTGATGAGATCATGCGTCTTATCATCAAGGGCATTTCCATCAACGAGTCTCTTAAGCAAAGAGGCAATATGAACAAAGAGAACAAATAAAATGGTCTTCGATTATTCTTCCGCACATAACTACGCCGTCCTCTTAATGGGCGGCAAAGGTCTTAGGCTACAAAGCGAGACACCAAAGCAATACATGATGGTCGCTGGCCAAGAGCTTTTTCTTTATGCTGCGAAGACCCTAAGCGAGACCCGTCAAATTGACTTCATCATCTATGTCGTTCCGGCTAGATGTAAAGAGAAAACCGAAAAAATCCTTAGCAAATCCCTCTTAAACAAGAAACCTCATGTCATCATCGAAGGCGCTGAAGAAAGAGAGCTTTCCTGCAAGAATGCCATCTGGTATTTGAAAGAGCATCGCGTGAATCCTCACTCCCTTGTCCTTATCCATGATGCCGATCGTCCAAATCTCACTAGCGACATCATTTCTAAGAACATCGCCGAGGCAACAAAGAGCCAGGCCGCTGTGACCGCCATCAAAGCAGACGACTCCATGGCCCTTACCAAAGACGGCACAATCGACCAGTATCTTGATAGAACCGCAGTCGTGAGACTTCAGACCCCACAGACCTTCTCTTACGCCCTTTTGTATTCATCCTTCCTTCGCACTGAGAACCCTGCGGCTTTCACAGATGAAGGATCTCTTGTCGCTAAGGCAACCGGCACCAAAGCCACAATTGTTAACGGCGACCCATCCAACTACAAAATCACAAACGAGAACGACTTAAAGATATTTGAGCAATCGAGGAAGAAGAAATGATCGAGCACAGCAAAAAAGGCGACATCTTAGAAGGCACCGTCGTCAAAATCTACCCTAAATACGCCATCCTTCTTTTCGATAACAACGAGACTGGATTGCTCCATATCTCTGAGCTCACGAATTCCTATGTCCGCAACTTCACGAGCGAGACTGGATTGCTCCATATCTCTGAGCTCACGAATTCCTATGTCCGCAACTTCACGAGTTTCGTCCAGGCGGGCAACATCTACAAAGTCAAAGTCATCGATTACGATGAGACGAAAAACTTCATGCGTGTCAGTGCGAAAGCCCTCACGCCAGAAGAGAAGAGAGAATCCCTGAAGAAGGAACCAATCCCACTCGACAAAGTATCTTTCGAAGCACTCGAGAAGAAACTTCCAGAATGGATCAAAGAACAAACTGAGGAGGATCACAAATGATCATCAAAACACTTACCGACCATCTCGTGGATAAGGTCGACTTCGCTTCCTATCAGGAAAGCGTAAACAAAATCCACTTAGACATCATCAACAAGACCGGAGCAGGAAACGACTTCCTCGGTTGGGTTGATTATCCAGAAACCTATAACAAAGAAGAACTCGCT
>CADCLU010000004.1 GCA_902802355.1 uncultured Erysipelotrichaceae bacterium
GATCCGAAGAAGTTCTTAGAACTCAATGGTTCCTTCCCAACGAGAAAAGCGAAAAAAGCCGCCTCAATCATTCTTGACGGAAGCGGCTCATTAGACGAGTTGTATAAACAATTGGATCACTTTGCTCTCTTCTGAGAGACGGTTTCGATACCCACTTCGAGAGTGACGACTTTCTCGATGTTCTTTTCGATTAGACTGCTGACTCTCCCGCCCTGAATATAACCTTTGAAAAGGGAATAGAGTTGTTTAATCTCTTCAAGGCTGTATTGGCTTGTGAAATATGTTCTTAAACCTGCCCTGCTTCTTTCAGAAAGGAGAGGGAGAAGAATCTGATCACGGATATATTCGTTTTTGAATTCACTTCCGAAATCATCAATGACCATGGTTCCAGGGTCATGATTTTGTCAAATTCCTTACGGTTAGTGTTTGCAAGGGATCTAAGTTCGTCGAAACGCTTAGCACAGTTAATAAAACAAACGGTTTCACCGTCTGCAGCTAAACCATTTAGGACCGCAGCAAGATAATACGATTTGCCCGAGTTTGCCTCGCCTTTTACATAGACCCACGGTTTGACACAATCTTTCATAAAGGTCTTCGCTAAAGCAGTCTTGAGTTTCTTATACCTCTCACCCTTGACAGATTTGCCATTCAGATCGGCCCATTCTTCAGGGAAATCCTTATAGATGTAGTTCTTCTCAAGGGCCTCTTTTCTCTTTGTCTCTTCGTTTGGTCCAAGAACATAGGAAAGCTTGCCAGAGTCATCAATGCAAAGTTTCATCGTCATGCCTGGGTATGGCGCTTCAAGCTTATGACGAGGATCTTCCTCTGCCGCTCTCTGATCGAGATAGGTGGCTAAAAGAGGGAGGTAATTGGAGATTTCCGAATCATCGATGTCGAGGGCATGAAGGTCGTTCATGAGTCGACGATCACAAAGAATCTCATCAAGGAGGCCAGTTTCCTTTTTAGCTTCCTTTATTTCTTTCGTATCTTTCACAAACGTTTCCATACTTACTTCCTGCTTCTGTTCTTCATCATCATCTCGAACTCTTCGTCATCGATTTCCTCTTCTTCGAGCTCATCCACCACTTCGGATGGTTTGACTTCCTGCTGAGGTTTCTCTTCGACTGGCTTCTTTTCTTCCTTCTTCTTGCCATTACGCTTAGCATGGCCACCTAAGAAGTTAAGGGTATCAAGGGCATTGGTGATGCCGGCTCTAACGAGAGACGCGCCAAGTTTGGTGACATAAGCGCTAGAAAGGGCGTTTTCCTGAACTCCAAGGACGTAGAAGATGAGGGCGTTAGCGACATTCTCTGGGACACCCATATCGACGACAAGGGTCTGAATGAGTTTGACGTCGCTTGGGGCAGGTTTGTTGCCACGCTGAAGCTTGGTGAGGAATTCGAGGGTGGACATGTTGTCCATCATACGGATGACTTTCGCTGTTGGAGCGTCGCCATGGATCTCACTGCTCGTCTGTTTGATCTTCTCCTTATGGAGATATTCGTATTTGGCGTTTTGCATCGCCAGCTCATTTAGATTATCGAAGTCCACTCGAGAGCCGATGATGTTCCTTGGGTGATATGAATCAGCGACGAATGAGGCCATTGCAGACTCTTCGTAGTTATATAACGCAGCGATTCTGGCGATACGTTTTACTTCGTCTCTTGTGATATAAGCTGGTTTGATGGTTGGGTTCACGTTGCTAAGCGCAGCGATGAAGGCGTTGTTATCAAAACCAAGCTGAAGGGTGCCGAAGACTCTTTCTCCGGTCTTAGGACCACTTTGGATGATGGAGGCGTTTCCGATATTGAGATGGAAGACATCGACGAAACGCTCACTGACGTTCTCGAATCCTTCATCGATGGTGTTCGTCTTGTACTTCCTCGAGATCTTCTGGCACTCCTCTTCGCTAAGGAAGCTTCTTAAGGTGCCATATAAGAGCTCATTGCTGAAGAACTGGGCTGGGGTTCTTGGAGCCATGATGGAATAGAGATATAAGTGCCTTTTGCCAAGGATTTTGTGGTATGTGGCCACTAAACCGACGGCTTCGAGGTAAGAGAGCGCGCTTTCGAGTTCGCCGCTGGAGAGTCTGTACTTTGAGAGGAACTCGGAATGAGGTTTCTGGACACTTGCTTCCTCGGCGATGAATGCGAAATAAATGCTCACGTTCTTGATGCCGATGATCGGGGCATAAAGATCGAGGGCGTACTCGTAATCGTTGTTAGAGATAAGACTCGTTTTTCGTATCTCAAAGATATCGCTGGGGCTAAGTGTGGCTTTCATGTTGCTCAATCTTACCATTTTCTTCTTTGTCGAAAAAGGGCATTTTCTCGATTATTTCTAACTTTTTGGGAGTTATCCACATTGGGGTGAAACGCTAAAAATCACACATGGACTAGGGATTATAAACTTCTAAACTTTGCCAAACTGAGTTATCCACATTTTTATCCCCAATTTTACTTGGTGAATGGCCCTACCTTTTATATAGATAAAAAATCTTCATTTTTGTCCTTCGAAAAACCTAACGAATTGAAAATATATGTAATATAATCGTTGTGATTTGGAGTTTTGATAATGATCAAAAAAATCGGAATACTCACATCTGGTGGCGACGCTCCAGGAATGAACGCCGCAATCAGAGCTGTTGTTAGATCAGGTCTCTCCCAGGGACTTGAGGTCTACGGAATCTTCGATGGTTACCGTGGTCTCGTCGATGGGGACATCGTCAGAATGGACCGTTCTTCAGTCTCTGACATCGTCAATAGAGGAGGAACGATCCTCCGTACCGCCCGCTTACCGGAATTCAAAGAGGAAAGCGTCCGTCAGAAAGCCGTCGACATCCTTAAGTCCAAAGGCATTGAGGCCCTTGTCGTCATCGGCGGAGACGGTTCCTTCATCGGTGCGAAGAAACTCACCGAGATGGGCATCAACTGCATCGGTTTGCCAGGCACCATCGACAACGATATCGCTTGCAGCGATTACACGATCGGCTTCGATACCGCTATGAACACGGACATCGAGTGCATCGATAAGATCCGTGACACCACCGAATCCCACTCCCGCTGCTCAATCATTGAGGTTATGGGCAACCACTGTGGTGACCTTGCCTTATTCTGCGGCCTTGCCGAAGGTGCTGAGATGATTCTCACCCCTGACCATCCAATCCCAGAAGAAGAGGTCTTCGCCACATTAAGAAAGATGAGAGAGGATGACCCACATAAACGTGCCATCATCATCGTCTCTGAGAAACTCTTCCCTGATATCCACGCGTTTGGCAAACGTCTTCAGGAAGCCACTGGATTCGATACCCGTGTCAACGTCCTTGGCCACGTCCAAAGAGGCGGCGCCCCAAGCGCGTTCGACAGAGTCTTAGCCGCCCGTATGGGAAGCTACGCTGTTGACTGCCTCCTCGAAGGCAAAGGCGGACGTTGTGTCGGACTCGTCAGCAACAAGATCGTCGACTACGACATCATCGAGGCCCTCGCGCTTCCTCGCGACAAGCACATCTCGATGCTCCGAATCATCGATCTCTTGAAATAAAGTTCAAAGGGGATGCCAGTCATCTCCTTTTTTGTTGGTTTGACTTTGCCCATCTATTTTCTTATATTGGATTTCAATACAAGGAGTAGGGACATGGTATTCAAATTTATTATTTGCTGTTTAATTGGGCTTTGTGCCTCCAAAACATTTGTCGCAACTGAAGATCCCAAAATAGACGCTTTTTCGAGTGGAATCAGTCTGAAAAACGAAATTATTTCTGAAGATAATAGAACTATTTTGTCATATGAAGACGTTCTAGGTTTCTATTACCAAAAGGTGTTAGAAAAATCAGAAAAAGTTTTTACTTACGAGGACTTCAGAGATGGCTATTACTCAGATGAAAACAACCTTGGCTTTTTTGAATATGCGGACACATTCTGTTCTGAACCTTTGTTCGCAAACAACAACGGTACCGCTCAAGACAGTTTAAGGAGCACCGAAAAAGAAAAAGAACCAGATAGGTCAAGCGGGGATGACGATTACGTTCTTTCTGATGATTATTACAGCATAACCCCAACGAGCGAATTCACAAGAAGACCATATAATCTAGCGTTTTCTTACTCATCAATAAAGAAAGGCGACCTTGTTTTTGAGAGCAATCCATTATTTGGAATTGGGCATATAGGGATCATAATCAACAAATACAAAAACAGCCAATCCTATGGCACGTACATACAAACCGTTGAAGCCTTTAACAGCGGTGTAAAATACGCTTTCCTAGATGACTTAAGAATCATCGAAAAACAGGTTTTAGTGTTGAGGGTAGTCGGTTATACCTCAACCAAAGCAAACGGCGCATGCGCATTTGCCGAAAACCAAATGGGCGCTTCATACGGAGACCCTACGGTACATACATGGCAAACAGATAACTCCGATCATTGGTTTTGCTCAGAATTAGTTTATGCGGCTTGGTATAGGCAAGATATCAACATCTTAGAAATATATGATGAAAACAATCATGTCGTCTTGCCTTATCATTGTTGGCCAATCGATATATATAACAGTTTTAATACTACCGAATTGAATATCGATCGATACGAGTATCTAAGCGTCAGCTTGGTTGGCAAAGATTGGAACAAGTGGGCCGTCCAAATAACAAATGAATCTTCCGAGGAGGTCCATGTTTATGTCAACCGGAAGATGTGTTTTGGAAACGATGCCATAAATTGGACAAGCCTAAATGATTTGGTTAGTTTTTATATGGATCCAAACGAATCTTTCAATTTCTACATAGAAACCAATTGGTTTGCAACTCACATCGCGCTTTGTTTTGTTGTTGGCCAAATCAGATTCCTCACTTACGGCTGGGAACTAACGCAAACCGGCAACACTTTCTCGTTACTAACCGGCAACGTTACAATGAAAGCCTAATTAAAAACCATGCTCGAAACAAAAAACCTCTGCAAAACCTACCTAAACAAAGGGAAAACCACCGCTGCCCTGAAGAATATTTCGCTTTCGTTTCCTTCAACATCGCTTATTGTTTTGTCTGGGCAGAGCGGCTCCGGAAAGACAACGCTTTTAAACATTCTTGGAGGGATGGATTTCCCTTCGGATGGATCCTGTTCTTTTCGTGGGGCCGAGATTAAACGCAGGCTGGTAGACTCTTATAGAAAAGAAAACATAGGCTTTGTTTTTCAGGATTACAATCTGATCAACGACGCCTCGATAAAAAACAATTTGAGAATGGCTTTTGAAATCGATGGCAAAAAACCAAACGACGATATAATGACCGAATATCTCAAACTAGTAGGCCTGCCCGACGAAAACGAAAGCCTTGAAGAGTTGTTTTTGAAAAAACCCAATGAGCTATCAGGAGGCCAGAGACAAAGAGTTGCTATCGCTCGAGCTTTAATTAAAAATCCTTCGATATTGTTGTTAGATGAACCGACGGGTTCATTAGACAAAAAGAATTCAATCAACCTTCTCAACCTTCTCAAACAATTATCGAAAAGTCGTCTTGTTATATTGTCCACCCACGACATAGACGTTGCAAAACCATATGCTGATCGAATCATCTCTCTTAAAAATGGTGAAGTGATTGGGGACGAAACAATCCATGTTTCGCAAGAAAAAATAAATTCAGTAAGGGCGGGCAAAGAGAAGCAATCACCTTTATACTCTTTCCTTTGTTCCCTTAAAACCGCTTTGAGAGGGTTGCTAAAGAATCCTGTGCGCCTTATCAGTTCAATACTTCTTTCGTGTTTGACCTGCGGTGCGTTTGGGGTCGCTCTATCATTAAACGCTGCTGACGAAGGGAAAGTAGCTATTCGAACGCAATATGAACAAAGCAATAAAGCGTTCTTCTTTGTCAACTCTTCGATGGAATCCGCAAGCAATGGCATAAGTCAGCAGGAATGCGGTTTTTCATCAGAACAGAAAAAGCTCCTATCAAACTACAATGGCGGCAACGACCCTATCTACTTATGCAAGAGCGGCGTTTCTTATGAACGTTCGTCTGTTATAGGCCGTTCAGCAAAAAATCATTGCAACCCTTTTGCGAGGTTTTTGTATACCTCCTACGATTATGTGATGGAAATCGACGAGCAGTCTAATAAAGCTAACAACGTCCTTTCGAGAAGCGACCTTCTGAGCGACCAAACAATGTGCAGGCTTCCCGAAACATACGAAGAAATAGCCATAACCGATATGCAAGCCCACTACTTGTTTAAGTATGGCGGTTATGACACTGAAACGAAGGAAAAAGTCTATTTCGATTCGATGGATTCTCTCATCGGTTTTAAGATCGATGGTCTTGCAATTACCGGAGTTTTCAAAACCGAAGAGGACATTAATTATTGGCTCCCTATGGATGTTTTTAAAGGTTATGAGCAAGTATATGATTACGAAACAAACGAAATGAGACTGGCTGCGGGTTTTTCTCCGGCAAAATACTTGATTGCAAAGCCGGGCTTTGCGAGAGAAAGGGGTAAGAATCCATCCATGGCTATGCTGCGTTTATCCGGTAACATAGACAAAGACCTCTCATTAAGATCCTCACTCTCATATGATGTGAATGACACCAATTATTTCTGTTACTACACCGGGAGATACACAGGTTTTACGAACAAAATCAACGTCATAAGCGAGTTTGCAAGAGTTGTCATTTTTGGCGTCATCACGTGTTTTGTCATCATCGGCATGATTCTATCCCTGAACTTCTTCCATACAAACATAAAGGAAATGGAGAGGGAATTAGGGATCATGAAAGCGTTAGGTGCGAAGAATTCCTCGACAATCTCGACCGTATTCACCCAAGGATCCATCATTGCCGCCATTGAGTTCATATTGTCTTTGATTGTCTGTCTTATCGGAAACCTGATATTCAACCTGAAACTATCCATCTCAATCCTCGAATTATCCGCGATTCCGATTTTTGGCATGCTCGCCCTCATCGTTTTGACTATGCTCATCGTCTCTTCGTTCTCATCTTTGAAGGCTTTGACAAAGAAGCCAATCGATATCATTGAGAATAAATAAAGAAGAAAATCCTTTTTCTTGACAATGGCAACCTCGGTTCTAGAATGTCTTTAGCGATGACGGAGACACGCTCAAATGCCTATAGGCATATGGAGTACCACTCCTGAGCCCCTGACGATGAGCCAGGCGTTGCCTATTCGCGTTAAGAGTAGGAAAGTGCACTCAAACGAGTGAAGCAAGGTGGTACCGCGCGGAAGCGTCCTTAAGAGAATAGGGCGTTTTTTATTTTCTCGCCCGGAAAGGTCACTGATATGAAGATTATCTACGAAGGCAAAGAGATCGAGCTCAAAGACGAAGCCAATGGCTTTGATCTAGCCAAAGAAGTCGATGCCGAAAACAAAAACGAAGATGTCGGATATCTCGTCGAAGAGAAGATCCACGACATGAGAATGCCTTTACCTGAAGGCAAAGAGATCAAACTCATCAAGAAAGGCTCCAAAGAGGCTTTCGAGATGCTTAACCACAGCACCTCCCACCTCATGGCCCAGGCTCTCACCCATTTGTATCCAGGATGCAAATTCGGATTCGGACCTGCTATCGATGAGGGTTATTACTATGACGTCGATTTCGGCGATGCCAAAGTCACCGAAGAGGACTTCCCTCGCATCGAGGCCGAGATGAAGAAATGCGCCAAAGAGAATAACCCATATGTCCGCAAGGACATCACTGCCGATGAGGCTCGTGTTGCCTTCAAGAACAACGAATACAAACAAGAACTCATCGATGAACACCAAGATGAGATGCTTACCACCTATCAAAACGGTGACTTCCTTGATTTCTGCAAAGGCCCACATATCCCTTCCACCGGTTTAATCAAGCACTTCAAGCTTCTTAGCGTCGCCGGCGCTTACTGGAGAGGCGATAGCAAGAACAAACAGCTCACCCGTATCTATGGCACCTCCTGGTGGAGCGAAGAAGACCTCAAAGAGCATCTTGAGATCTTAGAGAAGAGAAAGGCCAACGATCACCGTAAACTCGGACGTGAGCTTGGCTTATTCATGATCACCGATTATGGTCCAGGATTCCCATTCTTCCTTCCAAACGGCATGACCCTTAAGAATGCCCTCATGGATTACTGGAAGAAGCTCCATATCAAATACGGATATAAGTTCATCGAAACCCCAACCATGCTTTCAAGAGAGCTTTGGGAAAAGAGCGGACATTGGGCTCACTACAAAGAGAACATGTACACCACCAAGATCGACGAGAAGGATTTCGCCATCAAACCAATGAACTGCCCTGGCGCCATGCTTGTCTACAATAGCGAGATTCACTCCTACAAAGATCTTCCTCTCCGCTTAGCGGAGACTGGCCACGTCCACCGTCACGAAGCCAGCGGCGCTCTCAATGGCTTATTCAGAGTCCGTGCCTTCACCCAAGACGATAGCCACATCTTCGTCAGACAAGACCAGATCGAGAGCGAAGTCAAAAACATCATGAAGCTCTTCGACGAGGTTTATAGCGTCTTCGGGCTTTCCTATAAGATCGTTCTTTCCACCATGCCTGATGACCATATCGGCAGCGAGGAATTCTGGAAGAAATCCGAAGAGGCTTTAGCCGCTGCTTGTGAATCCAGCGGTCACGAATACTCCATCAATCCAAAAGATGGTGCCTTCTATGGTCCAAAACTCGACTTCAAACTCAAGGACTGTATGGGCAGAACCTGGCAATGCGGCACCATCCAGCTTGACGTCAACCTCCCAGAGAGATTCAACTGCTACTACGTTGACCAAAACGGCGAGAAGGTCATGCCTGTCATGCTCCACCGTGTTGTCTTCGGTTCGATTGAAAGATTCATCGGCATCATCACCGAGAACTTCGGCGGTGCCTTCCCAACCTTCCTTGCCCCAGTTCAAGTGAACCTCCTCCCAGTCAATGGCGAGGTCCATGGCGAATATGCGAAGAAGCTTTGCGACATCTTGTCCTCCGAAGGCATCAGATGCGAAATCAGCGGGGACAATGAGAAGCTTGGCTACCGCATGAGGCAATCGATCGTTAAGAAGATCCCATTCACCCTTGTCCTTGGCGACAAAGAGATGGCCAATAACGAAGTTACTTACCGCGTCTATGGTCAAGAGAAGCAGATCACCGTCTCCTTCGAAGAATTCAAGAAGATGGTCCACCACTCAATCGAGACCTACGCAAGATACTAGTAAGCATTTCAACCAAGGAACCTCACAAGGGGTTCCTTTTTAATGCTTAATAAAAGAGCCGCATATTTTGCGGCTCAGTTTTAGTTGAGTTTATCAATCTCTTCTTTCGACAATTTCCTGAATTGCGAAGGCTTCATCGTAACGCAGTCTATTGTTTTGTGATTCTTATCGATGAACTCGATTTCATACGTTTTATCTTCTTCCCAAATCTCAACAACGGCTCCAATTGTGCCAACAGGGATTCTGTCGACTTCTTCGACTGAAATTACTGTGTCATATAATTTGATTTCCATAGAGTGTTTCCTCCTATTTAACGTAGTTTGTGATCATTCGCGGTTTGCCGTTCTTCTTATTAACGCCATACACGGCCACAACGTCTGCCGTTCTACCGTTAGTGCCTTTGATGTTTATGATGTACTGATATTTTATGTCCCCGTATGTGTTTTTACTAATATTTACCAATTTAGCTTTTCCACTGACGATCGACTCATGAATCTGGTTCTTTAATGAATGATAGTTTTCTTTGGTAAAACCAAGGACTTTTTCATAAACAACTGCTTTATGTTTTCCAACAGGGTTGTCCTTATCTAGTGAGTATTTGATAAATTTTTCATCTGGGGTTACGGATTTTTTGTAATTGGGCATGATTTTGCTCGTTTTCTTATCACCTCCAATCGAAGCGTAATTTGCGAATAAAAGTTCTGACTTAACATATGCGTGGGAACGTCCGGACGAACCACAACCATATCTTCCATTTGAAGGATCGTATTCTTGCATTTGTCTACCACCACCGAGTTTTACGGGCATAAGAGTTACCTCTCTTTCTGCGTCTTTAGCGCAAAACAATTATGCAAGGGGCGTTCACAGGGCCAAACGACATGGAATTGTAGTTAAGTTGATTTAATGTTGAGATGATTTATAATTTTGCTATGCAAACAAAATTCGATTTGGGAACATTCCTCAATAAGACTCATCCAAGCAGATTAAAAAACTATTCTCGTGAAGACTTTCTCGATGGTTTGTTTCACTCGTTCATAGAAGACAATGCGATTTTAGATAAAAACGGAAACCCATACATTTTTGGAAGAGAACTTGCATCACGGTTGTTCTCAAATAGAGTGGATTTGCCAAAAACCATTCAAAAAAGGATCAACCAGAAAACGTTCTTCAACGAGAAATATGTCGAAAAGGCAAGAGAAGCTTTTAACAAAGCCCTTGGGGAAACAAACATTTTTTCCGCTTGCAACGACCTCTTCAGCATCATTAAAGAAGATAATTCGTTCGAAAAAAGGTACATCGATAAAATCGGATCCTTGATTTCGGAGGAAAAGTATTATTCATCCTTGTGGTTTATGTTGTGTCTTGCCTCTTTGTCATCAAACAGAAGAGGGATGAGCCCGTCACGCCAACAAGGCAGACCAAGAAAGATCAGAATGAGAGAATCATTTTTTTATCTGTCTCAAAAGGAAAAAGAAGAAAGGGCTGAATACTTTATTGGCTTTTTGAAAAACTCTAATAACCATCTAATAATGGAGAATCTTAGAGAATTGTTGGAAATCCTTGCGTACTGCCCAGTCAAAATTGCCGAAAAAGACAAACGAACCATTTGTTTTAATTTCTTGAAGAACTGGACAAGCGACCAGGGAATAAGCGACAGGGAATCTTTTATCGAATCTTTTGATGATTCAAGAAGAACATTCGTCGATCGAAAACAAAATTTTGATGGTTGGGAGAAACCGATCAATGAAGCGTATGCTGAACTCATGATAGGCAGAATGAAAAAGACATTCGCAAACGCTAATGAAACCAAAGATTACTCACAGCCGAGCAAACTATTCTATGATTACTTCTTTGTCGATTCCTTTTTCACTAGTAATGAGTTCTTCTTGAAGGCGTTCCAGAAAAATAATTATTTTTTGCCGAACTACAACGAACACATAAATCAAAGCTTGTGGACATATTGCCACAATGTTGCCTCTTTCCTCAAAAAGACAACCTTACAAAGGAGTTTGATTGATTATATTGCCGACAACAAAGATAGAAATGCAGATAATCCAACTGTTGCTGATAGATGTGACGCCTTAATCGAGAAAGCGTCTAAATAAACGTAGAAAACCCGTAATAAATGAAAAAGGAGCGGGATTTGCCGCTCATTTTTGATTTTTAGTTACTTAGATTTTTGGGTCCATCGTCATGGAATTCTTTTCCATGTTGGCCTTCTCGAAGGCGAGGATCTTTCTCTTGAGTTCCACTCCTCCGACATATGAGCCAAGGTTACCGGTCTTCTGGATGACTCTGTGGCATGGGACGAAGACTGGGAGAGGGTTCTTACTGAGGACGAGTGCGACCTGTTTCTCAGCGTTAGGTTCCCCTATCGCTTCGGCGACTTCCTGATAAGTGCGGGTCTCAGCGTACGGGATTGTCATAACGTACTCATAGACCTTCTTATCGAACTCGGTTCCGCCGAACCAGAGAGGGTTGTCGAATGATAAGCGCTGGCCGAAGAAGAACTGGTTGAGGGCGATGATGCCATCATATAACGCAACGGTCTCCTCATTGACTGCGCCGATAGGATCGACGGCGCCAAAGAGCAAGCCCACGATATATTTGCCTTGGGTGACGATGGTAACATCGCCAATTGGGGTGTCATATACTGCGTAATGATTTGCCATTTCTTCCTCTCCTTGTTATGGGAACTAATTATACGAATTATTTTTCGCTTTTCTAGAGAAACGCTTTAACCAGAAAAACTATTACAATTTCACTATAACTGAAATTATGGTGTACGTTTTTATTAATTGGTTCCTGTTATTATTTTTTCATACCTTTTGTACAAAAACAATTACCCTGCACCGATTTTAATTTCCCTATTGATTTCTACGCGTATACGAGGATAATATCCCTTGTCGATAAAGTAGAAAGCAGTTCGCCATGAACTCGCCAGACTCCCAAAGGGAATTGGCAAAGGCTACGGAGAGATCGAAAGATCACTAACGAAGCGCGTGGCGAAGTGCCACGCTATTTTATTGCCTAAGGAGGAAAAACTTATCCCACACTTCAATCCAAACGATCGTCGCCGCCCTGAAAAGCGATTCGACCCCATCAATGAGCACATCCGTTACCCAGAGGTCCTTGTCATCGGACCAAACGGTGAACAGTTAGGCGTGATGAGCTCACAAAACGCGAACAAACTCGCGATGAGCTATGACCTTGACTTATTCTGCGTCGCTCCGAATGCGAAGCCTCCGGTTTGCAAGATCCTCAACTATGGGAAATACCGCTTCGAGCAGCAAAAGCAGCAGAAAGCCTCTAAGAAGAATCAGAAAACCACTGAGACCAAAGAGGTTCAGTTGACTCCGGTCATTGGACAGCACGACCTTGAGACCAAGGCGCGCAAAGCCCGCGAATTCATCGAGAACGGCAACAAAGTCAATTGCTGTGTCTACTTCCGCGGACGCCAGCTCTCCCACAAGGAAGTTGGTGAGGATGTCATGAATAGGTTCCTTGCCCTCCTCGAAGACGTCTCTTCCATCGACAAAGCGCCATTCTGGGAAGAGAAACGCTACACAGTTATCTTGGCGCCATCCAAAAAGAAACAGGAGAAGAAAAATGCCGAAAATGAAAACTAAGAAGGGTCTGGCCAAACGCGTCAGATTCAGCGCTTCCGGTAAAGTGAAAGTGCACCACTCCAACATGGGACACCTTGCCCCACGCAAGAGCCGCAAGCAGAGGAAGCACCTTGCTATGCCAAATTACCTCAGCAAGCAAGACGAGAGAAGAGTCACCGATATGATGGTGATCAAGTAATTAAGGAGATATCACCATGGCAAGAGTTAAAAACAGCGTTGCGACCCATGCTCGTCGCAAGAAGATTTTAAAAGCTGCTTCCGGCTACAGAGGCTCCAAGCACCTTTTATTCAAGACCGCTAAGGAACAGGTCCTTCGTGGTTACAACTACGCTTTCGTCAGCCGCAAAGATCGTAAGAGCGACTTCCGTAAGCTCTGGATCAAGCGTATCAACGCCGGCTGCCGTCAGTATGACCTCAGCTACAGCAAGTTCATGAACGGCCTTACCAAGGCTGGCATCATCAGCAAGACTGGTGAGGGCCTCAACCGTAAGATGCTCTCTGAGCTCGCCATCAGCGATCCAAAAGCCTTCGGCGAACTCGTCAAGACCGCCAAGAAGGCCTTAGAGAAATAAGCAAACTTCTTCTAAATAAATAACCGCCCAGGAAACTGAGCGGTTTTTTATTATTTGTTTTCGAAGTCCACTTCTTCACCATCTTTGATCATGATGGCGTTCACATTCTCGACGCATTCATCGAGAAGGGTTTTCCAATCGAAGAGGCTTTCGTAGTATTCGCATTCGGAGATCTTCGGTCTCGTTTTTGGTTTCTTCGGTTTGAAGATGGTGCAGCAATCCTCGTATGGGCGGATGGAGATATCGTAAGTCTCTATTTCCTGAGAGAGCTTGATGATATCAAGTTTGTCGGTTACCGCGAGAGGGCGGATGACTGGGAAGCTTGTGACATTATTGATCGTGACCATGCTGTCGAGGGTTTGGGAAGCGACCTGGCCAATTGATTCGCCAGAGGCGATACCCACGCAGTTATGACGGCGGGCCACTCTTTCGGCGATGCGGTACATCATCCTTCTCATGATGGTGATGCAGTATGGCTCAGCGACGTATTGGTAGATGGCAAGCTGAAGCTTGGTGAATGGGACGATATTGAGTTTGACGCTTTCTTGATAGACGTTAAGTTTCTTGACGATATCCTTGAGCTTATCTAAGACGGCATCGGAAGTATATGGCGGTGCGGCGAAGTGGATGCATTCGATCTTGATTCCGCGTCTAAGCATCATGTAGGCAGCGACTGGGGAATCAATTCCACCGCTAAGCATCATCATGACTTTGCCGTTCATTCCAAGCGGATATCCTCCTGCACCCATGTAGGTATGGCTAGAAAGATATATGGCGTCTTTCCTGACATCCACATTGAGGGTGATGTCTGGATTATGGACATCGACCTTTAAGTCGGTGTTCTTAAGGATCTGTCCTCCGAGGACACGGCTTAACTCTAGGCTTTGGAGAGGATATGTTTTGTCTCCTCTCTTGGTATTCACTTTGAAGGTCTTGCCTTCTTCGAGTTTGATTAAAGACAATGCGTCCTCTTTGAGTTTCTCGATATCCCTATCACTCTTGTAAACAAGAGAGATACGCTGGATACCGCTCACCTTCTGAAGACGGGAGATGATTGGCATTGGGTCGCCTTCGAATCTCACATAGGTATGATCGTGATCGAAAGTCGTGACCGCGTTCATGCCCTTTAAGGCGTGACGGATATTCTTATTTAGTTCTCTGACGAACATCTTGCGGTTCTCACCTTTGGTGGAGAGCTCGCCATAATGGATCATTAAGGAATCGTAGTTCATCTGTTGATGACTCCTTCTAGTACTTCTTTGAACGCTAGGACGAAGGTTTTGGCTTCTTCAAGCGTGTTTCTTTTTGAGAATGAGAGACGGATAGAGTTACGGGCGTCTCCTTCGCTTTTTCCCATTGCGGTCAATACCTCTGAGATAGGCTCGCCTTTGCTGTTACAGGCAGAGACGCTAGAGACGTAGATTCCTTTCTCACTAAGAGCCTCAAGAACGACTGAGGCTTTCTTGTTTATGAGAGAGAAATTGAGGACGTATGGAGAAGCGTCTATTGGTGAATTGAAGCGGATTTCGCTGGGGATATTGAGGTTTTGACGGAGATATTCAGAGATTTCTTTGACGTGCTTGAGATTCGACTCATAACCCTTTAAAGCCTCTTTGACGACATAGGCTTGGGTCATGACGGCTGGGACGTTCACGGTACCACTACGGAAGCCGAATTCCTGTCCACCGCCATCACTAAGAGGAGCGAACTTTATCTTGTTCAAATAGATGAGAGCGCCATCACCTCTAAGGCCTCCAATCTTATGGGAGCTATAGGTGAAGAGATCGAGTTTGGAATATGGGACTTTGACCTTGCCGATGGCTTGGGTGAGGTCACTATGGAAGAAGGCTTTCGGGAACTTATGGGTGAGGTCCGCTAGAGCGGAGAGATCATTAACGGCACCGGTCTCATTGTTCACTCCCATGATGGAGACGAGGATGGTGTCTTTATCTAGTGCCTTTTCTAAAGAAAGAGGATCGACTTTGCCTTCTTCGGTAACTGGGAGATAGACGACTTCAAAGCCTTCCTTCTCAAGCTCTTTGAAAGCGTTTGTGACAGAAGGATGCTCCACTGAGGAAGTGATGAGTTTCTTGCCTCTATTCTTGTAGAAATGGGCGATGCCTTTGATGGCGAGGTTATTACCTTCGGTAGCGCCGCTATTGAAGATGAGAGAATGGGTTTTGGCTAAGCCAAAAGACTCAAGGATGCTTGCTCTTGCTTTCTCAAGCTCCCTATCTGCCTGACGGCCAAGACCGTGCGTTGAAGAGGAGTTGCCAGGGAAATCCTTAACAGCTTTGAGATAGAAAGACAAAGCCTCTTCGAGAGGGGCCGTTGTGGCGGCGTTATCGAAATAGATCATTTGCGGCGGAAAAGACGTTCGGAGTTGCCTCCGTTGATGGTTTTGGCGATGGCTTCGGCTTCGGTGAAGTGACCATCTAAGAAGAGGGTCTCAGCTTGGGAGAGGGTAGCGTTGTTGCTGCTATCGCTAGAACGGTATCTATTGGCGTGGACCACCGCTTCTTCGGCGTTCTTAAGAGATTCCTTATCGCTCTTAAGGGAGTTAAGGAGATAATCTCCTTTCTCACTGAGCTCGTTATAAGCGGCATCGACTTTCTTGACGTCGATTGGGGTGGATTTGAGGGTGGTGTAAAGAGTGCCGATTAACTCAAAGGCTTCTTCGAAGAGAGGAGAATACTTCTCAGTCATGGATGGGAGATTCATGTATCTCACTTCCGCTTCGGCATCCTTGATGGACTCATTGTAGGTTGAGAGGGCTTTGGCGGCTTTCTCGCAGTCGACCTTGAGGGAACGGAGATAGGCCTGGAAGTCGTTGATGTGATCGCTGGCTTCTTTGGATTGTTCCTTAAGGGCGTTCATCCTGCTTAACAGGATGGTGAATGGCTGCTTGGTACCGCTATGGATGAAGGTATCAAGGCTACGCTTAGAGGCGGCTGCGCTATTGATGTAACCCTGGATCTCATTGAGCTTGGCCTCATCTTCCTCATCGAGAAGGTAGATGGACTTGATCTTTGGGAGAGCGTGCACGAGGTTGAGGTAGTTGTTCTGAATCTCGGTCTCATTGCTTGAGGCTTTGAAGCTCTCGGCTTCGAAGATGCTTCTGGCGTGGATTTCCTCTTCGAATTGCTCCTGATATTTGTCGATGCGGGCTCTCATGGAGTCGAACTTCTCCTGAACTCCTTGGATATTGAGGGTCTTAACCTGGGTGACGATGGCGTCAAGCTCCGCTTCCATATCAGGGATGGTCTTCTTGAGCATGATGTGGTTAAGAGGATATCCATCCTTGATCATCTGCTCATAACGGACGGATAAGGAATTGATCTTGTCCGGTAAGAGGTTGGTGATCTGGATGCAGATATCAGGAAGGGATTTGATGATGGAACGGACCTTGTTGACGACTGGAGCGATTTTGTTCTTGTAGATCGATTCCGCTTCTTCATATCTCGCGTTCTCAATATGGGCATCGGCCTCATCAAGGAGATCGCTGACCTTCTTGAAAAGGAGGTCAAAGGAAGAGGTAAGAATCGAAAGGTCTGAGGATTTGAGATAGAACTCCTGCTTGACCTGACGGAAGGATTCTTTGCAGCGGAGCGATAAGGAGGAGACATTCTCCTCGACAGCGAACTTGTCTTTGAGGCCTTTGTAGAGGGCTTCGACTTTCTCTTCGTATTCCCCTATCGTCTTTTTGGCCGATGGGAGATAGTTCTTAAGTTCCTTGTAACGTCTATCGGTGAAAAGGTCTTTGACGGAGTTTGAGGTGGCTTGGGCAAGAGAGTCCATGGAGTCACGGACGTTTTTGAAGTTGTTTGACCAGTTGGCGTATTCCTCGACATAGACGAGGTTCATCGTGGAGATGGTCTCAAGTCTTCTGATGTAAGCAAGGACGTCGCCGAAGAGAAGGGCGTGTTCCCTTTCGAAACGGCTGCAAAGATCTCTCGCTTGCCTCTTGAGGCTAAGTTTCGAGAAGACGGAGAAATAAAGCAAAACGCCTACGCCCGCTAATGCGAGGACGCTGACGATGATAATAGTGACGATAGCATCGGTCGGGAGTGCATCAAAAACAGTCATAAACATACCTTCGCCCATAAGTGTAGCACGCTTGTCGCGCATATACGATACACGTATTGAGGGAATTTTTTAGGTCAAAATGTTGACAAGCGCCCTTTCTGTTACTATAGTAACCCTTGCGTGAGCTAGCAGGTTGTTATGCTTCCGCCTGACGTCATTCGATAAATTGAAGTAAGGACGTGCTACCGTCACTGAAAGTGAATGACACCCGGGAAGCGGAAATAACCCTCCAATCTTGTTCCCGCAAAGAAAGGAGACATTAAATATGTCCAAATACGTCGGTTCCAAATGGAAACAGTCCCGTCATCTCAATTTTTCTCTTTTAGAGACCGGTGACGAACTCAAAAAGAGAGCCTATGGCCCAGGTCAGCACGGCCAAGACAGAAAGAGAAAGCCATCCGAGTACGGCGCTCAGTTAGCTGAGAAGCAGAAACTCAGAGAGCTCTACAACATCAACGAGAGACAGTTCCGCCGCCTCTTCCTCATCGCTAAGAAAGAAAAGACCGTTACCGGTTTAGCCTTCTTCCGTATCCTTGAGAGCAGACTCGACAACTTAGTCTACCGTATGGGCTTCTCCCGCACCCGTGCCGGTGCCCGTCAGCTTGTCAACCACGGCCACATCAAGGTCAATGGCAAGAAAGTCGACATCGCTTCCTATCTCTGCAATGTCGGTGACGTCATCACCCTTAAAGAAGAATCCCCACTCAAGGTCGTCAAAGAGTCCTTCGAGGGCAAGCCAACCGTCCCAGCCTATGTCACTGTCGACGCTGAGAAATTCGCTGGCACCTTCGCCCGTCTTCCAGAGCGTAACGAGCTTCCAAAAGACATCAACGAAGCGATGATCATCGAGTACTACAACAGACTTCTATAATCCGCTTAGAAATGTAGCAAAAGCGATCCTCAAATGGGTCGCTTTTTTCTTGGTCTCCCCTACTCAAATAATGAAGATTTGCTGGAGATATTATAAAAAAGCCCCGCGTTTTGCAGGGCTTATTTTGTATGAGCAGGTTATTCGCTTTCTTCTGGAAGAGACTCAGTGAGAGGCTCGGAGGAAGTTGGCTCAGAAGAGATTGGTTCTTCAACTACTTCCTCTTCAACAGGCAATTCCTGAGTCACATAAGTATCGAATGAAGGATATGTGATGGAAATGCTATTGTCGAAGGTGAAGGTCGTGGTTTGGCTCATCTGGATGGTTGAGAGTCCGAGTTTGGTATCACCGGCTGCAAGTTCTTCATCATCAAGGATGCCTTCCTGGACTTTGGTCTCATCCGCGGTCGCATTGAGAGTCATGCTCATGGTTCTGAGAGAATCGACGGTATAGCCGAAATGCATCTCGAAGTCGAAGGATGTGAAATAGTCAGCGGTAATTCCATCGGTATCTGAGACATCGACTGGAAGACTATCGGTTAAGCCGCCGACAAGGGAACCTGCCGTGTCGGTGATGTCGGAAGTGCCTCCAATGAGAACGCTTGGATCGCTAGTCTTGATGGACATGTCATAGATGGTCTCGCCAAGGACTTTGGATGAGGTGGTTGTGATTTCGGCACCGCCCTGCCAGAGGGACTGGATAACTGAATCGACAACGCCTGGGAGCAAGCTTGGGAGATAAGCGCTGATGAGCATCATGTATGACTGCGCGGTGCTATCGAGCTCATATTTGCCTTTATGCTGGAACTCGATATCGCTCGAATCGCCAGAGGCGGACATCGCAGCGGAGAAAGCCAAATCGGCTAAGGCCGATAAGCCTGTGCATTCCTGGCCATTCTCATCAAGAAAATCCCAATACATCGTGTTGTTCGTGTAGTAGAGATTCATATCCTGGTTGATGAGGTTTTGAGCAGGAAGGGCGGATCCGGCCATTGAAAGTGATCCAGCGACAAGGGAAAGGTTATTGAGGTTGAAGCGCATGCCGGTGAGACCTAAGAGAGTGCTCTTAGTGACTTCGAGGGTCTCTTTTTCGGCTTGGAGAACGATGTTATTGGTTGAGCCTTTGACCAAATTGAAGTTTGGAGCGGTTCCTAAAACGGTGTAGGAAGAAAGACCAAGCTGAAGACTTGGCTGATTCATCTCCATTCTCATGCCGTTTTTCTTGAGAGATTCTTCGACAGCATTCTGAAGGATGGATGTGTTGTAATCACCTTTGCCAGAAGATTCTTCTGGAGTGCTGGTTCCACCGATCTCGGAAGAAACACCGATCGAGACATCTGGTGCAGAGGCATCAAGCGAGGTAATGGATTCTTCGGAGGTGGTCGCTGGCTCAGAAGTCACTCCTGGGACAACATCGTTGCACGAGGTCAAAACAAGCAATGCGCTTGCTGAGATGAGGAATTTGAATGGGATTCCTTTTTTCATAACTGGGCCTCCTTTTCTAATTCTTTAGAATTCGCCTAAATAGTAATTCTTCTTTCCGCGCCTTACAATCAAGTATTTTCCTGCCATGGCGTCGGAGATTGTGTAGTTCTTATTCGCATCAGTGACTTTTTCGCCATTGATGGAGACGCTGTTCTGGGTGATGAAGGTACGGGCCTCGGTCTTCGATTTGGCAGCGCCAAGGAGGACGAGAAGGTCAACGAGGTTGATTTCCTCTGGGAGCTTCATCTTGAGGGAGCCAAGGATCTCTTCGATCTGGCTGGCGGTGAGGTTCTGGACCGCACCGGTGAAGAGAACGCTAGACATATTGACTGCTTCATCGGCGGCATCTTTGCCGTGGATGTCCTTGACGACTTCGTAGGCGAGTTTCTTCTGAGCGACACGCATGCCAAGATTGGCAAGATGCTCACGGATGACGTCTTCGATTTCGTCATGGCTTAAGAAGGTGAATACCTTAAGGTACTTGACGGCATCATCATCGGTGGTGTTGATGAAGTACTGATAGAGCTGATATGGGGAAGTGAGATTGCGGTCAAGGAAGAGAGCGCCTTTCTCGGATTTGCCAAACTTCTTGCCATCAGCTCTGGTGATTAAGTGAGCAGTCATGACTTCCGCTTCAGCCTCATCGCCATCGAGCTTTCTGATGAGCTCTAAGCCAGAGGTGAGGTTCCCCCACTGGTCGTTTCCGCCAATCTGGATGGAAGCGCCTTCGGTCTTGCGGAGGTGATAGAAGTCAACGGACTGGAGAATCTGATATGAGAACTCGGTGAAGGAGATGCCTGCTTCAAGACGAGAAGAGACGATTTCCTTTGAGAGCATGTAGTTGACCGAGAAGAACTTTCCGTAATCACGGAGGAAGTCGAGCATGCTCATCTTGCCAAGCCAATCGTAGTTATTCACGATCATGCCTTTGTCTGGGTCGGAAAGATCGATGAATCTTTCAAGCTGCTGTCTGATCGATTCGGTGTTGGCCTTGAGAACTTCCATGGACTGGAGGTTTCTTTCCTTCGATTTGCCAGATGGGTCTCCGATCATGCCGGTGGCACCGCCGACGAGAGCGATGATCTTGTGGCCGGCTTTCTGGAGTCTCTTGAGAATCGAGATCATGACGTAGTTGCCAACGTGCATAGAAGCGGCGCTTGGATCGAAGCCGCAATAGATAGTGGTTTTCTTTGATAAGAGTTTGCGGACGTTTTCTTCGTTCGAGTATTGTTCAATGAGTCCGCGGTAATTGAGATCGTCAACAATGTTTTCCATTAGTTATTCCTCACGTGTTTATTCTACTCGAATAAAAAGTTATTTGTAGCAATAATGACCGAATATCCTAAAAACATTCGGATGTTTTGAAAAATATGTCGGTTTTGCAAGGGATTTTACAAAAAGCCGGGAAATCGGTATCGCAGTACCTATTAGCGCGTCCGTGAGCGTAGTATTTGACAACGACCAATTTGAGAATTAATTTTTAGGTAATGTTTACGAAGTTAAATATCAACGTCGGTCTTTGTTTTGGCGCCTTTGTTGTCGCCTTATTTTGCGTCGTAGCAGCTTCAAGAAAGAACCTTAATAGGCTTCAGCACCGCACCTTCTTATATATCTCGATCAGCTGCGCTGCAGCTCCTTTGTTCTCACTCATAGCCGATGTTCTCATGACCTTCTGCACGGTTGAGAATAATATCGCCTGGCTCTTAATACTCCTTAAGGTCCTTTTCTTCCTCTTCCACTCATTCCTCGCTCCGACATATGCGTTATATGTCTTATCCCTTAATGGCACCATCGTCGGACGTAAGAAACGCCTTTGGTTCATCTACTGGATCCCTGCGATGATCGTTGAGCTCTTCAACATCATCAACGCTTTCTTACCTAGCGATATCAGACCTCTTTATACATACACCGTGACCGCAGATGGCATGTATGCGTATGAGCGTGGACCGGCCGCTTTTGTCTTCTATGTCGTCGCCCTTGTCTATGCCGCTTATGGTATCTTCGCCTTCATCAGAAACATCAAGGCCATGACCACCAGGAAGATCTTCAGCATGTCCTTCTTCGTCGCACTCATCTTCATTGGCATCGCCATTCAGCTCATCAACAAAGACGTGAGGGTCGAGGCCTTCGCCGAATCCATTTCCATCCTTAGCTTCCTTGTCATCCTCGAAAGCGACAAGGAATCGATCAACCGCGACACAGGGCTATATAACGATATCGCCTTCTATGAAGACAACGCCACCGCTATGGCCGCTAAGCGTCATTACACGATCATCACGGTCAAAGCCCCTGACTATCTCCAATATCTCGAGATGCTTGGAAAGGCGAGCTACACCGGAATCGAGATCGAAATCGCAAAGTATTTGACTTCGGTATACAAGCCTCAGCTCACCTACTATCTCGCAAGCGGTTCCTTTGGAATCATGGTTTTTGGCGATGATGAGGAACTCGTTGACCAAATCGTCGAGAAGCTTGATGCCAGATTCAAAGAACCTTGGGGACATGGTGATGTTGAAATCTCGCCAAACTGGGTTATCACCGTGGCTAAGGTCCCTGAGGATATTGAGGACCCAAGTCAGCTCCACTACCTCTTACTCGGAAGAAACGCCAAAGCCGATCAAAAAGTCACTCTCCGTAAGAGCGCTTCCCTTCAGTTCATCAAACGCAGAAGCATGATCGAAGGCGCGATTGCCAGAGGTCTCAGAGACAATAACTTCAAGCTCTATTACCAGCCTATCTGGGATGCCAAACGCAATAGAATCGTCTCTGCTGAAGCACTTCTCCGACTCATCGATCCAGAACTCGGATTCATCGGCCCGGATGAGTTCATCCCTGTTGCCGAAGAGAATGGCACAATCATTGACCTCGGACACTGGGTTTTTGAAGAAGCGTGCCGATTTGCCAGGAATAATGACGTTCAGAACCTCGGAATCGAATGGCTTGAAATCAACCTTTCCATCTATCAGCTTCCAGAAAAAGACTTAGCAGGAAGATTCTTGGAAATCGCTCACAGGTATAACATCCCACCATCATTCCTTAACATTGAGATCACGGAGACCGCCGATGCGGATAATGATACTGAGCTTCTTGGCTGTATCCAGAATCTCATGAAGGTCGGATTCCCTCTCTCTCTTGATGATTACGGAACCGGTTATTCGAACCTCACCCGTCTTATCCAAAGCAAATACAAGAACATCAAGCTAGACCGTTCCCTCCTCCTTTCCGCTGAGGAAGGCGAGATTGGAAAATCCGTCTTATCAAGCATCTATAAAACGATTAGTTCCCTCTCCTTCCACACCATCCAGGAAGGCGTCGAGACCGAAGAACAGAAGAACCTTATCCTCTCCTTTGGAGCCAACATGATACAAGGCTTCCTCTTCTCTAAGCCTATCCCAGAAAAAGACTTCGTCGAATACGTTATGAAGTTCAACAACATTCACTACATTGCCTAAGCAAACATGAAAAAAAGACCTCGTGATTGAGGTCTTTTTGTTTTGCGTTTTGTTATCTCTTGATGGTGCTAGAACGCTCATTAACAAGAGGTTCGAAGCGGTAGCTCTTATCGACGAGGTCGTTGTTGATGAGGTCGATAAGCATATACATGGAACGCTGTCCCACTTCTTGCATGTTGATATGGAGAGCGGTGATCGATGGACGGAGGATGTTGGCGTATTTGGTTCCGACAAGAGAGACGATCTCAACGTCCTCTGGGACCTTTAAGCCAACGTCGGTAGCGGCGTTCTCGATAGCGGCAGCGATGGAGTCACGATAAGCGATGAAATAGCCTTTCTTGTTGTTCTGGAAGTATTCATAGAAATCGTGGTATGTGCGGGTGTAGGAATCGTCGCAGTTGATGACGTTGTACTTCTGACCGATTCTCTCATGGGTCTCTCTGAAGGCTTTCTCGTTTCTAGAAAGGAGGCGGCCACCGTCGTGGACGTGGACGAAGGTCATCTGCTTGTCTCCGCCTTTCTTGTAATAGGACTCAATGAATTTGGAGAGGACATCCTCATATGAGAAGAGGATTGAACCAACCTTATCGCCGATGATCTTCTTATTGATGACGATGGTTGGGACGCTGTAGGAATTGATCTTCATGACATCCTCGGCATCGAGCTCATCATCAAAGATGATAGCGCCGTCGACGTGGGAGGTGATGACTTTCTCAATCATGGAAAGAGCCTCTTCACGGCTGTGGGATGTGGTGAAGAGGGAAAGGACAAAGCCCTTTGTCTTCGCGACATCGGAAATGCCAGCGAGAAGGTTAGAGATATAGACGTAGTTGGCGTTAGGGATGATGACGCCGATGTTGGTTGATTTGTTTGTGGCAAGAGCCTGGGCGAGGCCGCTTGGTTTATATCCAAGGCGTTTGATGGTCTCTTCGACATTGAGACGGGTGGCCTCAGTGACGTTGCCTTGTTTATTGATGACACGGGAGACGGTAGCTAAGGAAACTCCGGCTGCTTGGGCGACTTGATAGATGGTTACACGATCCTTGGTGTTCATGTTCTTTCCTCCAGGACAACCTCATTCTAAAAAGAAAAAAGATTTAACACAATGAAAATATTTTCATAAACACGTCAAAGTGTTTTCAAAGTAGGAAAAATATCGGTCATTACTATGTAATATAATTTCGGTAATGTATTCTCGACTTATTTCGTCTTCATAATATACCTGTTTAAACTTTGATTTTTTGTAGACAATTTTCAAGTTAATTTCATGTATTTACATAAGAAAAGCGGGGACATAATCCCCGCCTTAACTTGCTTTTATCTTTAACGGACGAAGAAGTCCTCGCCATCCTTGAAGGAAGGATCCTCATCAAGGAGGAAAGCGTCTTTCTCAGAACCTTCGAGTCTAAGCTCGACTGGGCTAAGGACTTTGACGTCGTTGTTGATGTTCTTGATGACGGCTCTGTGATACATGTTCCCGTCATAAAGGATTGTTCCATCAAGCGCCACCACAACCATCGAGCCTTCTTTGATCCCTTTGAGGCTAGAGACGGTCTCGTAGGTCTTATCGCCACACTGAAGTTTGAGGATAAGGGCTTTCTCATCAAGAGGGTGCTCCTCGGTCGAAAGGACCTTGGCAACTCTATATCCGGAATCCTTGACCTCTGGGAGAGGGACTAAGCCTTCTCTCTCAAGGAGAGAGTTGACCACTTCAAGGAGTTTGCTGTCTGGGACGAAGATGACTCCGTTGGCTTTGATCTTCATCACATCGTCGATATGGAAGATGTTATAGCCGACGAGCTTGTTGTCCTCGCCATATAAAGCGACAACGTTGTTATGGGTTTCGCTCTTAAGGACTCTGGCCTCAGGTTCGATGACGACGATGAGGACGTCTTTGATGGCTTGGTGATTGTAGAAAAGTCTATACATAGGTCTTCTCCTTACTTCTTATATATTAAGCGATAGATCGGTTTGCCTTCGCTTCTGAAGTTCCTCTCATATTCGCTCATGGCGTCATTTTCCTCGTCAAAAACGTAATCTTTTTCGTCAACGAGGTTGATAAAGGCGGTTCCTTCCACTTCTTCTTTGGTGAATTCGTAGAGACCTTCATTATCGGTCTTCTGACGGAGCTCCCCTCCTTTTTCAAGAAGCGAGAGATAAGTCTCTAAACGAGGTTTGGCGGTGAGCCTTCTTTTGGAATGTCTCTTCTTTGGCCAAGGGTCAGAGAAATTGAGGTAAATCGTCTTGAAGCCTTCCTTAGGAAGCTCAGGAGCGACTTTGTCGAAATCCTGATAGACGATCTTAACGTTCGTTAGTTCTTTCTCGACAATCTTCTTCGCGAGAGTGCCCAAGGATGATACATCTCTTTCAACAGCGAGGTAATGGTTCTCTGGATGACGCTCAGCAAGAGAGACGATGAAGTCTCCTTTGCCGGAACCTATCTCAAGGTAGAGAGGCGCGCTTTCAAAGAAAGTCTTATCCTCGAAAGGAAGAGACAAAGTTATTTCCTCATGCTCTTCGATGAATGGAAGAGCCCATTTTTTGAAACGAGATCTCACTTAGCGGTTCCTAATGCGTAGATCGCCCTGGCGTAGATGGCGATGTCTTTGATGAAGTCTTCGATGTAGATGTATTCGTCTGGCGAATGCATGTTGCCTGGGTGCTTTGGCCACTCTGCACCAAAAGCGACGGTGTTAGGCGCTTCTTTGGCATAGGTTCCTCCGCCGATGGCGAGAGGTTTGGCAAAGAGTTTGTGGGCGCCTTTCTTGTAGGCTTTCATGAGAGTGCTCACGAGAGTGGACTTCTTATCATAGATAAGCATCTTGCTTTCGCTCTTCTTGGTGAGCTCTAAGCCAGTAGCCTCGCCGAACTTGGCGATGAGCTCTTCTGGCTTTGCTTCCTCACCGAAGCGGAAGTCGATGGTGAAGTTAAGGTTCTTTCCGTCGTAGTTGACGATGCCATAGTTATAAGTGGCTTCGCCAAGCTCTTTGGACATGTTATATCCGCCGAAGGATTTGCCATGGCAGTCTTTCATGGCTTTGGCAGCTTTGGAAAGGACTTCGAGCTTGTAGAAATCTCCAAGGGCTTCGAAGCAAGAGACCATAGCGTTCTCACCGAGCTCTGGGGTGGAAGCGTGGGCTGTCTTACCAGAGAATCTGACCATTAATAATGCAGAATTGTCAGTGATTTCGCATTTGATGGCCTTCTCTTTGAGATATTTGACGAACTTTGGATCTGGTTTCAAGGTGACGAGCACGTAATCGCAGACGGCATTACGGACGACACCGCCGTTCATGGCAATGACCGGTCCTAATTCGCCTTCGTAGTGGGCGTCATAGTACTGGATGCCCTTCTCAGCATAGATAAGAGGCCAATTGGCGTCTGGTGTGAAGCCGAATCTTGGGGCCTCTCCTTTGTATTCGTTGAAATAGTAGTCTAAGCAGGATGAGCCACGTTCCTCATCGCCACCACTGACGATCTTGACGCGGTAGCCTTTGAGCATTCCTTCGTCCTGAAGGAGCTTAACGGCATAAAGGGCGGCAAGAAGAGGTCCCTTGTCATCGCAAGCGCCTCTGCCATAGATGACGCCGTCTTTGATCTCGGCGCCGAAAGGCTTGAAGTTCCATTTTCCGCTCACAGGGACGACATCGCTATGGCCGTAGATGCCAACAAGCGGTCCTTCCTCTCCGACGGTGATCTCGGTGCAATAGCCATCGATGACTTTGCTCTTCCAACCGAAGTTGGAACCCATCTTGGCGAAATACTCTAAGGCTTTCTTGACGCCTAAGCCATAAGGCGCACCCTCACCAATCGTGGTCTCGTCATAGACGCTGTTGATGCGGATGAAGTTCTGAAGGGCTTTGACGGCCCCAAGTTCATAAGCTTTTGCTAATTTGTCGAAATTCGGCATTACTCTTTCTCTTCCTCTCTATCGCCGCTTCTGAATCTCTTTGCGACGAACATCGTTGCCTTGCCGACTACTGGGGTAATGATGCCGGCTAAGATTGCCTCTCCTAACATGCCAATCGAAATAATGACAATTGCTCCTACGACCACTCCTTCCAAGATTTCACCAGAGCCAGCAAAGATTCCGATGGTAATCCCTGGGAAGAAAACGAAGAGCGATCCAAACACAAACACCGTATGCATAACGGTAAAGGCGAAGGAGAGCAAACCCACAATAAGTGGGTTCCCGTATAGTTTAGAATTTTTGTGCAGCAAGTCAAAGAACAAACCGCTCAAATATCCGAATAGGGCTCTTGGAAGGACGCTGATCCATGGCCAGACGAATAAAGGATCAAGAGCGCCAGTAGGAGCGATGATGGCTTTGAGCATCGAGCAGACGCCCATGGCAACACCAAGGACAAGGCCTTTTCTCCAGCCAAACAGATAGGCTCCGAGAACGACCGGTAAGTGAAGAAGGGTGAAGCTGACAACTGAATTGATGGCTATCATTCCAACCATTGGAACAAAGGTCATGACTGCGATGATACCGACGAAAATCGCGTCGATGGCGATATCTTTAACTGTAATTTTCATTTTGATTATTTCCTGTTCTTAAGATTGATTGCGTATAGTCCTTCCATGAGAAGGTCTTTGTCGTAGATGAACTCTGGGAGTTCGTCTTTCACGTATTCGGCATTGCCGCCCGTGAGGATTTTGGTGAGCTTATGGCCCACTGCTTTTTCATATGCTTCAGCGAAACCGCGGACCTGATAAATGGTGCCGTTGATGATTCCGCTTGCCATACAATCCACAGTGTTTTTGCCGTAGATTTTTGCTTTTTTCGAGAGCGAAATCTCTGGCAAAGCCGCTGTCCCATTAGAGAGAGCGTCAAGCGAAAGCTTCATTCCAGGAGCGATCGCGAGGCCTGAATAAGCGCCATCCTCATCGATAAGAAGATATTTGCTCGCGGTGCCTAAGTCGGCAATGAATAGCGAGTTCCCATATCTCTCTTTGCCTCCCACCGCATCAGCGATGAGATCGGCGCCGACCTCGGATGGGTTATCGACGCGCATCATGAGCCCGTTCTTAAGTCCAGGGCCAATAACCTTAGTCTTCACGTTAAATAGTTTTTGGCTGAGGTTAGTAAGAATCGTCCCAATTGAAGGGACAACCGATGAAATGATTACTTCATCGATTTCGCTTAGTTCGATTTCGAGGGATTTGAACATCAAAAGAAGGCGAGCACGGGTTTCGTCCTCGCTGCGTTTGGTGTCACTATCCATCAAATAGGAATTAAGCAGTTTGTCATCGGCGAAAAAGCCGAAGTCTGTCAGGGTGTTCCCGACGTCAATTGCAAGTAACATTTGGTCTGTCTCCGCTCCGCTCCAACCTTGTTGGTAGCGGGCAGCAACATTCTATAACAAGCGTCACCTCAATGTCACGGAAAATGGCGTATAGCTTTGATAAGTTTTGCTTTCTCTTTCTTTAGGGCACGGAGGTTGTTCTGAACTCTTTTTCTTTGTTCATAGTCCTCCACCGCTTTTTTGGCTTTAGGCGAACCGATAGGCCCAACATATTCAGAGACGATTTTGTCCCCTTCCCTTCTCTTTCGATAACAATAGACCTTCGATTTTAGGCGTTGTTCAAATAAGTAACCTTTGGGTAGGGATGCCAAAAGGGTCTCATATGAGGCGATGTTCCTCTGAATCCTTTCAAGTTCTTCCTTCAGAACATTTTCTAAAACCGACATTTTCTTCCTTCGAAAATATGCTACTTTCTGTCTACTTGACATAATTGTAGTATATCCAAACCAAAAAAGAAAACCCGTAGTTCGACTTGCGAATCCACGGGTTAGTTATTAAGCAACGACGATGTTGAGGATTCTTCCTGGGACGTAGATGATCTTTTTGATCTCGTGTCCAGCTAAGAAGGATTGAACTTTCGCCGACTCATTGGCTTTAGCCATGACCTCATCCTGAGTGGCTTCTTTAGAAACCTCAATGACGTCACGCATCTTGCCGTTGACGGAGACGGCTAATTTGACGGTCGTGAGAGTGATGGCCTTCTCATCGTAGGTCGGCCATTTCTCATAGGCGATCGACTCCTTGTGGCCAAGGAGAGACCACATCTCCTCACCGGCGAATGGGCAAACGCAGGAGAAGAGTTTGACGAAGCCTTCTAAGTAGGATTTGTAGAGGCTTTTCGCTTTATAGCAGTCATTGACGAAGACCATCATCTGGCTGATCGCGGTATTGAAATCGAGATTCTCGAAGTCGGTGCTCACCTTCTTCACGAGGAAGTTATATGAGTAATCGAGCTCATGGGAGTTCTCTTCCGAGATCATCTTGGTGTATGGTTCTTCGCTTACGAGACGGAAGGCCCTTTCGATGAAACGGGTCGCGCCGTTAAGGGATTCGGTTGACCATGGCTTCATCTCATTAAGAGGTCCGGCGAACATCTCGAAGAGACGTAAGGAATCAGCACCGTTGCTATTAACGATATCGTCAGGGTTGACGACGTTGCCACGGGACTTGGACATCTTCTCGCCGTTGGCGCCAAGGATCATACCCTGGTGATAGAGTTTCTGGAATGGCTCTTTGCATTTGACGATGCCAATGTCATAGAGGAACTTATGCCAGAAACGGGCATAGAGAAGATGGAGGACGGCGTGCTCTTGTCCACCGACATAGATGTCGACTGGGAGCCAGTGCTCAATGAGCTCTGGATCGGCCATCGCCTTATCGTTCTGTGGATCGATATAGCGGATGTAGTACCATGAGGAACCCGCCCACTGTGGCATGGTGTTGGTCTCACGGAGATATTCTTTGCCATCGATGGTTGGCTTTAACCAAGCGTCTGGGGCTTTCGAAAGAGGAGGTTTGCCATCTTTGGTTGGCTGATAGTCATCAAGCTCAGGAAGGACGAGAGGAAGCTGATCCTCTGGGATTGGGAATTCCTTGCCATCCTTGTCCTGCATCATTGGGATCGGTTCGCCCCAATAACGCTGTCTGGAGAAAATCCAGTCACGAAGTTTGTAATTGACGACTTCTTTGCCCGCGCCAAGCTCAACGAGCTTCTTGGTGATGGCGGCTTTCGCTTCGGCGATCATCATGCCATTAGCGAACTCACTATTCATATGTGGGGCATCATCAACCATAGCCTCTTTGGAGATATCTCCTTCAAGGACCTGGATGATTGGGAGGTTGTGTTTCTTTGCGAAAGCGTAGTCTCTCGTATCATGGGCAGGAACGGCCATGACGGCACCGGTTCCATAGGAACCAAGGACGTAATCGGCGACATAGATCGGGATGGATTTGCCATTTATTGGGTTGATGGCGGTCGCACCAAGATAAACACCGGTCTTCTCTTTCTCAAGAGAGGTTCTCATGAGGTCGCTCTTCTTAGCGGCATCATTAACGTATTTCTCCACCGCTTCTTTTTGCTCAGGGCTCACAAGCTCTTTGACGAGAGGGTGCTCTGGGGCAAGGCAGCAATAGGTGCAGCCGAAGAGGGTGTCGACACGGGTAGTGAAGACATCGAAGTAAGTATCTTTGCCTTCGATATTGAAACGGATCTGAACGCCGGTTGAGCGGCCGATCCAGTTGCGTTGCATCTCAAGGGTGCTCTTTGGCCAATCTAAGCCTTCGAGGTCTTTCTCAAGGCGATCGGCATAAGCGGTGATCTTGAGGATCCATTGGCGCATTGGCATACGGATGACTGGGAAGCCACCGCGCTCAGACTTGCCATCGATGACCTCTTCGTTGGCGAGGACGGTGCCAAGCTCCGGGCAATAGTTGACTGGGATGTCATCGACATAGGCCAAGTCGTGTTTGTACATCTGGAGGAAGATCCACTGGGTCCACTTGTAGAAAGATGGGTCGATGGTGGCGATTTCCTTGCTCCAGTCATAGGAAAGACCTAAGGTCTTGATCTGCTCTTTGAAATGGGCGATGTTCTTGCGGGTGAATCCCTCTGGGTGCTCGTTGTTCTTGATGGCGAATTGCTCAGCAGGAAGTCCGAAAGCGTCCCAACCCATCGGGTGAAGGACGTTAAAGCCCTGCATCCTCTTCATTCTGCAAAGGATGTCGGTGGCGGTATAACCCTCTGGATGTCCGACGTGAAGTCCTTGTCCGGATGGATAAGGGAACATGTCGAGGGCGTAGTATTTTGGTTTTGAGAAATCATGGACGTCACATTTGAAGGTTTCGTGCTCGTCCCAGTATCTGGCCCATTTCTTCTCAATGGAGCCATGGTCGTATGACATAAGTAGTCCTCCCACTATGAAGCGAGAGAATGGTAGATCTTGAGGTACTCGTTAGCGGAATTCTTCCAGCTGTGGTCGCACTTCATCGCATTCTTCACGCAAGTCCAGAAAGCTTTCTTGTCTTCGAAGAGCTCTCTAGATAGACCCACGGCATAGCCGAGGCCTGAATCATTATAATCATTGAAACCGATTCCGTCAGCCACTTTCAGGTTGTCTTTGTTGTAACCAACAACCGTATCGGCAAGACCGCCGGTATAACGGACGATCGGAAGGGTGCCATAGCGCTTGGCGATCATCTGCGAGATTCCGCATGGCTCGAAGAGGCTTGGCATGAGGAAATAGTCGCATCCGGCATAGATCTTGTGGGCGATCGCATCGTTGTAGCCGATGTAGATGCCGCAGGTATCCGGGAAGTCGCGCCTAAGGGCTTCGCACTTCTGCTCAAGCTCGTATTCACCTGAGCCAAGAATGAGAAGGGAGGCTCCTCTAGCAAGGGCTTCTCTCATGTTGTTGATCATGATATCGATGCCTTTTTGCCAAGAGAGGCGAGAGACGATGCCATAGACTGGCCCGCCCCTATTCGTGATATGGAAGAAATCGAGGAGATCTTTCTGGTTGGCTTTCTTGCCTTCTTTCACGGTTTCAACGTCAAAATTCCTTGCAATTCCTTTGTCTTTTGAAGGATCCCACTCCTCTACATCGATGCCATTAGCGATGCCAGTGAAGTCATAGCGTCTAAGCTCAAGGTCTCTATCTAAGCCCTGGCCGTGCTCGAAAGTGAGAAGCTCATTTCTATGGGTTGGGGAAACGGTTGTGATCTTGTCGGCGAAGACGATGCCGGCTTTGAGGGTACTTACTAGTCCATCAAGACGAACCTTGCCAGTGTCATAAAGCTCGTCTCGGAGATTAAAGAAATCGTTAAGGAAGAAACGGTCAAGGAAACCCTTGAAAGCTGGGTTATGAATGGTGAGAACGCTCTTCATTCCTTTGTAGAATGGGTCGGCTGGCCTTTCCTCTTTGAGGAGGCAAGGGACCATGGCGGTTTGCCAATCGTGGACATGGACGATGTCCGCTTTAAACTTAAGGTGCTTGAGAGCGGCTTTGGCGGCTAAAGCGAAATAGGCGAATCTCTCACCGTCATCGTCATAGCCATAAAGGTGGTCGCGGTAGAAATAGGCGTCGTTCTCTACAAAGTAGAATTTCACGCCGTCCACTGCCGTTTCGTATAAAGTGGTGTCCTGTTGTCTCCAAGACATCTTGACGACATAAGAACCCTTCTTCGTGACCTTGATGTTTTTTCTTTTGATCACGCCATGATAAGGGAGAAGGACGATGACCTCGTTGCCTTCTTTGACGAGTTCTTTGCTTAGAGCAAAGACAACATCAGCTAAGCCACCGGATTTACAAAAGGGGTTGCTTTCGCTGGCCAGCATTGCGATTCTCATACTTTCGCTCCTTGTTTGACGTAGATGACGTCCTCTTTGTCGCCTTGGATCTTATGGCGAGGCGCAACGGCGCTGTACTTATCGATGACGACGTCGCTAAGAGCGCTGCCCTCGTTGATGATGCAGTTGCTAAGGACGATGGAACGGGTGACCTTGGCGCCTTTCTTGACCTTGACGCCACGGCAGATGATGGAATCCTTGACGGTTCCTTCGATGACGCAGCCATTGGAGATGAAGCTATTGGTGACCTCGCTTTCGGTGCCATAGATGGCTGGAGGGGTATCGTGCGTACGGGTGTAGATAGGCCAGTCTCTGTTGAAGAGGGTTTCATATGGCTTTCTGTTAAGAAGCTCGAAAGAGTACTCGACGTAATGGGCAAGGCTGTCGAATCTTCTGGCATAGCCATTGAATGGCACACAATGGATCTTGGTTGGGATGAAATCGTTGGTGGCAATACCTTTGAGGTATTCGGCAATGCCCCAAGAGGAATCGACGCGGTTGCTGTGGTCGATCATCTCGACTAAGGTCTTGCGGTTGATGATCCAGATCTGGAGGGAGACTTTGGCTTTCTTGACATCGCCTTTGTTTTTATGGACGTCTTTGAGGTAGCCATTCTCATCGATATCGAGGACATCGGCACCGATGAACTCTTTGTTGGCGTCATCGATCTCTTTGTAGACGATGGTGATTTCCTCCATCCTCTTCTGATGCTCTTCGATGAATGGGCGGAGGTCGATGGAAGCAACGATCTCAGGGGCTTCGAAAACAAGTAAGTTCGCATTGGATTCATAGAGGACCCAATCGTTCTCTTTGATGTTATTGATGTCAGTGTTGTAGGCAGGGTTGAGGATACCTTTCTCGTTATAGAAGATGGTGTCTCTTCCGGTCTTGGTGTTATTGACCCAGGACATCATGTTTCCCATGTGTTTAAGCAGGGAACGCTGGTGATTTTTGACTAAAACGTTGACGTTTTGGATGCCGGAATTGGTGAAATTCGACATCGCGAAATCCATGAAAGCGTACCTGCCTAAGAAGGAGGTTGAGGCTAATGGACGGTTGGAGGTGAGCTCGCCAAGCTCTGGGGAGTTATGGCAATTGAGAAGGGCAATAATCTTGTTCATCTTATCTACCTGCCTTTTCGTTAACGATCAAAGCGATGCCGTCTTTCTCGACATTCACTTTCTCACCTTTTTCGATGAGGGTATTCGGACCGATGATGGCATCGGTTACTTCTGCGTTGCAGTCAATGAAGGCGCCGTTCATGACGACGGAGTTTGTGACCTTCGCGCCTTCTTCGATGATGACGTCACCCGAGATGACGCTATGGTTGACCTCGCCAAGGATGATGGAACCCTGGTTGATGAGGGAATCTTTGACTTTGGCGGTCTTGCCGATGAATTGCGGGGTGCCATGGATGTCTTCGCTAAGAATTTTATTCTTACCTTGGACGGTATAGATATTGATATCTGGGTCTCCGGAAAGGAGAAGGTCCATGTTCGCCTGATGGAGGGAGGCGATGGTTCCGACGTCTTTCCAGTATCCGCTATAGGTATAGGCGACGAGTTTCCTCTTATCCTTGAGCATCGTTGGGATGATGTTCTTGCCGAAGTCGTGGTCGCTGTCTTCTAACTTATGATCTTTGATCAAATAATCGCGGAGGGTGCTATAGGTGAAGATATAGATACCCATCGAAGCGAGGTTGCTGATAGGTTTCTTCGGTTTCTCGACGAACTGGACGATGTTGTCCTT
The DNA here is from genome assembly GCA_902802355.1 of uncultured Erysipelotrichaceae bacterium. Taxonomy (GTDB): domain Bacteria; phylum Bacillota_I; class Bacilli_A; order RFN20; family CAG-826; genus UBA4951. The sequence goes on from CADCLU010000004.1 coordinate 34,668, forward strand.
CTCGTCAGTGACGAGGATGCCAAAGCGGGAAGCCTCTTCCATTGGGACTGGGTAGACGCTGATGGTGCAGTCGGCGCCGTTCTCAATGTGCTTCTGAAGCATCTCGTTATAGGTGCAGCTGTAAATATGGTCGCCTGAAAGGATGAGGACGTACTTTGGATTGACTCTTTCAAGCCAGTCGAGGTTCTCGTAAATGGCGTCTGCGGTGCCAGCGTACCAGCTTGATCCTTCCTCGGTCTGCTTTGGGGTGAGGACTGATGTGACGCTTCTGACGCCGTTAAGGCCCCACTTCTCGCCGTTGCCGACGTAAGTGTTGAGTTCGCTCGACTCGTACTGGGTGAGTACGCTCACGGCATTGATACCGCTATGGGCGCAATTTGAAAGCGGAAAGTCGATGATTCTGTATTTTCCGCCGTAGCTGACAGCAGGTTTCGCCACCTTCTTGGTCAACGCCTGAAGACGGGTGCCTTTTCCGCCAGCGAGAATCATCGCAGCTAATGTGGTGCTCATATGTTCCCTCCGAACAATGTTTGTTGTTAGGAATATATTAACATATATTGACCGCTTCATGAGGGGCAAATGCGATAAAAATTCTCAAACTGAGAAAAAGTTTGCCATACGTTAGTATAGGTGGTATATTTTAATCCGCGATTTCTCGCAGCAGAGGTGAAAACTATGTCAAGAAAATGCCCAATTACCGGTAAAGGCCCAATGAGCGGCAACAACAGATCCCATTCCGTCAGAGCGACCCGTCGTCGTTGGAATGTCAATATCCAGACCTACAAAGTCAACATCAATGGCAAGATGGTCGAGGTTAAGATGTCCGCTCGCGCTTATCGCACTCTCAACAAGTCGATCAAGGCCAAAGAAGAAAAGGCTGAATAGTTTTTACCGATTATTGATTATCAAAAAGGCCCTGCAAAACGGGCCTTTTTTTGTTGTTTTAATATCCAATCATTAGGTAATTGCAAAGGGCGGTGAGGATGTAAGAAAGCACCCCGAGGAAGATGACGATCCACTCGCTGAAGGCCAGGACGAATGGCTTAGGTCTCTTTAAGGATGAGGCTCCATCCTCGTCCACCACTTTCTCGAGCTTCGCCCAAGTCTTGAGACGAGGGTTAACGAGGATGATGGCGACCGCCAAGGCGATCACGAACATGACGATTGAGAGAACGAAGACAAGTGTTTCGAGTTTACGTCCCCTGCTCAGATTGATGAAGATAATGCCATTTATTGAAGTAAGAAGGATAAGGGTCAATCCCATGACGAAGAAACGTCCGAGATGGGATTTCTCTAAAGAGGCGGTCAGCTTATGAATCCTCAGATTGAAGAAAGCGTACGCCAAAGATAGGAAAGCGGAAATGATAAGAAGACCGGTTATCGTTGGAGCGTAATCGTAGAAATTGATGAACATCGAGACGTTCGTAAGAAGAGACAAAAGGAAATAACCGGCAAGGAAAATGAGAGCGTAGTTCTTAATGCCCTTCTTCGGCATCATCTCATAAGGAAAATCAGTGAGGATGCTGAACATCCTCTTTCTATCATCCTTAAGGGCGGCCTGAAACTGACCTGATCCTAATAGAAAATACAATAGAAAAATGGCAGGAGGCGCGAAAAGGGCTATCTGAGCTAACTCAATAATCATTTATTAAGGATTTTGGCGGCTCTGATCTCCGGTGTCTCAGCGCCGAATAAATACGTTCCGGTGACAAGGATGTCCGCACCGGCTCTGATGGACTCCGGTCCGGTGATGTCGTTGATGCCTCCATCGACTTGGAGGAGGGCTTTTGAGCCATGGGCTTTGATCATCGCTTTGACGTCACGGATTCTTTCGTAGGTCTCAGGGATGAATTTCTGTCCGCCCCAACCTGGTTCGACACACATGACGAGGACCAGTTCGACGTCGTTGATGTATGGAAGGAGAGCGTTCGTCGAAGTGTGTGGCTTGATGGCAAGACCGACATAAGCGCCGCCTTCGCGGATCTTTCTGATGGTCTCCCTAACCTCTTTCTCGCTTGGGCAAGCCTCAATATGGAAAGTGATGATGTCGGAGCCAGCCTTGATGAAGTCATCGACCATCTCCCAAGGCTTCTCGATCATGATGTGGGTATCGTTAAGCATGTTGTGCTTATCATGGACGTCTTTGACAAAGTCAACCCCAAAGGATTCGTTCTTGACGAACTTGCCATCCATGACATCGATGTGGATGAGTGGCGCGCCGATCGATTCGGCTCCTTTCATACCTTCCCTGATGTGGAAAGGCGTGCAAGCCAATAATGATGGCGAGAGGCATGGGGTTTTGACTACGAGTGCCATACTACTTAAAACCGAAGAGTCTTGATAAGAGTCCCTTCTTCTCCTTGAAATTGTCTTTGTCTGCGAAGGCCTTGAGGATATCCTCACGCATTAGGAACGCGTTGGCGTATCTCTCTTCAGGCCTCTTTCGGCAGGCTTTGACGATGATTTTATCGAGCGACTTCGGGATAGAAGCAAGATACTTGCTTGGCTCCGGGAAGTGCTTTTTGATCTGAGCGATTGCGACGTCTTCTGGGGTGGCTCCATCAAACGGGATGGTGCCAGTAAGGATTTCGAAGAAGATGATGCCCATGGAGTAGATGTCGCTTGCGACATTGGCAGGCTCACCCATGAGAATCTCTGGGGCGCAGTAATAGACGGTTCCGGTGATCGCGTCTCCGGTCGCTTTCTCCCCTATTTTGCTAGAGATTCCGAAGTCAGTGATCTTGACGCTGCCATCTGGAAGGTAGAAAAGGTTATCTGGTTTTAGGTCTCTATGAAGGAGTCCGTGCTCATGGATGTAGGAGACGCCTTCAGTTAACTGAAGCATGACTTGGCAGGCTTCTTGCGGTGAGAGGTTATGACCGCTGACGAGGTTGAGCTTATCGCGAAGGGTTCTGCCGTCGACATACTCGTTGGCCATGTATGGTCTGCCGTCCACAACGCCATGTCCGAAGACCTTGACGATGTTAGGGTTGTTAAGTGATGCGCTAGCGATGCATTCATGCTCAAAACGTTCGACGTTTTTCGGATTATCCATCATGTCTTCGCGCATGATCTTGAGGGCGACTGTCTTATGGAGGGCAACATCAAAAGCCTCATAGACATCGGCCATGCCGCCATGGGCGATTCTCCCCGTCACTCTGTAACGGTTATCTATCTTTTCACCAATCTCAATCATTTGAAATGCACTCCCAGAGGGCGACGGCGATGTTGTCGCTTCCCCCATTGCTATTTGCGATCGCTATAAGCGAATCGGCTTTCTGATCGCACCTTTCATCGGTGCTAAGGATGTTCGCCATCTCATCAAGCGGTACCTGGTTGTATAAGCCATCCGAGCAGCAAAGGATGGTCTCCCCTTGATACTCGAACTCATTGAAGGCAAGGCTGAGCGAAGGGAAGATGCCTAAGGCATTCATGAGAACGTGCCTGTCAGGATGCGACAAGGCTTCCTCTTCGGAGATCTTCCCAGTCGAGACAAGGAAGTTCACGTATGTCTGGTCTTCGGTAAGCTGTTTGAGCTTATTTCTCTTTATGAGCATGTAGCAACGGCTGTCACCGATGCAGCAGGTATAAAGGGTGTTGTCGCTGATAAGAGCACAGACAAGCGTGGTTCCCATGCCTTTGGCATCAGGGTTGTTCTCCGCGTATTCGTAGATGAGCGAATTGGCTTTCTTGGCCACTTTGGTGAACCAGCTTCTGTTGGTGGCCACGAAGTGGTGTTTTCTCTTATGACGGAAAGCGTCGACGAGGGTTTCGATGGCGATTTGCGAAGCAAGATCACCTTTCTTGGCGCCGCCCATGCCATCGCAGACGACGAGGAAGACCTCGCCATTGGCGTTCATGGCGACCTGGGCTTTGTCATCGTTATGGGTTCTGACTTTGCCGATATCCGTTTTGAAAGCGTATGAACCGTGTCTCATTGTTAGTTCCTACCTTTCACGTATTTGGCTCTGAGCTGGCCACATGCCGCGTCGATACCAGTGCCCCACTCCTTACGGACGGTGCAGTTGATGCCATGGTTATTGAGATAGACCGAGAAGGCTTTGGTGTCTTTGTCGAGCGATCTCTCATATGGTTTCTCTTTGACTGGGTTAAGCGGGATGAGGTTGACGTAGCAAAGGATGCCACGGAGAAGCTCCGAGAGTTCCTTCGCACATTCAAGGGTGTCGTTGACGCCTTTGATGAGGATGTATTCGAAGGTGACGCGACGTCCGCTTTTCTCAATGTACTCTTTGACGGCATCGAGAAGGACATCCATCTTGTAGGCCTTCGATATTGGCATGAGTTCGTTTCTGATCTTGTCGTTTGGAGCGTGAAGCGAGATAGCAAGATTAACCTGGATGCCTTCATCGCCATAGCGTTTGATGCCTGGGACGAGACCGCAGGTGCTGACGGTGATGTGTCTAGCGCCGATCGCTAAGCCTTTGGCTTCGTTCATGATGTGGATGAAGCTAGAGACGTTGTCGTAGTTGTCGAATGGCTCACCGGTTCCCATGACGACGATGTGGGAAACGTTCTCCCCTTCTTCGAAGAGGATCTTATTCATGACCATGACCTGGCCAGTCATTTCGGCTGAGGTGAGGTTCCTTTCCCTCTTGAGGAGTCCAGAGGCACAGAAAGCGCAGCCCATGGAACAGCCGATTTGGGAGGAAACGCAGATGGCGTTGCCATAGTCATAACGCATGAGGACGCATTCGACTTTGGCTCCGTCTTCCATTTCGACAAGGAGTTTGATTGTGCCGTCAGTCGCCACTTGTTTCGTGAAAATCCTTGGCAAATCAAGGCTATATTCCTCTTTCAGGACATCACGAAAAGATTTGGAGATGTCGGTCATCGAATCGAAATCCGTCACTTTCTTGACGTAGATCCATTGATAAAGCTGAGTGGCGCGATATTTCTTCTCGCCTCTAGCGATCATCTCCTCTTCAAGGGCTTTAAGGGTATATCCAAAGAGGTTCTTTTTCGGCATTTTATTCTTTTGGTGAGGCAGTGAGTAAGTTGGTTGGGGCGTCGGCTAAGGAAGCGATGTCGCCGACAGGGGCTTCTGCTTTAGCAGCGATGGTATCCTTAACGAGGACGGCGTAGTAGAGAGCAGTAGCCTTTTCTTCGAAAGGCATGTTCTGCTCTTCTTTGATGAGATGGAACTCTTTGTGGTTGGCTAAGAAGTCGTTGATGGTCTTGTTGCCTTCCTTCTTGCTGATTGTGTAAACGCAGTAGATGAGGGTTCCTTTCTCAGCGACGAACTTGGAGCATCCTTCGAGGACGGCTTTCTCTTGGGCGAAAAGGGCGTCCATCTCTTCCTTCTTGAAGTGAAGGAGGTAGTCTGGGTAATCGCGGATGAGATCGAAGTTCGAACTATTCGGAGCGGCGATGACGAGATCTTGTGGACGGGAGATTGCGGCTTCCATGGAATCAGGCTCGGCACCGAAGAAATTGATGTTCTTGTAGCCGGCGGTCTTGATCATGCGGGCGACGTCGGTGTAATTGTCGGTATTTGGGCAACCGAGGTTAAGACCGATCTTGTCCTGATAGGTTTCGATGATCTCTTTGAAAAGAGATGAATCGGCGTTGGCGTTATAGATGAAGGCCTCTTTTGGCTCCTCGATCTTGTATTCGTCGAGCATGGCTTTGGTGGCCATTCTCTCAGCGAAGACGGCGCCTTGCTTGAATAGGTCTAATTTGCGAAGCGGGGTCTTTCCGCCATAAAGGAGGATGCCTTCCACTGGGGATTTGACAAAGTCAGGGCTGCTGTTGAGCACCTCTTCCACTGGCACCATCGAGGTACGAACGCGGACGCTGGAGGTGTTTTGCCTGGCATTGGCCTTGAGGATACGGTAGGTCTGGCCATATCCGAAATGCTGCCAGATCTTGAGAACCCACTCTGGGGTGTTGTATCTAAGCGAGAGATATTTGTTCGAAGTCTTTGGGAATTCGGCCGGGATGAATTCGTTTGGGGTTTCCGCCTTGGCGAAAAGTGGCTCGAGTTTGGCCATCTTCTCCTCACCGATCTTCTCGAGAAGTTCCTTCTTCATATCCTCAGCAGGGATACGCTTGAAGAAGTAGATGTCGGCAAGGGTGAGCTTGATCCACATCTTCTCCTCTTCGGTGAGACCTTCGATTTTGGCTTCCTCGACAAGGTGCGTGAAAAGCAAGTGATGGCGAAGCTCGCATCCGACGAGTCCAGCGACAGATCCTCTCAAAGGACGGATGGATTGATCGGCTTGGAAAAGCTTCCTGAGAGCCTCGTTGAACTGGACATCATTCACAAGGATGTCGTTGAGGACCTTTTGGGCTAAATCAAATTCTTGCATGTCTTTCCTCCCAAATTAATGTTGGTGTTTATGTCCATGATGGTGGCAACAGCATTCACCATCGTGACAGCAATCTTCGTCTTTCTTGGCGTCTAGTGCTTCGAGTTCTTCCTCGTGGCCTGCAAAGACATCGCCAAGATAGATCTGTTCCTCATCGTCGATGTCGAGATCGGCACGGTCGAGAGGATTAGCTTCATCGCCATATTCTTCCTCGTCATCGTAAGGCATCGCTTCTTCGGCGAGATTGCTTCTTTCGATGAAACGAGGGTAGCTTTCATTAACGTGTTCGTAGTGGTGTTCCTCTTCGAAATAAGAGAAGGTCACACTGAGGTTAATTGTGAAATCCGTGAAGGTTTTGATGAGATAATCGACGACTTTGCTCTCAAGAACAGCGTACTTCTTCGGGGCACGGACGATGATTTCCGTTTGCCAGGAAGTCTGCTCGACGCCTTTATGGAAAATCATGCTGTTTGGGGAGTAGAAGACAATCTCCTCCTCATCGCATTCGAAAAGGCTCGCTAAATTTTCAGTGTTCTTCCTTGAGTAGGTGCCGACGACGAACTGGTCAAGGCCTAAGACAGAGATGACAATCATATAATTCCTCTAATAGGAGGAAATTATAACATGGAAATAGTCCAAAGGGTTATTCCAAATCGATTAATAATCGAGAGGATCGACGTTTACGGAGATGTCTACACCGGCTAAAGAGGAGAATCTCTGGAGCAATTGCCTGAGATACGAATCGATGCTTTCCCTCTTCTTGAACTTGAGGAGAAGGACGCGTTTATGCTTGCCGTTGTTCATTGAGTAGAACGGGGTGATTGGGCCTAAGACATTGAGATTCTCGATTCCTAAACCAAGGATCTCTTTCTTGAAATCCATTGAGGATTCCACTGCTTTCTCTTCTTTAGAAGAGGAGAATTCGAGAAGGATGCAGTTCCAGTATGGAGGATACTCGGTGATTCTTCTTTGTTGCATCTCACGGAGGTAGAACGCGCCATAGTCTTGTGACGCTCCGTTTTTGATCGCGTAATGGTCTGGGTTGTAGGTTTGGATCATTGCCTCCCCTACCCTCTTGGAACGACCGCTTCTACCAACCGCCTGAGCGATGAGCTGGAAGGTTCTTTCTGAGGCACGGTAAGTTGGTAAACTTAAACCGATATCGGCAAGGACGACTGCGGAGAGGGTGACATTAGGGAAATCGTGCCCCTTCGCGATCATCTGGGTTCCGACTAAGATATCGTATTTTCCATCCTTGAATTCATGGAGGATTTTCTCGACGTTTTTGGAGACTTTCCCGATGTCGCTGTCCATACGGGCCACCTTCGCTTCAGGGAAAAGATCCTGGAGTTCTTTGACGACTCTTTCGGTACCATAGCCCACTCTTCTTAGACGTGTATTGCCACAGCTTGGGCAGTGCTCTGGATATTTCTCGACATAGCCACAGTGATGGCACTTAAGCATTGAGTCTTCTTGATGGAAAGTGAGGTTGCCGCCGCAGTTAGGGCAAGTGAAAATATGTCCGCATTTTGGACATTCGATTCCTGTCCAATAGCCACGTCTATTGATGAGCAAAAGAGCCTGCTCGCCTTTATCGAGCTTCTCTTTAATTTTGGCTATGAGAGGAGCACTCAGTTTCTCTGAATTCTTGCTGAAAACCTTGCGGTCTCTAAGGTCGATTATCTCGGTGTGAGGCAAAGCCTTTTCGTTGATACGGTGAGGCATTGAGGCATACCCATAAACACCTTTATCTGCTCTCGCTTTCGATTCAAGAGTTGGGGTTGCGCTTCCTAAAAGGACTTTGCAGCCTTCGATCTCGCCTCTCATGATGGCGACTTCCCTGGCGTGGTAATACGGAGAGTTGTCTTGTTTATATGATTCGACATGCTCCTCATCAAGAATGATGAGGCCGATGTTCTTGAGTGGGGCGAAGACGGCACTTCTAGCACCGACGACGATCGAGGCATCTCCCCTGGCGATACGTCTATATTCGTCATATCTTTCAGCTGGGGTGAGCTCACTATGAAGGATGGCGACCTTTGGTCCGAATCTGCGGCTGAAATATTCCACCATCGCTGGGGTGAGGTTGATCTCTGGCACGAGCATGAGGACGGATTTGCCTTCCTCAAGGACCTTCTCGCTTAAGCGAAGATAGACTTCGGTCTTTCCTGAACCGGTGACACCTTCAAGGAGGACGACTCCTTTGTCACTATTTCTGATATCGTCGAAAGCCTTCCTTTGCTCTAAGGACATCTCATGAGGCTCTTCTCTTTCCTCAGGCCTGATATGGAACCTCTCTTTTTCTTTGAGGACGATCTTCACTCGACCTTTCTCAAGAAGCTTTTTGAGGATGGCGATGCTTCCGCACTCCTTCTTGAGGATTGGGGTATTCGAAGCAATGAGACGAAGCATCTCAATCTGTTTATCAGTGAGATCGTTTTCATCATTTTTGACTAGTTCGACCCACTGCTCATATGCGATCTTTGGGCCACGTAATGCAGAGGTTTTTGGAGATAGCGATAATGGCAACATCGCCTGCAAAACCCCAATGAATGGTGCCAAATAGTACTGCGAAACCTTGTTGGCGAGCTCCATCATTTGGTCATCGACAAGAGGCTCTTCATCGATGATGTCGTAGTCATGAATTTCTTTAAAAGCGTACCCGTTTTCTTCTTCGAGTTCTTTGATGGTTTTCTTCGTGTCTCTGACTGCAAGAACGAAACCCATGACGGCTTCTTGGGCGCCGAAAGAGATCCTCACCCTGAAGCGAGGCTCGATTCTTTTGCCACCGCGATAGACATACGAAAAAGTGCGGTCCAAAGACCTTTTCCCGTATTCAGTCAGAACGTCGATAATCTTCATTAACGATATTCTAACAAAAAAGAGGCTCTATAGAGCCCCTAATTCTTTGCGAATTATCTTTTTGACCTCATCGGCGCACCTGTCGAGGGTGTCGTTGATGACGTTATACATGTAATTGCCCTTCTGAGCGATCTCATCCCTGGCCTGCTTGAGCCTCATCTGGATGGTGTCGTCATTCTCGGTGCAGCGTCCCCTGATTCTCTTCTCAAGCTCCTCATATGATGGAGGGAGAAGGAAGATGGTCACGACACCTTGCTGGCCTTTGACTTTGCTAAGGACCTGGGTAGCACCGTGGACATCGATCTCAAGAACTACGTTCTCACCTTTGTTACGGTGTTCCTCGATTGGGGCTAACGGAGTTCCATAGGAATGTCCGACGTAACGGTTATATTCAAGGAGTTTGCCTTCCTCGATGAGCTTATCGAATTCATCTTGGCTGATGAAATAATACTCGCGTCCATGCATCTCCCCTTCTCTTTTTTGGCGGGTGGTCACGGACACGGAGAAAAAGAGATTTAGATCCTTATCTTCCATCACTTTCTGGCGGATGGTGCCTTTGCCGACCCCGGAAGGTCCGCTCATGATGATTAAGAGTCCCTTTTTCATGTTTGCAAAATTATAGGACCCTTGTCTTTTTTTTACAACAGAATATAGCATGGCATCGAAAGTGATTTGAGAATCACCATCTTTACAATTATTGGTTACGATGACCGCTCTCGAATTACGCGATTATGCTACAATAATGGTCGCATGAAAGCCTTAAGCAAGAGTGACCTCGAAATATACGCTTCCTACCTCTCTAAGAACTTAGAAGGAAAGCATCTCTCTAGCCCTATCCTTTATACCGAGAAGGCCTTCTTTTTTAGGCTGAGCGGAAAAGACGGCTCAAGGTTTTCGATTGTCCTCGATGAGGAATGCCCGAGAGTCTATATCGCTAGCGAAGGTATTGGCGCCACAAGCGTAAGCTCCCACTTCTTCGATCAGCTTAAGAAAGAGCTCGTGAATCCTTATATCGAGAAGGTGTCCGCCTTTGGCGACGACAGAATTCTTAAGTTATCTCTTCTGACCATTAATAGCGTTTTCAAAGAAGAACCGCGTAACCTCTATATCGAACTATTTCCTCATCATCCAAACCTTGTTGTCACTGATGGCGAGAACAAGATCGTCCTTTGCTACAAGACCAGCCATGCGGATGACGATAGACCTCTCCTCAAAGGAATAATCTACGAGGCTCCTAAAAAGAATAAATTCACTGCAAAACCTTCCTCTTTTGACCCAAAAGCCTTTGAGAATGAGTGTTATTTAGCTGAAGAGGTTTTATCGAGCAAGAGAAAGAACGACCGCTTCTCCTATCTCTTCAGAGCGTTGAAGAACAGGAAGAAACTCCTTGAGAGAAAGCTTGTCTCACTTGATAAAGACATCGCCGAAGCAAATGGCCATCTCGACGATGGAAGATTCGGCGATGCGATTTATATGTCGATGGACTCCATCCCTCCGAAGGCGTCATCTTTCGTCTACGAAGGAGAAGAAATCAAACTCGATCCTTCTAGAAGTGCAGCCGAGAATGCGAACGCCTATTATAAGCGTGCGAAGAAAGCCAAGATGACTCTTAAACAGGTCGACATTAGCAAAGAGAAAGCCTCCAAAGAACTCGAAGAGATCACTTCTTCCCTTACTCAGCTCGAACATGCCGATGAAGCAGGACTTGAGATGATGGCTAAGGAACTTGATATGGCGATTGCCAATCAGGCGAAGAAGAAAGGGGCTCATGAATGGAGAGGTTTATCCGTCTCTTCTCTCCCCTACTGTGTAGAGTATGAAGGAACGAAGATCCTTTATGGCAAAACCTCAAAGCAGAACGATTGTCTGACCTTCCTCTTTGAGACCGCAAAAGACCATCTCTGGTTCCATGTTATGGGTAACAGCGGCTCCCACGTCATCATCAAGAAAGACGATCCAACCGAAGAAGAGATTAATCTCGCTGCATCAATCGCTCTCCTTAACTCCAAGCAGGAGGAAGGCGAGGTCATGATGGCCTATAGAAAAGACGTCAGAAAAGGTTCCGTCCCTGGACAGGCTGTTGTCAAAACCTTCAAGACACTCAGACTCAACTCTCTTAACAAAAATGCCAAAAAGTTGTTAAATGACGCCAAGAGATACAACTTCTAATTCCAAAAAACCTATGCAAAAACCGATTAAATTCTTCCTTAGTTTGCTTTGCCTACCAGGACTTTGCTCTTGCCAATTGGACGAAGCTTTTGACGATCATCCAAACGCAATGGAAGTCATGATGTCTAACAGCATTCAAGATTTCGACAACGATTCCACTTCTCTCCGCTCAATAGCAGAACCAGAGTCTGCCGAAGAGATAATCTACCGCGCCGAGCATGGCGAGAACGTCCTCTTTGCTTTCTCACAGGAGGACTGCTCATCCTGCGAGAGTTTCATGAAGAACGTTGGGAAACGCCTCTGGGAAACGAAATACAGGATTTCCTTGATCGGCAAAGGGATAAAAGAAGAGGCAGCGAAGATTTCAAAGTACGTCGTCGATAATGAATTAGAAAGAATGCTTGCTCACCCAATAAGCGGAGGCACCCCTTCCCTATACATAATGAACAACGAGAAAATCGTCGAACTCGTATACGGATCAAATAAAGATGACGACAAGATCGTTGCCACCGCTTTAAAGGAATATGTCAAAGGCGGCAATGTGTATCACTCTGATGTCAGCGGTTGGCACTCATCGTTTTTGAAACACGATACCCTCATAGAAGGACCAACCTACGTCTTAAGCGAAGCGTCGAAAGACGATTTCTATACGAATGTTTTCCCAACCGTTTCAAAAAGCGACAAAAAGTTCAACGTCATTGGAGTCAAATCTTACGATGAGAATTCTTCTGGCCTCAATATGTTACGCGGATACACAGGCACGAATGACCTCGAAGGAAAGCTTCTCTACGTCGATCTTGCCGATAAAAGCACCATCACCATCATCGATGATGCCCAGTCATATCTAAAAGAGAACTACGTTAGTTCTTCTCTCTAACCTTCTTATCGAACTCGAGGCCATCCTCGAGTTTTTTCCATTTTGAGTAGATGAAATAGTCACCCATCGCATCGGCGTATCCTTTAGGATATGAGCCTTCCATGCAGATGTGTTCTTCGTATTTCTCCTTGAGTTCTTCAAGGTTATTTTTATAGCTGAGTTTGTTCTTTCTCGAAGAAGCGAGAGCGTAGTATTTCTCTAGCTTCATATCCTGACGGTTCTCGTTATAGGCGATGACGTCAGCGTAGATCTCATAGCAAGAGACTGAGTTAGCAAAGTTAATTAAATCTGGGGTATTTCCTCCAGCCGGTCTCATATTGCACTCAAGACCATAGATGCCGTTTTCGGTGACGAAGAACTCGATATGGAAGAACCTCTTCTTGATGCCGAATGATTTGATGACCTTCTTGCCCATCTCATCGAATTCTTTGATGTCGAAGAGCTTGGATGGAAGGGAGATTGGGTTGTTGTAATAGCAATCGTCTTCGTTGTACTGCACCATCTCAGCGGTAGGCGTATCAAAGATATCGGTCGTGGAGAAGACCACTTCACTGTCGTTGTCGCAGATGCCGTCATAGGAGACGATCGTGCCTTTGATGTATTCCTCCATGATGTAGGTCTCAGGGAGTTTTTTGGCTAAGAACTTATCGAGAGCGGCTTCATCTTCGAGCTTATAGGAATCTGTAGCGCCGACACCGACGTTAGGCTTCACGAAAAGAGGCCATCCGACTTTGGAGGCGAATTCCTTAGCTTTAGCTAAATCATCTGGTCCATTGACCAAGATGTAGCGCATCGTCTTGACTCCAGCATCCTGGAAGCAGGCTTTCATTGCGCTTTTGGCTTTGATCTTGAGCATGTCTCCCGGGAGGAAACCGTTCTCGACCATCATGTCTTTACGGAGTCTAGCATCCTCTTGGAGCCACCACTCATTGTTGCTCTCGAGATAATCGATCGGGCCGTAGTTCTTTTCGTAGTAACGGCAGACGTCGAGCATATTGCTATAGACCGACATATCATGGACTTGCATGTACTCGGTCAAGTTGGCTTTGAGAGATTCGTTTAATGAAGAATATGGAGCGTCTCCGATGCCTAAAACCCTAATTCCTCTTTTGTTGAGAGATTCCACGAAATGGTAATAGCAATCAGGGAAGTTCGGAGAAATGAAAATGAAGTTCATGAGACCATTGTAAAAGAAAAAAATACGATTTCTTTATGAAACCTCTTACATTGAAAAAATATTTGTTTTGCGGGGGTTATTGCTTGAGTTTGGCGGAGGCGACTTTGACGTCTTCCTCGTCTTTGTTGATGGTAAGAGGGCGACCCTTAATGAGCTCAAGGGCCTCTTCTTCGGAATCCGCTTCAAGGGCGGTTTCGCTAAGCACGATGATCTTGTCATCAGGTTTGACTTCCACTGCCCCATGCCACAAGGCAAAGAAGCGGCTCTTGCCGAAAGACGTGATCTTAGCCACGCCCGTAGGCTTAAGCTCGCCGACGACAGGCGTATATCCCCTCATGATGCCCATAGGGCCTCTCGTGGTTGGGAGATAAAGCTCGTCGCACTCGCCTTCAAAGGCGATTCCATTTGGGGTGAGGATGAGAAGTTCCATTATTCCTGGCTCTCCATCTTCTTGGCTTTCTCAACGACATCCTCGATGGTGCCGCAGTACATGAAAGCGGACTCTGGGAGGGAATCGTATTTGCCAGAAAGGATTTCTTTGAATGAGTGGACGGTCTCTTGGATCGTGCAGTACTTTCCATCGAAGCCGGTGAAGTTCGCGGCGACGTGGAATGGCTGGGAGAGGAAGTTACGGACACGTCTTGCTCTAGCGACGACCGCTTTATCCTCGTCACCAAGTTCATCGATACCAAGAATGGCGATGATGTCCTGGAGCTCTTTGTAACGCTGTAAGAGTTTCTGGACGCCACGGGCGACTTCGTAATGCTCTTTGCCGACGACGGCTGGGTCAAGCATATTGGATGAAGACTCAAGAGGATCGACGGCTGGGTAGATACCTAAAGCGGCGATGTTTCTATCAAGAATGGTTCTCGCATCAAGATGGGAGAAGGTGGTCGCTGGGGCTGGGTCGGTAAGGTCGTCAGCAGGGACGTAGACAGCCTGGACGGAAGTGATTGAACCAGCGTTTGTGGAGGTGATTCTCTCTTGGAGCTGGCCCATTTCGGTCGCTAAGGTTGGCTGATATCCGACGGCGCTAGGCATACGTCCTAAAAGGGCGCTGACCTCAGAGCCGGCTTGGGTGAAACGGAAGATGTTGTCGATGAAGAGAAGAACGTCTTTGTGTTCTTTGTCACGGAAGTATTCGGCCATCGTAAGAGCGCTTAAACCGACTCTCATTCTGGCTCCCGGAGGTTCGTTCATCTGACCGAAGCAAAGGGCGGTGTTTTTGAGAACTCCGCTTTCCTTCATCTCGAAGTATAAGTCGTTGCCTTCGCGGCTTCTTTCGCCGACGCCGCCGAAGACGGAAATGCCGTTATGCTCACTAGCGATATTGCTGATGAGCTCCTGAATGAGAACGGTTTTGCCAACGCCTGCGCCACCGAATAAGCCAATCTTGCCGCCTTTGGCGTATGGGCAAAGGAGGTCGATGACTTTGATGCCGGTTTCGAGGATATCGTTGGAGACCTTTTGTTCGGAGAAGGATGGAGCTGGGCGATGGATTGGATCATGTTCCTCTTTGGAGAAATCTCCGCCAAGGTCATCGATTGGCTCGCCTAGGACGTTAAACATACGGCCTAAGGTGCATGGTCCGACTGGGACGCTGATAGGCGCTTCGGTGTCAACGGCTTCCATGCCGCGCTCGACGCCTTCGGTTGCGCCCATGGCGACGCTTCTTACCGTGTCATCGCCGATATGCTGCATGACCTCACAGGTAAGTGTCTTGCCGTCTTTGAGCTTGATTCTGAGAGCCGTCAAAAGGGCAGGAAGGTGTTTGTCTGGAAAACGGACGTCAATGACCGGTCCCACGGCTTGGACCACTTTGCCGATTAGTTCTTTTTCTTTCATGCTGGCTTCTCCTCCTTTTTATTCGTGGGCATTTGCCCCTCCCACCACCTCGGTGATTTCCTGGGTGATGGCGTTTTGTCTTGCTTTGTTGTATTCGATGTTGAGTTTCTCGAGTAACTCATCAGCGTTGTCGTTAGCGTTATCCATGGCCGTTCTTCTAGAGGCTTGCTCGCTTAACTCGCTTTCAAGCAATCTGCCATATAGCACGCTGGTGAGGTAATCAGGCATGAGCGAATGGATAAGGTCCCTAGGGCTCTCGTCGAAGATCGGAGGGCAGAAGGATTCGTTCTTCCATTTCTTCGGAGTGATTTGGACGGGGAGGAACTGGAAGGTTAACGGGGTGAAGGTTATCGAGTTGATGTAATGGGTGAAGATGATGCAGATGTTCTTGTACTTCTCTTTGTTGAATTCATCTTTGAGTTTGAGGCAGAAAGAACGGAGCTTTTCCATATCGAGATCAAGGTCCGCTTCCATAAAATCCCTGACAATATTGAGGTATTTTTCGTTTCTCTCGTAGTGATGGATGGCTTTGTTGCCAATCGGAACGATGTAGTCGGTTGGCTTGATTATCGAGTCTGCGTATTTGAAGAGATTGCTATTATAGGCACCGCATAAACCCATGTTCGAAGAGATGACGATGTAGAGGGTTGGGAGGTCGCCTTTGTTGAGACAGCCGTAGTGAGACATCGTCTCTTTGTCGTGGCTGAAAAGCATCGCCATAAGGTTCTGGTATTCTTCGATGTAGAAGTTGCTCTTCTCGAAGGCATCCTTAAGACGTTTGGTCTTGACCGTGGCGATGAGCTCCATCGCTTTGGTCGTCTTCTCCGTCCCTTGGATGGCTAAGATCCTATGTTTGGTTTTGCTTAATGAGCCAGGCATTCTTACTTAGTCACTTCCTTTTTGAGTTTGTAGATTGACTTGTATTCCTTGATGGCGGCAATGAGTCTCTCATTGAGTTCGTCACTAAAGGCTTTCTTTTCATTTAATTCGTCGATGATTTCCTTATGGGAATCCTCAATGTAGGTGTACATCTCGGAAAGGAATGGGTTGACCTCTGGGAGAGGGAGGTCATCGAGGAATTTCTTATTGACCGCGAAGAGTTCGATGATCTCGCGGATCATGTTCATTGGGGCCCAGTTGACCTGCTTGAGGGCTTCGGTGACGACCGCACCATGGGTGAGGATGCGCTTGGTCTCGGCATCGAGGTCGCTTCCGAACTGGGAGAAGCTCAAATTCTCACGGTAGTTAGCAAGCTCGATCTTTAAGGATGAGGCGACTTGCTTCATGGCTTTGATCTGGGCGGAGCTACCAACACGGCTGACAGAAAGACCGGAATCAACAGCAGGACGCTGGCCGGAAGCAAAGAAATCGCTCACGAGGAAGATCTGTCCGTCGGTGATGGAGATGATGTTCGTCGGGATGTAGGCGCTGATATCGCCAGCCTGGGTCTCGACGATTGGGAGAGCGGTGATTGAGCCACCGCCGTAATCTTTCGAGAGTTTACAAGCTCTCTCAAGAAGTCTGCTATGGAGATAGAAGATGTCGCCTGGATAAGCTTCACGGCCTGGGGCTCTTCTTAAAAGAAGAGAAAGGGCACGATAGGCGACAGCGTGCTTACTTAAATCGTCGAAGACGATGAGGACGTCCTCACCGTTTTCCATCCACTCCTCAGCCATGGCCATGCCCGCGAACGGGGCGACGTATTGCTGAGGCGCTGGCTCGGAGGCGCTGGCGTTAATGACCGTAACGTAATCGAAGCAGCCTCTTTGTTTGAGCTTGGCGACGATTCCGGCGACGGTAGAGTTCTTCTGACCGATCGCGACATAGACGCACTTAACGTTCTTGCCTTTTTGATTCACGATGGTGTCGATGGCAATGGAGGTCTTGCCAGTCTGACGGTCACCGATGATGAGCTCACGCTGACCACGGCCGATCGGAATCATGGAATCGATGGCTTTGATGCCCGTTTCGAGAGGGGTATTGACGGATTTTCTCGTCATGACGCCAGGAGCGATTCTCTCAATTGGGCGCGTTTTTGCATAGGATATTGGTCCCGCTTCGTCTAAAGGAAGACCAAGAGGAGAGACGACTCTTCCAAGTAATCCATCCCCTACTGGGACCTCAACTACTTTGTGGGTGCGCTTGACGGTATCGCCCTCTTTGATCTGCCTGTCGCTGCCTAAAAGGACGGCGCCGACATCATCGAGGTTGAGGTTCATGACCATGCCATAGACGTCGTTAGGGAAAAGAAGAAGCTCACCGAGCATGGCGTTCTTAAGGCCATAGATTGTCGCAATGCCATCGCCGACTGCGATGACGGTGCCTACGTCGCTGCTCTCGACAAGGTTCTCATATCCCTTGATCTGCTCCTTGATGAGAGCGCTTATCTCACTGGGGTTTAGTTTCATATCTTTCCTCCGTCTGTTTTGAGAAGGGTGCTGCGTAAACGCTCAACCTTCCCAAGGATGGTCCCGTCAAAGACTTTGTCATCCACATATACTTTCACGCCGCCGATAAGACGATGGTCGACGTGGTTCTCGAGCTCCACTTTGGAACCAAGGCGGTCCCCGATGGATTTCTCGATCTTTTTGATTTCTGATTCGGTGAGTTTCTCCGCCGAATAGACGATTCCTTCCTTTATTCCGGAATAATCGTTAGCGAGTTTGTTGAACGATGAGGCGATGATCTCGAAATGGATGATCTCGTGCTTCATCATGAGGAGCTTAAGGAAAGCCGGAATCTCTTTGTTCTCATAATCCCCGAAGAGTTTGTCGACGAGGTTGTTAAGGGATTCCTCTGGAAGCGAGTACGAAGCAAGCGTTTCCAAAAGCTCAGGGTTTTCCCTGAAAAGGCTTAGAACCTTCTTCATTTCCTTTTGGAAAGAAGGGACTTTCTTCACCTCTAGTGCCAGCTCATAAAGGCCGGCTGCGTATGCGTTTGCTTCCGCTCCCCTCATTTATTCTCCTTATTCGTCCACGCTGTCGACGAATTCATCGACGAGCTTGGCATTATCCTCTTTGTTCACTTCACGGCCAAGGACGGCTTTAGAGGCATCGAGGGCGACATTGACGATTTCCTCTCTGATGGCGCGCTTAGATTTCTCTTCGGCCTGAGCGATAGCCTCATCGGCCGCTCTCTGGCGGGCCTCGGCTTGCTCGTTGGCGTTCTTGATGATGCCCTCGGCACTGACTTCGGCGTCGCTTTTGGCTTTGGAAATGATTTCCCCTGCCTCTTTACGGGCCTCGGAGATCATCTTGTCGCTTTCGGCGACTTTCTTCTCGTACATGGCTTTCGAAGTCTCGCTGTCGCGGATGTTCTTCTCCACGTAGTTCTTTCTGGCGTCGAGGTATTTCTTAACCGGTTTGTAGGCGATTTTGTAAAGGAACACGAAAAGGACGATTAACGCGAGAAGGTTGATGAGCAAGCTCCAGAAGTTTGGAAAAAGCTTGTTCAAGAAGTCCTCAGCGGTAAAGGGAGGTGCAGAATCGTATACTTTGATTCCTAATCCGTTCATCCTTATAGGTCCTTCGATTACATGCCTGCGTTAAGAGCTGGAAGACCCATCAAGAAGATGATGAGAATGGCGACGACAAGGGCGTAGATGGCGGTTGACTCGTCAAGAGCGACCGCGACGATCATGTTGCTGCGGAGCTTGCCAGCCATTTCTGGGTTTCTGACCATGCCGTCGATTGAGTGGCAGCAGATGAGGCCTTCACCGATGGCGGAGAGGCAGCCCATGCCGACTGCGATGGCGGCTGCGATTGCGCATAAACCTGCATTCATATTTTTTTCCTCCTTATATGAATTGGTGTCCTTATCCTTCGATCACAAGGGGCCTAGTCTCAGAAGCAGGAAGAACATCTTCCTTCTTTTCTGGCTCTGGTTCTGGCATCTCTTGCGAGATCCAGATGGCCGAAAGCGATGAGAAGACCAGAGTTTGGATGAACCCTGAGAATAAGGAGAAGTAAGAGTTGAACACACCGACAGGGCCTGGGGCGAGGAAGATGCTCGTCCAGCCTGGGTTGTTCCAGAACGATGAGGTGCCGATCGTGCCAACGACGCCGAAGGCCTCAAAGATTCCGCTTGACGCGGAGCTAAGAGCCCACTGCACGAGTCCGACAAGGATCGTACCTGATAAGCAGTTGCCAAATAAACGCATCGTGGTTGAGACGATTGGCGCCCACATGGTGATGAGGTTGACAGGGAGGAAGATGAAGATTGGCTCCACGTAACGGTGGAAATAGCCAAGCTTCGAATACTTGATTCCCTGGTATTGGATGATCGTGAACATGATGATGGCAAGGCAAAGAGGGCAAGCCAGCCAATCAACTAAGCTCGGAAGTCCGAATAAAGAGATATTGAAAGCGAGGAAAAGATAAGCAAAGAGGGTCCAGAAATAACCGCCCCAGCCAATATGGTTCTCACCCATATTCGAACCGGCGAAGTTGTTGCACATATCGTAATAGAGCTCAGCGAAGAACATGATGCCCTTCGGTTTCTGGAGATACTCTTTGTTCTTGAGGGCGATTCTCGCTCTGATGCCCACCACCGTTCCTAAGATC
This sequence comes from uncultured Erysipelotrichaceae bacterium, assembly GCA_902802355.1. Classification (GTDB taxonomy): domain Bacteria; phylum Bacillota_I; class Bacilli_A; order RFN20; family CAG-826; genus UBA4951. The sequence continues at coordinate 54,489 of CADCLU010000004.1, forward strand.
ATGAGAACGAGGATGACGAAAAGCGAGCTGACAAGAGGTGCGTCTATCGAAGCCCAGCCATCCCAATGGAACATCGATTCCATTTTGTCGTTAAAAGAATGGGATGTTGCGCTAGTGACTCTATCGTAAACGGCTAAGAGGTTCACGTTTTATCCTCTCTTAGCCTTTAACTGGCTAATGACAAGGAAGACCTGGACAGGAAGAAGTCCTGCGAAGGTCGTCCAGAAATTGAACATATCGAATCCGCCGAACCAAGAAGGTACCCAAGTGCAGATGGCGGCGATGACCAAAACGACGATATAGATGAGGAACCTTAAGGCGACGAAGATGATGACCCTCGCTGCGCTTGGGTTTGGATTCTCTTCGGTTGGGAGAAGGGCTTCGCTCATCTTGATGATGGTCCAAAAGGAAATAATCTCGGCAACCGTGCCAAGCAACCAGCCCATCGGATAGGAGTAACCCTTGTCCTCATAGAAGAAGAAAAATGGGCACATTCCGATGAAGGCCACCACACCTATGACAAGGAGCCAGAAGAGAGATTTCTGATGTTCGTTTAATTTAAGATATTTTTCGACCATGTTTATGAAAATCGGATATTGGACTAGTATACTTTACTTCCCTAAAAGGGAAAAAGCCACAAAAAAAGAGAGGCTATTTCTTGGTTTCCTAACTAAGAAATACGACTTCTCTTTACTTTTCGTCTTTTTCAGCCGAGCCTGACTTGACCATTCCATCTAATCTCGCTTTCTCGAATTTGTAGCAAGAGAGGAGTTCGCCATAGTAGAGACTTTGCATCTGAAGGTACTGTTTCTGCGCTTCTTCAGGGATATTCGCGAAGTAGAGCGTTTTGAAGATCTTCTCTAGACGGAAGAAGGACTCATAGAGATTGAGGATGGTGACGAGGTAGAAATAGGTCTTGCGGCTATAGATAAGAAGAGGTGAGGAATGGGCGATCTCACTCGACATCTCGTACACTTTCGCGTACTGACGGAGGTTGGCGCATCTTTCGACGCCGTCGCGGAAATTGAATTTGAAGTCCGGGATTCTTCCAAGCTTCACATCCGGTATGGCGGAGAGCCATCCGTATTCGATGAAACGCTTCATGTCTTTCGACTTGAGATCGTTCTCTTTCATGCCTTCTTTGATCTTCACGAAAACCTCATCGGTCTCTTCTTTGGAAGGGAGACCACCACGGAAGGCCACCGCATATTTCATGTGGTTCACGTAAGCGTCCATGACCGGTTTGCCATAAGACACCAAAACATGGAGGATGCATTCATTCTCGTGGAGGGTTCTCCAAGTGGAAAAGGCCTCGGTTTCGTAGCCGTTTTCAAGAAGATTGACGATGCACTGGGCCATTGAGAAACCCTTCTTCATGACATCAATGACGAGAGTCTCATTTGGGTTGCCCTGTGGGTAGCGAGAGAGCATGCCAAGGACGAAATTGAGATAAAGGGTAAGCGTTGAGATCGTTGGGGTGAAACGGTTCGAGAAGTTCTGATTGCGATAGGCAAGATGCTCGTTCGTGTAATATTTGTCGAGAGTTAAGGAAAGGATGAGCTGCTCATACTTCTCATCTTTGATGAGTTCAGCCTCTTTCTTCTCTGGGTGGGTGATGAGATAGAAGGAATGCTCATTGACGAGATAAAGAAGAACCTGGAGTGGGTTGAGGTTCATTTTGCTGACGAAAGAAGACTCCTCTTTGATGGCGTCATCTGACTCTAAGGAGTCAAGGAAGGCCTGATAGAGAAAGTCGAAGTTCAGACTCTTTGGGGCGTGGATAGTCTCAAGGAGCTGGGCGAAGTTTTCTTTCGTGATCTTGTTCTCAGCCATATGGACTATTCTACTACTTTCAGTACGTTATCCGAAATCGAAAGGAGATATGTTTCGGCTTTTAGCCCGAAAACCTTCTCGACGTATTGCTTGTAGAGGCCTAGCTGTTTGTCATAGGCTTCATCATCGATGTTCTTCGTTTTGTAATCGACGATGATGGCTTTCTCCCCTGCTTTAACAAGAAGAAGGTCGATAGAGCCTTCAAGGTTATTCTCATCATCGATGTACCTATATTCATGGAACTCTTTGTAGCCGTCGAGGTTAGCAAAGATGTCGTGGTTGAAGAGCGCTTCAATCTTCTTTCTCTCAGAATCGTTAGCAATGAAGGAAGCGTCCTTCTTCTTGAAAGAGACAAGTTCAAGGAGACGGTGCATATGGGTACCGTATTGGGCAGCGGCCTCATTGATTGGGGCGATGGAGGTTTTGGACGCTCTCTTGTCTTGGATTTCCTGGGCTGGAGAATCTATAGTTCTAAGTTTTGGTTCTTGGAATGGGGAAAGCTGTCTCATCCTCGCAAACGGAACAGGCTTATCCGTGTTGGCGTCTTTGTGAGCGAAAAGAAGATCCATAGCGTCTTTGCCCGCAGAGAATAGGAACTGAGTGAAGTTCCTTAACTGAACTGAGACGTTTGTAACCTTTCCATCCTTGTCGGTTTTTTCTTTCGTGAGAATCTTCCTGCCGACAGTAGGAACTTCAATCATCTTGTAGATATCTCCAGAACCTTTTGGAGAGAGGAAAATGAGTTGGTTCGAGGCACGGGTAAGCTGGACGTAGAAGAGTCTCATGTATTCGCTTAAGGCCTTTCTCGTTTCCTCTTCTTTGAAGAGCGACTGGAGATAGTTGCCACTATAATCGTCGCTTCTTGTCTTTGGGAGAAGAAGGCCATATTTCCTTGAGTAGAGATAGAAGCCGCTGGCATCTCCTTTGTTGTATTTGCGGAGATTGTTTGGGCAGTAAACGATAGGGAATTCAAGGCCTTTTGAAGCGTGAATTGTCATTAGTTTTACTACATTATCCCCAGCAAAATCCCCTTTAATTTCCTGTTTGATGTCATATTTCTTGAGGTTTTCGAAGTACTCAACATAGCCTCTATAATCCATTCCCATCCTCTCAGCGCTCTCGGCTTCCTCAAGGAATGAGGTGATGGTTTTGAAGTTGGCTTTGACGTTGCCGATTCTCTTAAGCTTTTCAACGAAGCCATACTTTTCGAAAAGGTAGGAGACCGCCTCATGGACACCCATAGAAAGAAGTTTGTCTTTCTCACTAGACATGGTCTTGATGAGATCGTCTTCTTCGTAAGCGCCGCTCTGGAGTTCTTCGATAAGCTTATCGTCGTCTTCCTCAAAGAGATAGCTACGTTTGACAGAGGCATAGCAATGCTTAGTGGCTGTTTCGTCTGCGCCAATGACAAGCGGCAGTTTCAGAAGCCTTAAGAAGACCATATTGATGCTATCGTCATCAAGTTCGTTTCCGATAGTCGCTACAAGAGGGATTTTGGCCTCACCGAAGACCTTCTTATAGGTGTTGAACTGACTCTTGGTTGGCATGAGGATGGCGAAATCTCCCCAATCGCATGGTCTGTTTCCCTGATTCTTGACGATGACTTCGAAGCCGTTTTGTACCTTATCGATGATATCGTTAGCGATCGCTCTTGCTTCGAGTTCGGCCTTTTCTAAATCTTCTTCTAACTCATAAGAGAGGATGGTCGCTTTGAATCTGTCGTTTGGCGTTTCCCCATAAAGCGCTTTGTTGCCAAACTCCAAAGCTTGTCCATCCGTGTAATCGACTTCCCCTACTTCTGGGCTCATGATCTTCCCAAAGAGGTCGTTGACGAAATCGATGACCTCAAGGCGTGAACGGAAGTTCTTCTGGAGGTAGATGGCATGGCCACCTTCTTCAACACCATACTTGGAAAGCTTCTCCGTGAAGATGTCCGGATTGGCGTTTCTGAAACGGTAGATGGATTGTTTGATGTCTCCGACCATGAAAACGTTGTCGTGAGATATCTTGCTGATGAACGACTCTTGGATATCGCTCGAATCCTGATATTCATCAACCATGATGAATTTATATTTGTCTTTGATTTCTTTAAGGATGTCTTCCTCTTCGAGGAGTTTCATGGCCAAGGCGGCGATATCGGAGAAGCCATAGGCGTTCTTCTCCTTCTTGAAAATGGCCATTTTCTCATAAACTTCCTTGGCGATATCGATAAGGATGGAAACATATTTCTTTGTTTCAAGAATCCTGGCTCTTTGGCTGGCGGAATCACCGTTTGAAGAAAGGGAATTAATAACGCCTTTGAACAATTCTTTAGCGATGTCTCTCTTAAGGTTTTCGGTCTCGGTCAGAGGGTCTTTCTTGCTCTTGCTGCCAAAACCAAGAGGGAATTCCTCACCTTTAATGCAAACGGTTTTGTTGCCTTTTGCTTTGGACAAGAGTTCGAGTTGAAGTCTTTCGTAGAGAGCAGAGTAACTTCCAAGCCCAAGCCAAGATGATACATATCTGTTGTCTTTGAAGACAAGCTGTGAGTCCCCTTCCAATAAGAAGAAGGCGGCGAGTATGTCATCGTTTAGTTTCTTATAGTGTTCCTGTTCAGCGGCATCGAGGTAAGCATCGGTGAAAATCTTCTCTTTCAGTTCATCGAAAAGCTCATTCGCATTCGGAGCGAGTTCGCATAGATGGAGGATGCCTTTGATGTAAGTGATGAGTTTATCGTCATCCTTCATCGTGTATTTGCTTACGAGTTCTTCGAAAACCGGATCGCTCCCCTTGTATCTGTCGGAGAGAGCTTCATCGATCAACTCTCTTTGCTTAATCTGAAGGATTGATTCGTCCGCGATTGTCACATCGGGGTCTATCTCAAGTCTGAAGGCGTACTTCTTGACGAGTTTGAGGAAGAAAGCGTCGAAGGTCGTTATATCAGCGCATTCGACTTCGCTGGAGAGGTCGTTAAGAATCTCTTTTTTCTGATAGGCCTCGAGAAGTTTTTCCCTTGTACGGCTTTTCATTTCAGCCGCGGCTTTGTTCGTGAAGGTGAGGACAAGAAGCTGATCTAAAGATGCACTGCCATCGAGGATGAGGGATTTGATGCGCTCGGTCAAAACGGCGGTCTTGCCGCTTCCTGCGCCAGCGCTCACAAGGAAGTTGCCTTGTCTTGAGTTAATGGCTTCAAGTTGTGGTGCGTCAAAATGGACTGCCATATCAGGACTCCTCCTCTTCCTCGTTTTCTTCATCGTCACCATCATCCAAATCCGGATTCATGTTGGGTTTGCTGAGGGTTTTTGCGACGATTGTGTTTTTGTCGATGAAACAAACATCGTGGAAAGAACAATTCTTACAAGCATCGTGTTTGCTCTTTATGACGGTAGGATTGATTTCAAATTTTCCTTTCGTGATCGCCTCATCGGATTCACGGATAATTTCCTCTGCTCTTTCTGCTAAGGCATGGAATTCCTCGCTGGTTTTGTTTCTTGGGTATTCCGACCTTTGGATGAAAGCGTCGACATCCTTTTTGACTTCGCAACCGTCGAAGACCTTGCTTGATCCGCTGGTGAGACCTGGTTCAACTGAGCGGAGCAATGGAATGTTGTTGAGATATAGGCCCATGAGCCTTGTTTTGTTTTGGTCTATTTCGTCCATGGTCTTTTTCAACTCTTTCTCACTCTTGGTCAAACCATAAGCAAGAACAGGCGAGATGAACATGCCAGCGATCTTGGCATTATCGAAATCAGAAGCGTTCTTCTCTAAAGCGAGCGCGTAAAGAGGCAGTTGCAAAGATAGGCCGGCCTCACTTTGGAAGAGGGCCTCTTCGAACTTTGTTCCACCGCTCTTGTAATCGATGATGAAAGCATATCTATCGCCGGAGTAATCAAAGGTGATGATTTTGTCATACCTTCCGTTGATATTCATGCCATCGAGGTTGATGTTGAACTCTCCTTCAGGGAAGTACTTAGGGTTCTTTAGGTTAGCCTCATAACTCTGTTGGAACTTAAGGGATTTAAGGCAGTATTGACGAAGGTTCTCGATTATGGCTTTTTCCTTTTCCGTGAATGGGACCTTTTCCTCATGGAAGTTGTCATTTGGATCTTGGCGCAGGCCTTGTTCGTAAGCGACCGCAAGATCATAGGCTTTATCGAAATCAAAAGATTTCTCGGAGTGGTACATCTCTAAGGTCTTGTGGAAGATGTTTCCGATCCTTGCAGAGAACTGGGATGGGGAATCATCTAGATGAAGCACGTTATCGAGAAGGTATTTGAATGGGCAAGAACGGTAATTGGTCAGTTTTGAGGCTGAGTAACTTCTGTTCTTTCCTTTAGCTTTCGTTCCTTTGTAGGAATTGTCGTATTTCCGATACTCATCGAGCTCCGAGACTTTCTCGTAAGCCGCCCTTCTTTTATCGTCTGTCAAGTAATTGCGATATTCGTCTTCGAGAGCGGCATAAAGGAATCCGCCTTTATCGTGGGCGTACTCATATGGGCCATTCTCATCCTCAGCAACAGGAGAATCCACGATGCTCATTCCATATTTATCAACAAAGCCAGAGAGGAAATGATGGCTTTCGAATCCGAGTTCAAAGAATGTCAGAAGCTTAAGGCTGTCCCTATGGAGAAGCTGATCGACCCTCTCACTGTCGTTTAAGGACATCTCCTTTGACGACACTAGGCCAATAAGTTCTTTCTCTTTGTCGCTGAAGAGGCCTGACTCATCTTTCACGGATGGGTATGTGCCCATTGAGAAGTTAAGGCAATATAGATGTCCGTTTGGAGGGCAAACAGGCTCATCCAAAACCTGGATGACGTTCTTGCGTTTGACAACATAAGGAGCCTTCTCTTTGGCTATGTCATCGTAAATTGAGAGGGTTTTTGCTGGCTCTTTTTCGAAAACCACCGCAAATTCGCGGGCAAATCTCTCAATACTGTCCGCATCTTTTGAATCAGGATACTTTTCCCTCATCGAGGTTATTGCTTTTTCGAGGCCCTCTTCTTCAAAGACTTTCCTGAAGAGTTTGTAGACCGGTTTATCGAAGAGCCTCTCCCTGAGTCTTAGATCGATGGTGAATCCATACATCTTGTTGAACTCATTGATGAGAGGGACATAGTCAGATGAAAGACCATAGACATAGATGTTAGAAATCGGTGTTTTTATCACCTCAATGTCATGGGCGATTTTGTTATAAACGAAATGGAGTTCTTCGTATGGGTCAATGAACTTATTGACCACCTTCTCGCTTGGATCTTTTCGCTCTTCGACCTCATAGTCGGTCTGAAGCATCGCAGGAACGTTCTTAAGGTACTCAAAGATGGTTTGGGCTTCGCGGTAATAACCGCTGATGAGGATGTGGGAACCAATGAAGGTTCTTTCTGGATATGCCGTTTTGAAAAGGAGGTGCTCTTTGATGAGCTCATCTCTCAGATCGGCGTATTTTTTGACTTCCACGCCTTTGTCGAAATTAGGGGCGCAGAAGGCCGCAAGCAAATCTTTTGCGATTAGGTACTTATAGCCTTTTCCTAAAAGGAAACGCAGCGCCCTATCGTCATAGTTGTAGTCGAAAAGGGCCTTCATCTCCGGAAGGGTCATGACAGTCAGGTCAAGATAAGGATTCGCATTCTTCTCACGAAGATAGTATTCCTTCCTCGATGGATGGGCGATGACTATGTTCTTGATGTTTTCGCTGAAAAGATAGGGCATTTAATGTTTCGGTTTGTAGGCTCTCGTCGCCTTAACGGCTTCGACCCAGCCTTCATAGAGGGATTCGGCTTCTGCTTTCTCCATCTTTGGGGTGTAGCGCTTGGCTTCTTTGTGGCTAGCAAGGATGTCTTTGTAGTCGGTGAAGAAACCGCAGGCAAGTCCAGCGAGGTATCCAGCGCCTAACGCTGTGGTCTGGATGCATTTTGGAAGTGAGACTTCGCACTGGAGGATGTCACTCTGGAACTGCATGAGGAGGCAGTTGGCGGATGCACCACCATCGACCCTTAAGGTCTTAAGTGGGAGGCCAGAATCTTTGATCATCGTCTCAAAGACGTCTCTCGACTGATAGGCGATGCTATAGAGGGTGGCTCTAGTGATGTTATGACGATCGGCTCCACGGGTAAGGCCGAAGATAGCGCCACGGGCATCGTCATCCCAATATGGGGTGCCTAGGCCAACGAAAGCTGGAACTACATAAACGCCATTGGTGTCTGGCTTTCTTTTCGCATATTCTTCGCACATCGATGAATCTTTGAACCAATCCATCTCATCGCGAAGCCACTGCACTGCCGCTCCGCCAATGAAGACAGAGCCTTCAAGAGCGTACGTGGTCTTGCCACCGATTCTCCAACCGACTGTGGTAAGAAGGCCGTTCTTGGAGATGATTGGGTTCTCGCCGATGTTCATGAGCATGAAGCAACCGGTACCATAGGTATTCTTGCTATCACCTTTGTCGAAACAGCACTGTCCGAAGAGGGCGGCTTGCTGGTCACCGGCGACACCATAGATATGGATGTGTCCGCGGAAGAAGCTCGCTTCGCCATAATCGGCTGAGTTATCAAGGACCTTTGGAAGCATGTTCTTGTTGATGCCCCAAATGGCGCATAGCTCATCATCCCAGTCCATCGTGAAGATGTTGAAGAGAAGGGTTCTAGAGGCATTGCTGACGTCGGTATAGTGATTGCCTTTGGTCATCTTGTAGATTAGCCAGGAATCGACGGTGCCAAACATAAGCTCGCCATTGTTCATCTTCTCCTCCGCCCCTGGAACCTTTTCCAAGATGAAGCGGATCTTCGAAGCGCTGAAGTATGGGTTGATTCTTAAGCCGGTTCTTGAACGGATGAACTCATCCTTGTCCATGTAGCGTTGGCAGATAGGCTGGGTTTGTCTAGACTGCCAAACAATCGCAGGATAGATGGCCTTGCCGGTCTTCTTGTCCCAAACGATAGTCGTCTCACGCTGATTGGTGATGCCGAAGCCAGCGACCTGTTCGTAGGTGATGTTGGCTTTGATCATAAGCTCGTTGATGACATCGACGGCACTGACCCAAAGCTGATCAGGGTCTTGTTCGACCCAACCTGGCTGAGGATATAGGCAATCAAGAGGGCGCTGGGCCATCTCGAGTTCTTCGCCTTTGTTGGAGATGAGAATAGCACGAGTCGAGGTCGTGCCTTGATCGATAGCGATTATGTATTTTTCCATGCTTAAATTATAGCCCTTTGTGCGAGCGCGTAGAAGAGTGGGCGAAAAGAAAAAATCCACGGGGGTTTTGCCGTGGATTTTCGCTTATTTTTACTTCTTTAATGGGGCAAGCCTCATCTCGATGTCGTCAATCTCCTTGACGATATCTTTCGAGAGGACCTCACAGCCGTTTTTGGTGATGAGGAGGTCGTCTTCGATGCGGACGCCGATATTCTTCTCGGCGATGTATAAGCCTGGCTCATCGCTGATGATCATGCCTGGCTCGAGCTTGAGTTTCTTATACTCTGGGGAGCAAGGGATCTTGTATGGGTCGTGGGTATCAAGACCGATGAGATGGCTGACACCGTGGAAGTAATATTTGGATATGTCTTCTTTTTTCTCGATGATGCCGTGTCTAAGGCATTCGCTAGAGAGATATTCGATGGTCGCATTCTGAAGCTCTTCGATGGTGACGCCTGGCTTGGCGATTGAGGCGATCATCTTATTACAGCCAAGGACGATTCCGTAGACGAGTCTTTGGAAGTCGTTAAACTTGCCGTTTACTGGAGCACATCTAGTGATGTCCGCGCAGTAATAGTTATGTCTTGAACCTAAGTCTGATAAGAGCAAGTCTCCATCCTTAACGATTCCCTGTGGGTTTGGGTAATGGAGGATGGCGGCGTTTCTTCCAGAGGCCATGATGGTGTTGAACGATACTCCCTGATATCCATTCTCATCGTTGATGATGTGATGGAAGACATCGGCGAGCTCATATTCCTTCATGCCGTCTTTCATGTTCGCCCAGATGGCATAAATGCCAAGTTTGGTAACACGGATGGCTTCTCTGAACTCTTCCACTTCTCTCGCACTCTTACGAAGACGGAGGGTGGTGATGAGAGGGAAAGCGTCGTTGACGATGATATCGCTATAAGTGTTCTCAAGGATACGCTTCATCTCTCTGGTATCTGTGTCGTCAGCAATCTTGATTTCACGGTCGAGGTCAAGATAAACGCGGCTCACTTCGCCATAGGCGTCCTCTCCAAGAATTAGGTCGAGTTTGGCTGGGAGAGAGATGTTCGTCATGACATTGCTGATGCCGCTTATGGCGCTAGCTTCTTCGGACTTGAGCCTCTTGCCGTACCACTTCTCTTTTCTTTCGTCATAAGGGCTAATGAAAAGGAATTCCTTCATCTCGCCTTCGCTATTAAGGAGAAGGAGAACGCTGTCAGGCTGATCGATGCCGGTAAGGTAATAGAAATTGCGGTTAACCTCAAACGGATATCCTTCATCCGCGGAAGAGACTTTCTCGACTCCGCTATAAAGGATCATGATGCTTGGGGATTCCATCAAGTTGACGGCTCTTTGCCTTCTTTCGGCGTATTCATTCGGACTGATCATATTTGTTTTCTCCTTTTCGCTAAGGACTCTTTTTCTTCCTTTATCTCTAACCTTCCGGTGTACTTCTCTATGAGAGGCTTAACTATCTTAGCATCGCCAGAGACTTTTAGAGAAATTTTCTCTAAAAAAGATTCATTGCTGATGGTGACGCTTAAGCGAGAGCATTCCTTCTCGAAGATGGCGAAATCGCTGTAACTCATCGATAAGGTAGCCTCATATCCTTCAACAAGGTCGGCCATGACGGTTTCCTCGACCGCTTTAAGGCCAACGTCCCTATAGGTTCTCGTAAGCCTTCCTAAGCCAAGTTTAGTGCCGCCAAAATAACGGACGACAACAAGGAGGACATGGTCCACTTCTCTTCCACGGAGGATCTCTAGAAGTGGGAGGCCAGTGCTTCTAGCTGGTTCGCCTTCGTCACTGCATCTCTCAAAAGGAAGGAGCCTTGCCGCATATGGGTAATGCGTGGCTTTTGGGTATTCTTCCCTGACTTTGGCCAAAAGCCCTGCGATCTCTTTCTCGTCGTCGAAAGGAATCACAAGGCCAATGAAACGGGATCCGAGGATCACGAATTCATATACATGTTTGGCAAAAGGGTAATTCATTAAGCGGCCAAGATGGTTGAAGCATTCTTGAGGTAACCGGAAGCTCCCCATGGGGTTGGGTTGGTTGTCGGCTGCATCGCGAAGTGAGCGCCATCTCTTAAGATGAGGCAATCGATCAAGGAACCTTCGTAGAAGGTCACGATGACGTCGCTATAGACCTCGGTAGAAAGCCCGCTGAGGTTATCGAGAATGGCAGCGCTTTGAGCTTTGTTCGAAATACCGGTCATCTTGATGTTGCTCATGAGAGGGATGAGAGATTCTTTCATGAGATCGATGAAGTCGGCATAGTCACCAGCGCCTGGACGGTAGCCGGTAGCAGAGAGGTTGTTACCGCTATTGAAGCGATGGTTGCTGTCGGCATAAGCTTTCATATCTTCATAGAAGACACGGCCGAAGCCGGATTTGAGTTTGGCTTCGAAGGTGTTCCAGGAATGACCAGCACTTAAGGTGATGTACTCTGGGATGCTCTTTCCGCTTGCGGCATGAGCGCTGTCGATGTTGCTCGAGACAACCGTCATTCCACCAAGGGTTTTGGCGTTCTCATAGACGGCGTAAAGGGAAGCGACATCCATGATGTTGGCATCGAGCCACTCAGTGACGTCAGCAATCTCAGCCTCAGTGAGGTGATTCTGATCCGCACCGACAAAGATGGTGTGGAGGTCTTTGTAGACGCTTCTGATATCGGCGTCGTCATAGTTCGGGAAGTATCTGGCGAGGTTGACGGTTATGGTGCCTTGCTGGAACTTAAGGAGGTTCGAGAGAACGACATCACCGCCAGTGAAGACGCCGGTAGCGGCTTCTTCGTTAGCGGCGTTATAGACCTTGGTGTAGATTGAGTCGCCGTTCTTCGCGTAGTTAGAGAGAGCGGTAAGGTTGCCTGGGGTGTTGAAGAGGGTGGCAATCGCAGTTGGATCAGCACCAATATCGATATAGCTGGTGCCATTGTGGAGCTTATCGATCATGGCGATGAAGTTGCTGATAGCGCCTTTATGGGTATCGGTGGAGGCTGTGTAAGTATCGAGTCTGGCCTTATCCATGCCGATGAGGGCGTTGGTGTCGAAGGCAAGAGCGATGCCCGTCATATTGCCATCGCAGGTGACGGTGATCATGTCGCCAAGGACGATGTCGGTGTAGGTTGAGCCGTCGTTGATGACATAACGTTTGACACCTGCGCTGACGTCTTCTGGAACGACATTGTGGTTAGCGCCAGCCTTCTGGTAAGAAACCACTGGAGCAGTCGCACCACTATAGGTGATGGTGATCGAATTCACAGGGGTTTTGACAGGGATTTCGAAGGTTGTTGCGTTTGGAGCGTAGTTTAAAGTGGCAACGGAGTAGTTGCTGAAATGAAGCTTGTTGGCAAGGAAGTCGCTGGCCTGATATGGGATGATCTCGCGGATCGTGTCGACTTCGTTTAAGGCATAGAGAAGCTCTCCGATGTCCTCAGGAGCGAGATTCTCAAGAGTATCGGAATCAACGCTGACGCTGGAGCCAGTGATGATGCCTAAATCGAAGGCGGTGCAAAGGAGACCAGCATCCTGGGTATCGTTGATGAGGAGAGCGGCAAGCTCATCTTCCCACTTCTCATCTGGGATCTTCCCACTTCTCATCTGGGTAGGCTTTGACCTTGGCCAAGAGTTTGGCGTCGCTATCGGCATAGAGGCTATCGATGGTGGCGCTATAAGAGAGATCGGCGAGGGTGGAATCCTTGAAAATCTTGTACATAGCCTGCTCGAAGACGCTGAGGTCGGTCTTGGTATCGGCTAAGCTGTCGTCGACTTCAAGCTCGTAGCATGGTCCGTCTTTTGAGAAGATATAGGACTCGTTGAGGCCATCAAGGATGTTCCTGATCTTGGTGATGCTGTTCTTGTCGCTGAAATCAGTGAGAGCGGATGCGTCACCGCTGATGAGGTGGATGGTTTCGGCAAGGCCAAGGATTTCTTCGTTGTCGAGGTGTTTGGAGTAGTCAGGAGTGAGAGCTCTTGTCATAGTAGTTGGTTTGACGTAGGTTCCACTGCCCTCATTCCAAGCGATGTCGTAATTATACGCGTAGTATGGGTTGGCACGGGTGAGTTTGACGTCGGTGAGAGAAACTTGGCCAATGGACTTAGCAACCGCATTAGGAACGGCGTCGTAGGTCCAATCGCAATCGTTGAGATAACGGAGGAGCTTGCCAAGATCATCGGCAGTCATCTCAGAGAGATCATGAGCATCAAGGTCGTCGAGGAGAGTGCTATCAGCAATGAATCTCCTGAGGATCTTGTTGATGGAATTGAGGGAGGTTGGATCGTCGATATTGGTGGTTGGAAGGGTGTTCGCATTATCGACTGTTGAGGCAATCTCTGGATAGTAAGTTGAAGCGATGTATTTCGCTTTGGAGAGAGCGTCGGTGTAGTAACCGGCAGTGATATTCGCCTTATCCTTTGGAGAAGCGGCGTCGAACAAGTATTCCTCAACGTGAGGATCGGTGGTGAGGATCTTTCCGATGAACTGCTGGAAGACGGTCTCAGTGGAGAGTTCCTTTTTGCTATTGAAGATGTGGCTCTTGGCGAAGGTGGCAAGAAGGCTGGTGATATCGTCAACTTCTTCTACTGGAATTCCGGTCAAATCATTGATGTTCATGCCACCACTTAAGGCGCTGCCATAGTGGATGACAGCAGCGAGGTTGTAGCACTCATCATCACCATAGCCGACAGGAGCGTAGTCATAAGTCGTGGTAGGAATAGTTGCTTTGCCAAGGTAGTAAAGATTGGCGTTATCAAGGTTAAGTCCACTGCTTGAAAGGGAATTGTTGACCGTATCGAGAGCGGCCTCAAGCTTCTCAGGGAATCCTGGGAAGAGGAGACAGGAATCGTTGATGTCGATGAAGAGGTCGGCAATGATGTCTTCGCCGAACCTGGCTTCCTCGAAGTAAGCGTTGAAGTCGAAGTTGGAGGAAAGGTCGATGCCCATGATGTGGAGGTCATCGACGATCTCAACGAAGCGGTCGATCTCATCGCTCCAGCTATCTCTTGCTTCAACCATGTCCTTGATCTCTGGGAACACGGCTTCGGCTTTCTCATCGCTGCCATACCAACCGCTCTGTTTGAGGACCATGAGCATTTGCTCATCGAAAGCGGTCGTGGTCAAACCAGCGGTAGTTTGCTGGAAATCGGAAAGGGTATTGAAGACCGGGTTATCGGCGAAGGATTTAAGAAGAGGAGATAAGAAGTGATTGGCATCGAGCTCAGAGATGTTGGTCATGGAGCCGGTGTTGATCGATCCGTCTGGGGCAAGGAGTCCGCTAACAGGATCGGTGACGATGGCAAGAAGGTCAGCGATCTTATTCGCGACCTGTAAGCGCTGAGCGTCGTCACAGGTGTAGGCGTACATGATGTTGGAATTGTCAAAGGAATCGACAGAAGTCGAAAGGGTGTCGACAACCACTTTGAGAACGGCTGGGACGCCGGTCTTTCCAAAGAGGACGGAGTCGGACATATCGCAAAGGAGAGCGCGGAAGTACTCAACCTTGAACTGGCTGAGGTCGGCGCTTGCGCCATCGTTCATAAGGTTGAAGGCACCACTGGCAGCCAAGTTTCTGATGATACTGCCGAAGATTTCGCCTTCGTGAGCGAATAAGGCTTGCTCAACTGCGATTGGTGCGAGGCTATCAGCGTGCGTGACGCTATGGTCGGTGACGCGGGCCTTGAAGTCGCTATAGTCTTCGTTTTGGTCGCCTGGAGCAGCCACTACTTTGTATTCGCCGCCTTCATAGGTTTCGGTGAGGTTAGCGAAGTAGGTTCCAAGGCTTGTGGAACTCTTGAAGGTCTCGATGAGTTTCGAGGCGATGTAGTTCGGGAAGTTGTAATCGTAGGTGCCATCCTCGTTGGTCTTGATGAAGAGCTGGGAGTTGGCAAGGTAATTGAACACGGATTCCATCATCTCTGGGTCCATGGATTCGAAATCGATGTTGGAAAGGTCGCCGAACTGAGCAGCGTATTTCGTCATCGTGTCGAGGGCAGCGCCTTCGGCGGTCCAGTTAGTGATGTTCTTGAAGGAGAGAGGAACGGTCACGCCGTAATCATTGACATAGGTGAAGATGTCAACGCTTTCTAAGGAGCTATCGATGACGGTTCCGAGGATGGTTCCAAGGAGCTCACTGCCATCGATCTTGGAGAAGAGCTCTTCGAAGCAGATCTCAGACATCGAATCGATGGTGAAGTTGGAGACGGAACCAAGGATGCCCTCACTGCACATGTAGTCGATGAGGTTGACGAAGCTAGTGACTTCGCTTTCGGCATCGAAGGTGTCGCTGCAGATGATGGCTTCCATGGAAGCGCTAAGCTCATTGCTTTCCATATTTAACTTAGCGAAGACATTCTTGAAGAGGCCATAGAAGTTGGTGTTCTTCTTGCCGCCGACTTCTGGGTTGAGGATCTTGTTGTCGGCGAAAGCGGTCAAGAGTTTGACCAACTGCTTCTCGTGGTTAGGGGTCTCAAGAGAGCACATATGGCTGAAGGATTTCTCGAGAGCGCGCATGTTATTGCCGTTGGCTTCGAGAGAGTAGGCGAATCCTATGACGTCCTGGCAATCGGCGAGGACGTCGATGAGTTTGGCGAATTCTCTGCCTACGATGCTCTTTCCGGTGCTATCGACGCAGTTGGTGTCGATCACGATATCGTCTCCGAAGAGTTCTTTGAGCGGGCTGTCGTCACCGGTGAGGAAACCTGAGACGAATGGAGGGACGACGGTTGAGAAGATTTTCGAATTATCGATGTTTCTGACGCAGTTGGCCAAAGCCTTAAGCAAGCCTTCTTTGGCGCCTAAGAAATTACCCTTTGGATCGTAGTAGATGCCTGGCATCTCTTCGAAGTTCTTGATAAGTTCCTTTCCTTCCTCGGAATCAAGGAGAGGCGAAAGAATGCTGAACATGGCCTGGGTCTCGGTCTTGGCGGCCTCTTTCTTGGCGTCCACCGTGGCTTCGGCTTTGAATTCGGCAATAATGTCATCAAGGCTGATGGTATTGGAACCTGGAAGGCTGCTAAGAGCGTCGTTCATCGAGACTTCCATGAGGGCGAGAATCTTTGGAACGGCGTTGATGAGGAGGTTGGAATCGAAGAGGCAGGTATCCTCAGCGGAGGTTCCTTCCGCTTCCTTGCCATCGATCCAGTGTTCGACCTGGTCTTTGTGCTCAAGGAGGGAGGTAATCATCTTAGTCATGATCTCGCTTGCGACCTGAGAGGCGTCAGGCTGGCTTGTCGCTTCTGAAGAGGCAGGTGTCGCTGATTGTCCAGCAAGCTGGAAGATGTACCTGATGAATTCAGGATCAACGGTGACGATTTCGTAGAATGTGTCAAAAATCACCTGCAATTCGTGGCCGAAATCAATTGATCTGATGGATTCAGGGATGGCGACTGGGTATCCGCTTTCGCCCCTTCTAATATCCTCTTCGGTGAGTTCTGGAAGGATGTCACTGACACCGATGGTGATTTCGTTTGGATCCCATGATGGGTGTTCATATTCTTTGACGGCCTGGACATAGAGAGCGGAGACGATGATGTCATCAAGGACCCTCTTCTCGCTTGGGGAGATGAATTTGAAGAATTCGTCAAAGACGGTTCTGTATTTGGACTGGAAGACGTCACCGAGTTCTTCCATCTCAACGAATGAGCCGTCTTCGTTGATGACCTCACTGATAATTCCGGACTCGGCAACGCTTTCCCAAAGGGAAGCAAGCTGTTCGAAGGAGGCAGCTGGCTCATAGTTCTCGAAATCGATTCCTTCTTCGGTCAAGACATAATCCGCGATCTCAGGAAGATTGAGGGCGAACTGGAGACCGAATGGGAGGAGGGATTTGATGAGAGGAGAATTGCCAACGACGCGGATGGCGGTTGGAATGAGATCGCCGGCGAGGATAGGCATGATGTTGAAGTTCTTCATATTCTCTTCGGTGAAGATGCCTTCGTTGATGGCGGTGCCGGCGAGTTCGACGACGTTCTTAAGCTCTCTCATGAGGCTGAGTTTGGTCTTGCCATCGGCATCGACGTCGATGGTCGTGATGTAGTCGATCAAAGCGGCATCGAAGGTAAGACCGGTATTCGGATCGGTGTACCAGCCGAAGAATGTCTTTGAAAGAAGTGAATTCTCATAGGTGTCCACCACACTTGTGAGAACGCTGTAGAACTGGTCATTGGCAACAAGCGTTGCGTGGTTTTCAGGTTTCGGAAGCTTGCTATAAGTCTTCGAGACGGTGTTGACGAGGGAAGTGAGAGGAGAGATGAACATCGCGAGAATAGCCGCGTTGATAAGGACTTCCTCGATAGCGGAAACGATCTTGAGTTTCTTGACTCTGTCGCCTTCCTCGTTCTTTCTCCAAAGGAGATGTTTGAAAAGGAGATGCCAAAGAAGCGTGCAAAGAAGGCCGCCGATGATCCAGATGAGGAGCGCTTCGACGACAAGAAGGATGACGCAGACAAAGGAGAGGATGAAGGCCAAGGCCAAACCGAGGACGGTTTCTGGATCAGCGTTCACGCCATAAGCCTGCATGGCCTGGGTGAGAATGCTGGTGCCAGTTTCTCTTATAGAGGTTATTGGAGCGGACAAAACAACCGTTTCGCCGTTAACCTCCATTTCCTGTACGAAGTCGTTGCCCATGCCAAACCACCCCGGAACACCGAGATCTTTGAGGTTCAGGTCAGCGACGGAATTGCCAATTGATTTAAGCGAGAGGATAGCGCCTACGATGAGGATTCCGAAGAAGACCAAGCGATAAGTTCCGTATACCCAACCGCGCCCAAGCCCGCGCAAAAATGAAATAACGAGTATCGCTATGATGGCGATGAAGATGCCTAAAAGCACCATGTTCATCACATTTGTGACTTGTGAAATGTCAAAACTTTCTTCAAAGAAACGCATAAAAATCCTCCGACTCGGATGCTTGGTATTTCTATTATGGAATAGACATGGGTTAATTTTCAATTAAAATAGACCCATGAGCGAAACTAAAATCGATACTTATTTCCACAATCCATTTGAGAAGACGACCTGCAAAAAGTGCGGCCACCGCTTCGATTCCTTGAAACCGACTTGCCCAAAATGCAAAGAGGAAAGCGATCACCCAAGGGCGAACCCTCTTAACGAAGTTACCTTTGCGCATCCAATTATTGAGCTCCTTTTATCCATGTGGGCCGTCTATTCGATCGTCCGCGGAATCATTTCCTATCTGACTCCAACCAATCCGAATGTCGAACCCGCCACGCCAGAGCAATTGATGTTTTCGAATTATTTGATTTACGGAATCCTCTTCATTGTCCTTGTGGCGATTGCCTCTCTTTCCCTGCCGAAGCTCCTGAAATCTTTTACCAAGACAGATTGCCTTTGGGGAATCTTGGTTTGCTTCGCAATTTTCGCGTTCGACATCGTTTGGGGGAACATCTCAAGCGCTCTTGGGGCGACCACTAACGAAAACCAGGGCAGCGTAAACAAAATCGTCGAGGTCAATCTTCCACTAGCGATTCTCTTCTTATCTATCATCGGTCCTATGTGCGAGGAACTCACATACCGCGTTGGCGTATTCAACTTCACGAGAAGGGTTAACCGAATCTTTGGTTACGTTGTGTCGGTCTTCATCTTCGGATTCATCCATATGCACGATTATGGAAATCCTAATGAATGGCTCTCCTTCCCTAGCTATGCCTTTGCCGGTTTGGCCTTAGCCTATGCCTATGAGAAATGGGGTTTAGGCGCCTCATTCATCGCCCACTTCCTCGTCAACTTCCTAGCCGTTTTATCGAGTTACTACTTATGAAGGAAAAATTTCAATTTCTCCAACAATTCCCCATTAAATTGCTCGCGATTGTCTTCATGACGCTCGATCATATCGGCGCGATGATGACCGATCCGACGAGGTTTGCGATTGGCTCAAGCACCTATACCGTCGGCTTCGTTTTCAGATGCATCGGAAGGCTTGCTTTCCCTCTCTTTGTTTTCTTCTTAGCGGAAGGACTAAACAAGACCCACGACCGCCTCAACTATGTCTTAAGGCTTGCCCTCATGTGGGGTGGCATAACC
>CADCLU010000005.1 GCA_902802355.1 uncultured Erysipelotrichaceae bacterium
AGCTTTAGTCGGATATTCAGGAAGTGGTAAAAGTACTATTATTCAATTATTGAATAGATTTTATGATGTCGAAGAAGGAAAAGGAGAAATATTAATTGATGATGTGAATATTAAAGATTATAATTTATATGAACTCAGAAAAAAAATCGGACTTGTATCACAAGAGCCTTCCATATTTAAAACTGCGTTTTCTGGAGCACAAATGAAGTTAACAAATTCTTCTGCTAATTCTTTTTGAGCGCCTTTTGGCATACACCAACCATCGAACCAAACGTTACTGCCTTCACTTGGAAGAGCATAGTTCAATCTCTTGCCACCTTCTTCAGCGGAATCCATCGCATAGATGGCATCACCACTCCAGGCGAGGTTAGCGTGATATGTACCTTTAACGATTTCGTTTTTACCTTCATCAACTTCGAAAGCGTTAACTGTGGAACCAGCCGCTTCTTTTAAGGCTGCTTCAACTTTCTTAATAGTTTCATCATCACATCTATTGAAAATAGCGGTTAATTTTTGATTGTAATCTTCAGCAGATTCATCTAAGGCAGCGATTTCATCTTTATAGACGTGGAAGATCGCGGTGACATAACTATCTCTCATGGAGTCTTTTAATGATAATTGCTTTTGGAATTTGCTTTCTTTGCTCCAAAGAGCTTCCCATGTACCGATTTCTTCTTCGTTGAAGTAATCTGGATCATAGGTGAAACCCATGGTACCCCAGAAATAAGGAACGGCATAGGTAAGGAAGGAATTATTGTCATTTAATTTGACACTGGAGAATCTTTCTTTGATGAATGGAGAACCATAATCTTCAAAGTTTTGGAGGGATTCACCGTATTCACCTGTTGATTCGTTATAGGAGAACTTTTCTAAAAGACCTTCGTTCGCCATTTTTTGAATCATGTAGTCTGATGGGCAGCAAAGGTCGGCTTTGACGAGTCTCTTGCTGATCTTGGTGTACATGGTCTCGTTGGTGTCGAAGGTGATGTAGTTGACTTTGATCTTCTGGCCTTCGTGGCTTTCGGCGTAGGCTTTCTCGAAAGCGAGGATGGTTGAATCCTCAAGTGGGTTGCCCTTCTCGTCGACGCCTTCGTAGATGTAGTCTTCCCAGTTGTAGACGTTGAGGGTGATGGTGCCGTCATTAGCACCGCCACAACTAGTGAGTCCGCCTAAACTCATGAGTGCGGACATAGCTAAGATGAGTGCGCTTTTTTTCATTTCTAATTCCTCCTATAAAAATTAGATTTTTTTCGCTTTGCGATTATTTACTATCGTGTAGCCGATCATGACTGCGACGATGAGTACGAAGATAAGGGTCGTGAAGGATCTGATCTGGATTGGGATAGCCCCTTTCGCGAGAGTTCCTTGCACGTAGGTCGAGATGGTCTGGAAATCCATGCCTTCCGACGGTTTGGTGAATTCGGTGATGACAAAGTCATCAAGCGATAGCGTCATCGAGATCATGAAGCCCGAGAAGATGCCTGGAAGGAGATCTGGGATCATTACTTTGAAGAGAGCGCCTGCCCTGTTAGCGCCAAGATCCATCGCGGCCTCATAGAGGGATGGGTCCATCTGCTCTAATTTAGGCTGGACGTTGATGACCACGAACGGGATCGTGAGGACCATATGACCGATGATGAGGGAGAAGGCGGAGGTTGGGAGATTAAGCCAGGCGAAGAGGATGCATAGCGATAAAGCCATGACGATTTCGGCGTTGACGATCGGGATTTCGTTCGCGAAATTGAAGACCGCTTTGAGCTTCTTTCCTAAGAAATGCATGCCGATGGCACCGGCAGTTCCTAGAACGGTGGAGAGAGTTGAGGCGACGACGGCCACCCAAACGGTGTTCCAAGTCGCTTCCCAAATCTGCTTGGCGTAGACGTTGCTTCCATTGAAGAGGGTAGCGTAGCAATCAAAGTTGAGGCCGTTCCACTGACCGATGACTTTGGAATCGGTGAAGCTATAGAGGATGAGGTACATGATCGGGAGATACATGACAAGAAGCATGATCCAGACGAAGGTGAGGGCCACCGCTTTCTTGGCTTTCTCCCCTTTTTCTCTTCTTTGAAGAGAACGGTTGGTCTCTTCCATCGCCGTGTTAGGAGTGTTCATAACAAGTTCTTTTTCCATTGTTACCTGGCTCCTTTCTTCTTCTCACTGAAGAAATTCTCGAAGACGACGGAAAGTCCGATGAGGGCGAGCATGATGATGGCGTAGACGCTGCCAACATTAAGCTGGGAATGTAAGAATTGGTGCTCAATCTGACCGCCGATGAGCTTGATCGTACGGCCGGACAAGGCATCGGTGATGACGTAGGAAGACATCGTCGGCATGAAGGTCATCGTGGCCGCGGAGACGATTCCTGGAACCGTCATCGGGACGATGGTCTTGAAGAAGACCTGGACTGGGGAGGCGCCAAGGTCGGCAGCCGCCTCAATCTGGCTCTTATCGAGTTTGAGCATCGTGTTATAGAGAGGGAGGATGGCAAATGGGAGGTAGTTATAGACCATGCCGATGATGGAGCAGATCCATGGATGCATGGCAGGATCGAGGCCGAAGAAGATGAGAAGCTGCTTTGTGGCAACGGTCCTGATGACGAAGTTGATCCACATCGGGAGAAGGAAGAGATAGACAAGAACAGCGTTCTTGTTGAACTTCGAATTCGCAAGGATATAGGCGATCGGATAGGCAATGAGGATGCAGATGACGGTCGTAAGGGCCGCAACGCCTAAGGATTGTCCGATGACTTTGAAGGTCGTTCCACTGCTATCTGGCGAGAAAACGTCAATGAAGTTATTCAAGGTGAAATGACCGTCTGCATCGCTGAAGGCGTAGCAGAAGATGAGAAGGATCGGAAGAATGATGAAGAGGACGAGGAAAACGCCGTATGGCATGCAAAGCCATTTGCGGTTCTCGCGCATCACTCCTTTGTTCTTCGGTAAAGCTCTGGTTGCTTCCATTTCGTTTACCTACCACCCTTGAGTTTGACTTCGACGCCACCCTCTTTGATGACGAGGGAGACGTTGTCGCCGATATTCCAGAGGTCTGGGGTGTTGATGATGAACTCCTCATCGACATCCTGATTCCAGACAGTTACTTCGTAATGGTCGCCAAGGTAGATCATGTTAATGATCTCGCCATGGAGGTCAGAGGCATTTGGATCGTCGGAGAGTTCGATGTCATCGAAACCGACTTCGACGGAGACCTGAAGTCCTTCGACATCCCTTTCCTCACCCTTATCGTTGATGAGGGTGCCCTCTTCGCTAAGGTGATAGCCCGGGAAGAGCTTAAGGACATCGAATGAAGCATGGATGCCAGCAAAGCTGACATGGCAGTGTTTGGTAAGATGGCCGTCGTAGTAGTTAGAAGTGAATGGCTTCTTCATGATCTGGATGTTCTCCGGATCGACGGAAAGTCCGACGACGCTTTCTTCTTCGTAGTTCTTGGTGGACTGAGCGATCATCTCGTTCTTTCCAACCATCGTGATGTATTCGTAATGCATGCCTTTGAAGATCTTGGAAACGATCTTGGCATTGACGGTGCCTTCGTCTTTTGGGCTGATGATGACGTCCTCCGGACGGATGACGACGTCGACCTTTTCGTTGAGGGCGAATTTGCCTTCGTCGGCTGGGTCGCTATCGAAGGAGGCGCCTAAGAATTTGATCTTGTTCCCCTTCTGCACCGTTCCGGTGAAGATCGAGGATTCACCGATGAAGTCAGCGACGAAAGCGTTCTTTGGCTCGTCGTAGATCTCTTTTGGGGTGCCGACCTGCTGGATTTCGCCATCGGACATGACGACGATGGTGTCAGACATGGTGAGGGCCTCTTCCTGGTCGTGGGTGACGTAGATGAAAGTGATGCCAAGCTTTTTGTGCATGGCCTTGAGCTCAAGCTGCATCTCCTTCCTCATCTTGAGGTCGAGAGCGCCTAAAGGCTCATCGAGGAGAAGGATCTCTGGCTCATTGACGATGGCGCGGGCGATGGCGATTCTTTGCTGTTGGCCACCAGAGAGGGTTGAGACCGCTCTCTTCTCAAAGCCCTCTAAGTCAACGAGGTTAAGGGCGTATTTGACTTTGGCCCTGATCTCGTCTTTGGTGAGCTTCCTTTTGGCGTAGAGCTGATTGCCGTTCTCATCGAGGATTGGATTTCCTTCTTTGTCCTTGAGAGGCTTGGTTAAATCATCGACCCTCTTGTACTGAAGGCCGAAAGCGATGTTCTTGTAGATATTGAGATGGGTGAAGAGGGCGTAACGCTGGAAGACGGTGTTGATTGGTCTCTTGTATGGCGGGATGAGGGAAATGTCCTGACCATTGAGGAGGATCTGACCGCTTGTCGGCATGTCGAATCCGGCGATCATTCTGAGGGTGGTTGTCTTGCCGCATCCAGAAGGACCAAGGAAGGTGACGAACTCACCTCTTTTGATATCGAGATTGAAGTCATCCACAGCGGTGAAAGACTTGTCGAAGACCTTGCAGACATTCTTCAAGGAAATGATTGTGTTCTCAGCGTTCATTTTCGTGCCTCCATACCCTCTTAGAAACAGGATAACGAATGCCAGTAATTCCCCTCTTGAAAAGAGGTAGGAAACTTGACGCGAAAAATAATGCATTAAAAGGACACAAAAAACAACAAAATTTTTCACACTTTTTTCGATAATTTTTTCGTGATGGTTTTTGAAAAAATCAAAAGTGGGCATTTTGTGGGACTTATCGAAGTTTCCCTAGCATTTTTTAAGGTGAAATTTTTTTGATTTTTTTCGAAATTTTTCGGGGTGATTTTCGTTCAAAAAAACTGTGTCGGTTTTTCACACCGATTTTTGGGGTCATTTTAGGGGGTGTTTTCTGGGGTTCGCGCGTGCGCGCAACCTATTTTATGCAATTCTTAAGGGTCTTTTTTTACTCTGGCGTTTTCACTAAAATAATAGGCATGAAAAAACGTTTTTTATTCTGTGCCGTTTTGACTTCCTTGAGCCTCCTTTCCGGATGCCAAAAAGAGGAAGCCGAACTTATCAATATCACCTTCGGGAAACTATACGATTCCTCTCTTGAGGAGACCATCGAAAACCATCTCGTTACGGTCACTCATTCAGAGCTTACTTCATTGGTCTCTGAGAAGAAGGAATTCATCCTTCTCGTCTATGACAAAAACAACACCTGCACCTGCTGGGAGGAGTTTGAAAAGACCATCCTTTCCTTCGTCAAAAGGAAGAACGCGTTAATCTACGCGATCGCCCCTACCGAGTTCGACGGAGGACACGAGACATTCGGTCTCAACATCGCTAAGAACGAAGAGACCATCGCGATTTTCGAGGATGGAGAAGTCAAACATCAGAAGACCACAAACGGCGATAAAGATGAGTTCATGAAGGAAGAGAGATTCGCTTCCTGGCTTAATGAGAAAGTCCACTTCTCGAAGATGCTTTATGTGAACGCGATCCAATATTTCGCCCTTTTCAATAAAGGCGAGCAGTTCACAGTTGGCTATCTTAGAAGCTCCTGCCCAGATTGCTCATATGTCGAGGATGCCGTCCTTTCCTCTTTCAACGCGAAAGACAACAACGTCTCATACGTCATCGATTGCGATGTCGATGGCATCAGACTCAAGAACGGCGAATACGATGAAGAGCAATGGAACTTTTTCAAAGAGGCCTCCGGTCTTTCCTCTAGCGGAAGCGAGGATTTCGGATATGGCCAAGGCTATGTCCCTTCCTTCTACACCTATGCCGGATACAACGCCGCAACGATAGGCGAAAGAATCGCGGACGCTGTCGTTTATCTTAATGACAAAATCGAGAAAAACCCCGAAACAGGCGAATACTATGTGGCCGATTCTTTCTTCACCGAAGAAAGAGAGATTGTCCTCGGTTTCTTAGGTAACACGAAGGTTGAGACAACCGTCTTAAAAGGAATGAAAATACCTGCAGAGGATATCGAAAACGGAACTTGGAAGAAAGACGCCGCCGCTAAATACCATAACCCTCTTCTTGAGGCTTATTTGACCGCTTACGTAGGTAAGAAATAAGATAATCCCAATAGAAAACCCCTTTCTTTCGTTAAATTTGTGAACGGAGTTTTCAAAATGAACCCTTTTGCCAGCGTTTTCCAACTATTTTCCGGTAACACGGTTTTTGCTTTTTTCATCCCCTTTGGCGTCGCTTTGCTCATTGGCATCGCCATGGCTTTCACCTACAAAGCCGTCAAGAAAGGCGAGGTTTACACCAAATTCATGCCGATCGCCATGATCGTCTTACCTTTGGTGATGACTTCCCTTATCGGCCTCATCAACATGCGTAACATCGAAATCGAGTCCGAAGGCTATGTCAGAGTCGCCCTTGTCGTGAGCGCAGGCATCGCCTTAACCCGTTTCAGAAGCGACAAGCTCTCGATGATCGACATGGTCTATCTCATCGTGGCCTCCACCCTTGGCATCGTCCTTGGAATTGGCTATGTCATGTACCCAATCATCATCGCTATCGTCGTCATTGCTATCATGCTCATCGCCCATAAGATGAAATTCGGCGAAAACAAAGACGGCGTGTACACTCTCAAATACCAGGTTGGCGAAGATCTTGCTAACACTGAGGTCTTTGAAGAGGCTATTTCAAAGCACTGCTCCACCCATAACTTGCAGAGCGTCCGCACCATCGAATACGGCCAGCTTTACGAAGTAAGATATAACGTCACACTAAAGAAAGGCGCTTCAGTCAAAGCCCTTATCGATGAGGTAAGGATGCATAACGCTAACCTCAATGTCAGCGTCATCATCGCTGAGAAAGACTAAGAATGGCCATCAATTCCGGCAACTCCTTCTGCCGAATCGAGAATAAATACATCATCCCTCTTGAGAAAGTGCCTCTTTTGATTGAGGCCATTTCCGAGCATGTCGAATATGACAAGTTCGCAAAAGAAAAGGGATCATACCAGGTCAATTCCATCTATTTTGACAATATCTATGGCGATATCCATAACAGAAACATCGCCAAACCGAAGTTCAAAGAGAAGCTCCGTCTAAGGTCCTATGGAGGAGATAAGCCTATCTTCTTCTTAGAGTTCAAAGACAAGGTATTCAAGGATGTATACAAAAGACGCATCTACCTCAGCAAAGAAGAGGTTGATGCCTTTGTTAATGATGGTGTTTTCCCTCCGAAGAACGGAGACCCAAAACATGACGAATTCATCGATGAGCTCGCGATTTTCAAGGAAAGATATAGAGGTTCGATCGTCCCTAACACAATCATGCAGTACGACAGGGTCGCCTACATGAATAAGCCTGGCGAAGGCTATCTCAGATTAACCGTAGATAGAGACATTCGTTACAGGAGAGAAGACTTCGAAATCAACAAAATCGGCGGCAAATCCCTCCTAAAAGAAGGATATGGCATCCTTGAGATCAAGTTCATTGGAGCAATGCCCCTCTTCGTCGCAAAGGCCCTCAATGACCTAGGGCTCCAAAGGCAGACCTTCTCCAAATTCGGCTCTTCATATCTAAGCGAAGCCAAAGAGGCAAGACTTCTCTAAAGAGGTTCTTCCTCTTTTTTCTTTTACTCGACCCCTCTAAGTTCGATAATATCCCCATGGCTTACATCCGTAACGTTTTGTCATCATTAAGAAAGGCTGACCTCGACTTCGCCCTCATCGACGAAGGAGACAGAATCGCCGTTGGGGTATCCGGGGGAAAAGATTCCCTTTGCCTCCTCAAGGCCCTTTCCATATACACACTTTACTCAAAGAAGAAATTCACTGTCCACCCTATCTTCCTTGACCTCGGTTTTGACTTCGATAGAAGCGAGATCAAGAAGCTTGAAAAGTTCGCTAAAGAATGCGGCACAAAACTCTCTGTGGTTGACAGTCGTTTTGTCTTTGATATTCTCAAGGCTCATAAGAAACCAGATGGACATCTCCCTTGCTCGATCTGCTCACGCATGAAGAAAGCGGCGATCAACGCCGAAGCGAAGAAACTCCACTGCAACAAAGTCGCGTTCGCTCACCATAACGAAGACTCCATCGAAACTTTATTCATGAATATGGTTCATGGAGGAAGAGTTGCAACCTTTGATCCGAAGATGACTTTAGAAAGAGCGGGCATTACTTTCATCAGGCCTCTTATCTACTGTCATGAATGGTATCTCGTCCATATGGCGGAAGAAGAAAACATTCCTATCGTTGACACTAAATGTCCTGCTAATAAACATACCGAAAGAGAGGTTACTAAGAACTTCGTCAAGAAGCTCTACAAAGACCATCCTGAAAGCGTCATGAACCTCCGTAATCTCATGAGCAACCATGAAGCCTTCAACCTCTATTTCCCGAACATCGAATACGTTCATGAGAAAAAACCTTCTTTGTCTCTCCGCCCAATCATCTCCCCTGAGGATATGAGAGGAACGAAGATGTCTTTCAAAAAGAAGAAGGAAGGCGAAGTCGATTACCTCGTGTTATGGAATCACAAGAGGGTTGGCGAAGTCTCTTATATGCATCTAAGCGCCCACAAAGTCCTCCTCTTCAATGTCTCTGGTGAGAAAGAATACCTTAAAGAAGGGATTCCGTTCCTAATGGAGAAGATCTGTGAGAGGGTCAACCCTGTCCATTTCTATCTCTATGGCAATAAAGCCTTAGCGAACCTCATGAGTTTCAAAGAAGTAAACGTCGAAGGCAGGAAATCCCCTGCTTACATGATTACGATCAAGAAATAAAAAAAGAAAAGGATGGCAATTTGCCACCCTTTTTTTAAAAATCCCTGCAAATTCCGCTTAATCCCTCGAGGAAGAAGCCGAACTTGAAGCGCTCGCAATCAAGAGAAGAACACGGTAGATGAGCTCAAGAAGAGCGATGACCATGTCGTTGATGTATTCGATGTTATAGAGACGGAAGAGTTCTTTGCACATTCCGATTTCTTCTTCGGTAGCAAGATTATCTCTACGCATGACCTCAATGGCCTTCTCTTGAGCCTTTTTCTCGGTCTTAAGAACGACTATCGACATGATGAAGGAGATGACGTAGAAGAGTAAGCCTAATAAGCTTAGAAGAATCGACCATAGGCCAATCGTATGGAAGAAGATGATATCAAGGGCGACGCCTATGGCCACAAGCGGGACAAAGGCAAGAGGCCCGAAATAGATAAGAGGTGTGAGGACGATTCTTGTCTTCATGTCTTTATCGCCTTCTTTATCGAGGACGGCAAGTGACGATTTTTGAGCGGCCATCGCAAGAGAAGAGATGCTCCTCTTCTTAACGGTCCATCTCCTTAGACGGACTTTCTTGAAATAATGCGAATAGCTGTTTCCAAAAAGGAAAGAACCGGTGACGCTGACCCTGATGTGGTTTAGGCCTTCTTTATCGAGGAGGGTTCTAGCGATTTCTTCGCCGTTTTGTCCCCTACTATTCTGCACGCGGTTGAATCTCACGTACTTGATGGCAAGAGTGATTTCCACCCCAAGAGCGAAGATGCTCACTAAGCCGATAAGGACAATGACGATGAATAATGCGATGGCGATGCCATCATTAATATCGCCTAGGCCTAAAGCTTCTTCGATAAAAGCGATGAGTTGATCCATAATATGTAACTCCTATTGTCTATATTGTAGCAAAAAAGAAGGCGACCTGAAAAATAATGCATAGATAAGAAAAAGCAGCGAGCTAATTGCCCGCTGCTCTTTTTGTAATGTGATTAATTACTTGGTCGGAAGAGGAGTTCTGGTGCTATTTGGAACCCATCTGCTCTCAAGGTAGTTAACACGCTCGGCAAGCCATTTAAGGGTCTCGGCCTGAGCGCTTGCGCGATCGCTGACGTTGACGAATGGTCTTCTAAGCTCGCCGGAGTTGACGCCATCACCGTTGAAGTAGCTGCCGACGTTGTTGTCAGAAGCCTGGGTGGTTGTCCACTTGGTGAAGTTCTTGGCGTACTCAGCATCGTAGTACTTATAGAAGGTTCTGGCTAAGGACATCATCTTCTCGAATGTCTGGTTGGTTCTGACGGTGTTCCACTTTGGAATGACGTAGTCGTTCATGAACCAGCTCATCTTGCCAAGGAGTTGGAACCACATATTGGCGGTTCTATCCATGAAGTATGGATCTTTGCCATTGCTGGTCTGCCCAGCTTTCTCGATGAAGCCTCTTCTGTTACCGAAGTTGCTGTCGAAATCCCATGGGTTGTCGAATCTTAACTTCTTATCGCCGGTGGCGGAGTTGTCGAAGGACATGTAGAAGGAAGAATAACCGACATCTGGTGGTAAGCAGACCGCGTTGATGATGAAGCCTTCGGCCCAAGCGTTGCAGTCAAAATGCTTTTCGATGGCTTGCTTGACGGTGGTGCCAGCTGGGGCAGCGATCATCTGGTTGTTGTCATTGATGTCTTTGGCGGAGTTGTTCTTGGAACCTTCGGCTAAGACTTTGAAGAGAGCCTGAAGTCTGTTCTTCATCCAAGTGACCTGGGCGCTGTTGGAGGCGTTAGTCTGCTGGTTGGTGCCAGCTGTGCTGTCGGTGATGTCAGAGTTCATGGTGTAAGTCGTGACAATACCTAAGCCAGAGTTGGCTAAGCAGCTCTCGATGTTGTAGCTGTTTCTGGTGAAGTAATTGCCGTAATCGATTTCGAAGGTTGGGTCACCCTCGGCGCCTTTCTGGGCTTCGTTACGGGCATAGTAGTCGAGTTCGAAGTTGTAGCCGATAGCGGTCGATGTGATCGGGACGGTGGTTTTCTCACCGGTCTCTGGATCGATGACATCCTCTTCTGGTTCTGGGAGGTTGATACGGCCATCTTTGACCTCTTTTTGTTCAGCGAGCATATACATGCCCCAGTAAGTGTTGTTGAGATAGACGGAGACTGGAGTGTAGTCGGTGCTCCAAACCTTGGAATCATCAGCGATGACGCCCTTGGAGAGCTCTAAACCTAAGGCAGTTCTGGAAATGGTGGTGTCCTTAGCATCTGCTAAGAGGACCCACTTCTTGAATTTTTTGTTGCCATTGAGGCCAAGCATCGACTGTTTCTTGTCGAACTTAATCTGGAAGCCTTTCTTATCGAAGCCAGCGGTCTGGTTGCCTCTGACCTTCATAGTGGCAGCAAGGTTCTTGGTGGTGTTGTATTCGCCAGCGTTGGTGATCGTGATGTTGCCGGAGACGGAAGGTCTTGTGATATCGGTGCTTCTGGCGGCAGTCGCGAAGTTGGCGTTTGGGTCGGTGGCATCAAAGGCGAATCTGATCTCTGGAAGAACGGCGTGGGTGCTGTCCATCTGTTCGTAACCGCAGGTTGAGCAGGTTCTGTACTTGACGTTGGAATTAGCGAAACGCTCGTCGTTAAGCTTGGTGCCTAAGTTCTCTTCGACCCAATTGCCGAAAGTGTGGTTAGCGGCATCCTTCTTGTCACCACATTCGGCACAGACGTGATAATGCTGGGAGGCATCGGCAGACCACTCGGTTCCGTAGTTGTGAACGTGAACGGATGAGGAGGCCTTGGCGGTTGAGCTCGAAGCGGCGACGCTTGAGACGGATGAGCCTGCGGTTGAGGCTAAGGATGAGGTTGATGGGGATGATGGGGCCTCTGATGTTTCTGGAGCAGCACTGCTGGCTCCGCCTTCATTGACACAGCTGACGGTCATCAAAGGGAAGGCAAGAATTGTCAGGACCTTGAAAAACTTCTTCATGAAAAACATTCCTTTCTTAAGAAGGCAACCAAAATGATTGCCCTCTTATTTCATTAAGATGTTGACTTGCAACTCCTATTGTATACGAATAATTAATCAATATAAACTGTAGTTTATTGGTGGAAGAAAAAACACGCCTTATGGCGTGTATTTTTTGTTGGTGTCTTATTTGCTCTCTTTGTGAGCCTTTTCGATCTGTTCCTCTTCTCTTTTAAGGGCGGCGTTGATTCTCTCGTCCTTATAGAAAGTGTCATCGAGGAGGAAGGTGAGCTCAGGGACTTTGCGGAGGTCTATCTTCTTGGCTAAGGAACTCCTTACATAACCTTTGCAGCGGTTTAATTCGGCAAGGTTTTGCAGAGGATATTTCGCTCCAAGGAAGGAAACATAGACTTTCGCGAACGAATAATCGTTAGCGACGATGACCTCGTTGACCGATGGCATGCCGATATGCGAGTTCTTGAGCTCGAACATCAATATGTCGGAGATGTTCCTAGCGATGACGGCTTTGATTCTGCCATTCCTATCTGCCATAACTACTCCTTATCGACCATCTCGTAGCCTTCGACGATGTCGCCTTCTTTGATGTCGTTGTAATTCTTGATCGAGATGCCGCATTCGTATCCTTCACGGACCTCTTTGGCATCGTCTTTGAATCTCTTCAAGCCAGCGAGTTCGCCAGTATAGACGACAACGCCTGCTCTAAGAAGACGGATCTTGCTTCCGGCTTTGATGGTGCCGCTAGTGACATAAGAACCGCCGATGGTGCCGATCTTTGAGATCTTGTAGATGTGTCTGATCTCAGCCTGACCGGTGACCTGCTCGACCTGTTCGGCCTTATACATACCTTTGACGAGGGCCTCGATCTCTTCGAGTACTTCGTAGATGATCTGGTGGGTTCTGATTTCGACGCCGGCCTCATTGGCTTTGGCGGTGATGCGGGCATCTGGGCGGATGTTGAAGCCGTAGATGATGGCCTTAGAGGCTTGGGCAAGGAGAAGGTCGCTATCGTTGATAGCGCCAGCACTCGCAGCCAAGACCTTGATCTTGACCTGGTCGTTGCTTTGCTTCTCGATGTTGGCTTTCATGGCCTCAGCGGAGCCTTCCGTATCGGCTTTGATGATGATATTGACTTCTTGGATCTTTCCGGCGTTGACGAGGTTGTTGAGATCGCTAAGAGACATGGCCGCACTGGCGCTTCTCTCCTGCTTTTGTTTCTCAAGGGCGCGTCTTTCGGCGATTTCTTTGGCTTCTTTCTCAGTTGGGAAAGCCATGAAACGGTCGCCTGCCATTGGGACGGCGGATAAACCGGTGACGGCCACTGGGGTGGATGGGCCGGCGGATTTGAGGACGGCGTTATATTCATTTGTCATCCTTCTGATCTTGCCGTATATCTCGCCGACGACGACGTAGTCGCTGGCGGCGATGGTGCCGTTTTGGACAAGGAGCGTGGCTTTTGGGCCCTCACCCTTATCGAGTTTGGCTTCGAGGACGGTACCGATGGCGAATCTGTTTGGATTGGCTTTAAGCTCCATCATCTCGGCTTTGAGGAGGATGGCATCGAGGAGGTCGTCGATTCCTTTGCCGGTTTTGGCGGAGACTTCGACGGTCATGACATCGCCACCGTAATCCTCGGCGATGACGTCATGGGCCATGAGCTCATTCTTGACTCTGTCTGGGTCGGCTCCTGGCTTATCCATCTTGTTGATGGCGACGATGATCTCGCAGTTGGCGGCTTTGGCGTGGTTGATGGCCTCGATGGTCTGAGGCATGACGCCGTCATCGGCAGCGACGACGAGGACGGTGATGTCAGTCGCATCCGCACCACGGGCTCTCATGGCCGTGAAGGCTTCGTGCCCTGGGGTGTCGATGATGGTGATTTTCTTTCCTTTGTGGTCTTTCTGGTAAGCGCCGATGGCTTGGGAGATGCCGCCGGCCTCTTTGGAACAGAGGTCACTATGTCTGATGGCGTCGATGATCGAGGTCTTGCCGTGGTCGACGTGGCCCATGACGGAAACGACTGGGGCACGCTCAACTAAGGAAGAAGGATCATCTTCGATCTTGAGGTCTTCGAAATGCTCGGCATCGACGATTTCCTCTTTCTTGAAGTCATAGCCGTACTCTAAGCAGATGGTGCCGATCATCTCATCATCGAGCAACTGATTGATGGTGACGGCTTTGCCATTCATGAACATGTATTTGATGATGGATGGGATAGGAACGTTGATGGCTTTGGAGAGCTCAGCGACCGTAAGCGGTTTGGAGTAGACGAAGACACCGCCGTTGACCTTGGCGAAATCCTCTTTCTTCTTCGGACGGGATTCGAAGTTGGCCTGACGGAAACCGCTATGGTTTTTGTTTTGGCCACCCTTCTTGTTATTGAACTGCGGTTTTTTCATCTTTTTCTCCTTTCTTGAGCTTAAGAAGATAGCTCATGGCGGCTTTTTTGCCGATGATGCCGAGGAATTTGATCTCAGCATGGCCTAAGGCTTTGCCGAGTTCCTTCGACGTGAAGGTCTGTGAGAGAGGTTTGTGGGCGCGTTTGATTCTCCCAAGGGTGCGAAGAGATTCTCCGCTATCGATGTCGGTAGCGGTTACCACGAGGGTGACTTCGCTCATTCTCCTATGAAGCTCCTCACCGATGATGACCTGGTGAGTCGGATATAAGAGACCTAGGAATCCTAACGCGTCATTCTGGCTCATAGCTTCTCCAAGAGTTCCTCTTCTTCTTTGCTGATTGGACGATGGAGGTAACGGTTTAAGGAGCCTTTTTTGACGGCGTCCTTTCCACTACCCTTTTTGAGATAAACCCCTCGTCCTTTGAGGGTTTTCTCTTCATCAAGGATGAGTTTGTCATCCTTTATCACGAGACGGAGGAGCGTCTCACGCGGGAAACGCTTGCGTGAGACGATGTCCGTTCTGTCGTTGACTATTTTCATTATCTGAGATCGTCGTCGTACTCGTCGTTGTACTCGTACTCGAGATTCTCGTCTTCCTCGTTGTAGTAGTCGGCCTCATTCTCTTCTTCGGCCTCAACCTCAGCGAGTTCCTCCTCTGTGTAGATCGGCATGGTGTTCATGAGAGGCTCAAGAGGTTTCTCGTGGGCGATCTCTTTCTCACTGATCTTGCGAGGACGCTTCTCCTCTTTCTTGACGGAGTGCTTCTTGCCGGTCTCGACCTTCTTCTCGGTCTTGGTGTTGAGGGATTTCTCAAGCTCATCAAGGGAGGTTGTGGTCTTGACTTCGACTTTCACCTCTGGCTCTGGTTCCTTGACTGGCTCAGGTTCAGCGATTGGCTCAACCTCATCAAGGATTTTGCCAGGTTTGACTTTGGTGACAGGCTTCTTGGCGACAACGATTGGGGCCTCCTCAACGATTGGGGTCTCCGGAGCCTCTTCTTCGGCGGCAAGGGCGGCTTTCTCTTGCTCTTCGGCCTGACGGAGGGCTTCACGCTCCTCGGCGAGGCGGAGCGAACGCTCAGCGTAGTTGACACGCTCTTTGGCGCGCTTGTCTTCTTCGACTCTGGCTCTGATATCTTCGATGGATTCGAATTCGATGCCATCATCGAGGGCTTTCTGCTCCTCGTAGATCTCGATGGAGTAGCCGGTAAGTCTCTTGGCTAAACGGATGTTGGCGTTCTTCTTGCCAAGAGCGACATAGTACTGATCGTCTTTGACGACGGCGATGGCGGATTTGCCTTCTTCCTCGGTCTCAGGTTTGATGGCTACGCCAACGACCTGGGCTGGGCGGAGGGATTCGGCGATGTAGAGAGATGGATCTTCGCTATATGGGATGATGTCGATCTTCTCTTTCTCGTGGCTGTTGCCAAGTTGCGCGACTATCTTCTGGATGCGGCTTCCACCCTGACCGATGCAAGCGCCGGTTGGGTCGATGTCCTCTTTGGTCGAATAGACGGCCACTTTGGAACGGAGGCCAGCGATACGGGCGATGCCTTTGATGATGACAACGCCTTCATAGATTTCGTGGATTTCCTCTTCGAAGAGTCTCTTTAAGAAGCCTTCGGAGGAACGGGTGACTTCGATCTGAGGTCCTTTCTTGACGCCGTCGACATCGACGCTCTTGACCTCCTGGATATAGACCTTGATGGTCTCGCCTGGTTTGAAGTACTCATCGCCGATCATGTCTTTCTTATTGAGTTCGATGACGGTTCTTCCGACCTTGATGGCGACACCTTTCTCATCGCTTCTTTCGACGATGCCGGTGAGCATCTCTCCGATGTGATCCTTGTAGATGTCATAGAGAGCGACTCTTTCAGCCTCGCCGATTTTGTTGCGAAGGATGGTGCGGATGCTCACGGCGGTGAGCTTCGTAAGTTCGTTGAGAGGGCAATAGATGCTATAGAAGTTGTTCAGTTTGATATTGGATTTCTCGGCCTTGACGAGGGCAAGAAGGTACTTGAGGTCCTCTTTCTCCTTCTTCTCTTCGCCTCTTGGGCGCTTGAGATAATCGATCTCCTCCTCTAAATGGGCGATCGTTTTCTCGCAATCCTCTTTGGCGTCTTCCTTGCTGATCTCGAGGTAATCGTCTTCGACTTCCTTGACGATCTTCTTCTTCTGGCAAAGGGTGGCATGGACGCTGCCATCCTCCTCCTCGATGATCTTGGCTTCGACGATGGCGTCGTCTCCGCCTTTGAGGAACTTGATGTAAGAGGTCTCCATGGCCTCCTTCAATGCGGCTAAGACGGAATCGCGGCTGATTCCTTTGCCTTCAGCGATGGCGTTGATGAGCTCGCTGAACGTCATTTCCTTTTTCTCTTCTTCCATGTTTTGCTTTCCTTTCTTAGAACTTTATGGCTAAGCGCGCTTTGTCGATGTTTGAACGCGCTAACGAGAGCGTCTTTTTGCGGCCTTTGACTCTGATTTCGAGTTTGATCTCCTCTTCTGTTACTTCCTTTAGGTCGCCTTCGAGGAAGTTGTACCCTTCGTAAGGGTTCACTAGGTGGACATTGACGAACTCACCGACGTATTTGGCGAGTTTCTCTAGACGAAGCGGTTTCTCAGAGCCTGCGCTAGAGACGTCAAGCATGTACGCTTCGTTGATGGGGTCCTCTTTATCGAGAAGAGGATTGATGATGTCGCTTACCTTCACGATGTCATCAAGCGAGATCGGCGCATCGCGGTCGACCACGAGATGGAGCGTGAGGCCTTCTTTGTTTCGGCTTAAGGACACATCTGCGAGCTCGTAACCTTCTTTCTCCAAGGTCGGCTCAAGAAGCTCCTTCACCTTATCAAGTAATCCCATTTGCCCTCCTAAAATTAGAAAGAGTGGTCCTAATGGGCCACTCAATTCGATATGTATTGAGCTAGCGGAGCCGCTTCCGCGGGTCTTCCACCGCGAGTATTATGCACTAGTTAAAGCGTATACGCAAGCGCATAAAGAAAAAGCGGTGACCTGCACCGCTATCGCTTATGAGAGTTCTGCCGTCTCTAGGTATCTTTCCCAGCCTGTTGGCAAAGTGATTTCGACCTCTTCTTTCTGTTCCAAGAAGAAACCGCATTCCCAGCTTGAGCCGTCTGGGTAATTCGCCTTTATCTTCGCCGATGTGAAAGCGAAATTGTCATAGCTCAGCTCGTAAACCTCAGTTGTGGTTTTTCTGTCTTTCCTAAGGGTATCGACCGCTTTGATGGTAAGATTGCCTTCCCCTTTTGAGTAATACTTCGTCTCGGTCGTTAGTTTGTTATAATCATCGTCATCCACAATAAGGCCGAAGATCTTGGACTTTTCCTCTTCGAAAACATATGGGTCGATGAGGACTTCAGGAAGATGTTTCATTCTCGCAAGGCCGTCATCGTAATAAGAGCGTTCGAAGTCGGTTTTGCTTTGTTTCAGAGAATAGGCATAAACATTGGGGGCGCTGCCTTCGTGAAAAAAGGAGTAATAAAGAACTTTTAGATGCTCTTCGTCATTGACCAAATAATACTTGTTTTGGCCCTTATCCCCCACGCTGACCTCGGCAGAGAATTCGCCATCGGCGTTGGAGCGTAACACGGCATGTTCCGTGGTGGTGACCTCTTTTCCGCCATTCGTCTCGTCCTTGGTGACCGACTTGTAATTGAGCCTGAGCTCATAATTCTCGATCTCGGTTTTCTGGAAAGCGATTGCATCCCTGATGCTCCCCACTTCCGCGGTATCAACGATCTCAGGCCCTAGGCAAGAAGAAAGAACCGCAAGAGAAGCTAAACCAAATAATACATTCTGTTTTCTCATTCTCTGTTCCTCGCTTTCTCAAAGATACTCTTTTTGAGGAGGCAAAATCCAGCCCTTTGGAGAAGGATTTGCGGGGAATAATGAAAAAGCCGGGGGTTATTCCGGCTCCGTTTTAATAGTTTACCTCGAACTTCTTGTAGCCTAGGCTTTGCCAGTCGCTTGGGAGTTCGATTGTGATCTCGTCCTTCGGGTTCATCCTGATGTTATAGGTGGACTTGGTGTTCGTGTGCGATATTTCTTCCAAATAGACCCATTTGAAGGTGTTTTCATCATAGTGAACGGTGTAGCGGGCTACGTCCTTTTTTGACGAATCGTTATTATCTGTCCAAATTACACGGTCCACTTTGATGGTCAGGTTGCCCTCGCCTTCTGAGAAATACTTGACGCTCTCTGAGCGAGAAATGGTATGCTTTTCGAAATTCTTGATATACATGAATTCCCAAGCGTATTCAGGGGCATAGGCATTGACAGTGCTCGCCACTTTATAGATTTCCGTGGTTTCGTCTTCGCTTAATTCCTTCTCAGGCTTCAATATGCGCCAATAGTAGCTCATACCGAGAGCGGATTCTCTTGTGCCACGAAATGAAAGCATGTCCACTTCGATCTTTTCACCCTCCCTATCGCCAACGAAATGGTAATGGCCGGAACCGTTACTCTTTTGCTCGAAAGTTGATTTTGATTTGACGGTGACGTTCTTTTGTTTAGCGTCATCAAATGACGTTTCCTCCGCTTCGATGAGTAACTCGTAATTCCAAATCTCTGGAGCATTCTCGGCGATGTGATTGATGGCTTCCTCGATCTCGGCTGGGTCGCTGATTTCCGAAGCGCCACCGCAAGAAGACAAAACGGTGAGAGGCAAGAGTGCTAATAGACAGAGTTTCTTTTTCATGGTTTTCACCTACCGTTAAAAAGATACTCTTTTTGAGGAGGCAAAATCTAGCCCTTTGGAAAAGGATTTGCTGGGGATAATAAAAAAGCCGGGGGTTAGCCCGGCTAGATTGAAGGGTGATTAGGCCGCTTCTTTGTTGATTAAGTCTTCCCAACCGCTTGGGAGTTCGATCTTGACCTCATCCTTGACGGTGAAGGTGATCTCGGCTTTGCTCTTGTTGCCTTTGTTGGATTCGCCTTCGATGACGGCGCTCTTCCAGTAATAGTTGTCATAGACAACGGTGTAGTTTTCACTGACGGCGTATTCGTCTTCGGACTTGGCGCCTTCTTTGGCTTTGGCGCTGATCTTCAAAGTGAGGTTGCCATCGCCCTTGGAATAGTACTTGGATTCGACGGTGTACTCGGCTTCGCTATTCTCGGCGGTCTCCTCAAGCAAATCCTCGGCGCTGATGGTGTTCGGATCAAGGAACATCGAGGTGTAGAGGGTTGGAGCAAGGAGATAGAGGGCCGACATGCTGAAGGTAAGCTCATTGCCTTCATAGCCGTAGACGGTCTTCTCATTCTTCTTGGTATCCTCATCATACATATCGAGATAGAGGACCTGCTTATACTTGGCGTCTTTGACGAGATAGATTGTGCTCTCTTCTTTCTGATCTCCCTCTTTGGAGACGGTCTTGAGGTACATCTCCTCATTGGCGTTGGCGCGGAAGAGCATTTCGCTTTCCGTGGTGACGTTCTTCTTCGCGGAATCGTCATAGGAGGTGGCGCTGCTCTTCATGGTCATCTCATAGTTCTTGATGTCTTTGGTTTTGGCAGAGATGGCGTCTTTGGTCTCTTTCAACTTGGCAGAATCGGTGATTTCAGCACCGTCGCCGCAGGATGAAAGCATGAATGCGGGTAATAGGACTAATAAAGAAAACTTCTTTTTCATTAGGTATATATCCTTCCTTTGCTTACAATTTACTCTTTAAGTCGAAAGAAATCCAGTGAAGTGCTTGCATTTTGCTATTTTTTGTAGTGAGTGATTTCTCTCTTTTCTTTAAAAAGAAAAAGCCAGGCTATTGCCCGGCTTGGCTCATATGTTCTTCCCAATCACTAGGAAGGGTAATTGAGAAATTGCTCAGCGCTTTGGAGTTGATTTCGTATGTTTGTTTTTCGTTAATTGCGCCTGATGACCTACTGCTCTCAAGTTTTGCGTACGACAGGAGGTAGTTGTCGTAAGCCATTTTGAAATACTGTTTCCCGTTGAGGTTGCCTTCATAGGTGGTCTGCGACATCTCGATGGTGAGATTGCCATCCCCTTTTGAGTAATACTTCGTCGAGAATGGATAGCTTTCCTCAAACATCTCGGCGTAATACAGAGGATCGCGAACGTCTAGGAACGCTTCAAGAGGAAGCATGAGGATGGAAGGAACTATGGTTCCGCATGAGGAATACTCTTCATCCTCAATGGCATAGACTTCCGTATAGCTTTCCTTGACCGTTATGTTGTTGACCTCAGAATAAACCACTTTTCCATATTTCTCATTGTCCACCGCATACATGGTGAGCTCGCTTTTGACCTCGTTGTAGTTTACGGATGCCGAAAGGTAAAAGCTGCCTTTTTCATCAGCCTGATAAAGGAGGTTCGATTGATATTTGAATTCCAAAGCATCTGCATTGGTTTGAACTATGGAGGTGGATATGGTCGCTTCGTAATTATTGACTTCTTTTGTTTTTACGGAGATGGCTTGCTCAAGCTCTTTGACTCTTACTGTGTCACTCGTAATGTCTTGGCCGTAATTTTGGCAAGAAGAAAGAACGGCAGTCGCTAATAAAGGCAGTATCGCGTGTTTCTTTTTCATGGTTATGTCCCCGTTTCACAATAAACATACTACTTTTGGCATTCGTAAATCTAGACCCCTAAGGGAAAATTTGCGAAAGAAAAAGCCAGGATTTTCCTGGCTTAGTTATCAAGCAACCGAAGAAGATTCTTTAATACGCTCTTCCCAATCATCAGGGAGGTTAACTGAGAAATCGTCTAGTTGTTTGAAGTTGATTTCGTAAGCTCCTTTTGAGGTGCTGGAGCCAACATGCCACCCGTCTTTTTCGATTTTTGCATATGACAGGAGATTGTTATCGTAAGTCATTCTGCAATAAAACTTGGTGTCCGGACTCCCTTTGTATTCTGTTCTAGACATCTCGATGGTGAAATTGCCATCCCCTTTTGAGTAATACTTCGTCGGATCGGGGTGGTAATCGACAAGTCTATCTACATAAAGAGAGGGATCCCGAATGGAGTCATACTCTCTAAGAGAACTCGAAAAATACGATGGAAGCAAAGATAGCGGTGTGACTTCATAGGTTACGCCACGGACCTTGATCGATTGAGTTCTTTTGCCTATGACACGATAATCTTCATAAACCACTGTGTCGTATTTTGAGTCATTCACAACATAATAGACGCTCTCGCTTTTTACTTCGTTGATTTCCAAAGATGCAAAGACAAAAAAGTTGCCTTTTTCGTCAACACGGTAAATAAGATCCGAGTTGTAATGCTCAAAGGTCCCATATTCGGTTTTAGTGACATCTGCGACGACATGAACCTCATAGCTCTTGATATAGTTCATTTTCCAAGAGATATCTTTCTCAAGTTCGTTGATTCGAGTTTTGTCGCCCGTGATCTCTTGACCATAGTTTTGGCAAGAGGAGAGGACGGTCATGGCTAATAACGGCAATATCGCATGTTTCTTTTTCATGGTTTTTACCTTCGATTCACAATAAACATACTACTTTTGGCATTCGTAAATCTAGACCTCTAGGCAAGAATTTGTAAAAGAAAAAGTCGGCTATTGCCGACTTAGTTCATTTTGTTTAGTTAAGCGATTGGGTGTTCGCCGTCGTTGAGATAGAGGATACCAAGGGTGTTTGGACCGCAATGGCAGGAGATTGTCGCGCCTGCATAGGTCTCATAAACGTGCTTGAAGCCTTCTCTCTCAAGTCTTTCTTTGACCCAAGCGACGATTTTGTGATCCTCTTCACCATAAATGGTGTGGGTGATGAAGACGATCTCTTTGTCTGGGTTATTGAAGGTCTTGAGTGTCTCTTCGACGTAGTCTGGGCACCACTTCTTGACTGGGCCACGGAACTTCTTGCCGCTTTCCATCTTGCCGGTGTCGGTCTTCATTAAGATCTGTGGGCGGAGGTGCAATAGGTTAGCGCCGAATCTTGCCATGGCTGAGCATCTTCCTCCTTTGTAGAGGAACTCGACGGTCTCGAAGCAGAAGGAAGTCTGGTTGTTTGGGATACGTTCCTCAACGAGCTTGACGATCTCTTCCGCGGATTTGCCAGCCTCAACGAGTTTGGCAGCGTAGATGCACTCGAGAGCGACGCCCGTGGAAAGGGAACGGCTATCGATGACGTGGACCTTGCCACCGAAGGCTTCGGAAGCGTTCACCGCGTTGTTATAGGCGCAAGAGATGCCAGAGCTAAGGCAGATATGGATCTGCTCGTCATAGTCCTTAAGGACTGAGGTGAAGAATTCGGTGTATTCCATCTCGTTGACGGCGCTTGTTCTTCCTAACTGGCCGGTCTTCATCGTGTAGTCGATGAGGTCTTTGCCGGTGATGATTCCATCTGGTTCGCTTCTCTCGCCAAGGGTGACGGTAAATGGAATGGTGATGATGTTATATTTCTTGAGGAGATCCTGTGATAAGTCACAGGTTGTCTCGGTTGTGATTGCAATTTTCATGAAAGTTCTCCTAAAACGTTCTCGAAAAGAATACTAGATTATTCAAAAGAATAAAAGACCGTTGGTTTATTTGAATAGGCCCATGATCGCGGTGATGAGGAAGAAAAGCCCGACAAGAACCGCGGCGATGAGGGCGTAGGCAAGAAGGTACAAGAGACCTCTTGTGACAAGGTCCTCTTTCTTTTTGGACCAGGTTGAGGAGAGATAGAACGCCCCAACGAAGATGAGAGGCTCGAAGGCGTAGTTAAGGGTACCACCCACTACTGGGATGAGGACAATTACGCTTTGAGGGATCAGCCAGAGTCTTATGAGGGTGCATAAGACGAGGATCATGCTGTAAATGACGAGTTTTCCGTTTTTCATGTTGTTATTTCCTTTCATAGACCTTACGGCCATCAATGTATTTGGCTACTAAGAAGCTTTCGCTTGCATTGTACATCAATCTCTCAAGCCTGTCCTCGATTCCGAACTTCATGCTTGATGGATCGCCATTGACGTCATCGATGACGAGGATGTCGGCGTCATACCCTTCCATGAAGGAACCGGCTTTGCCAAAATATGAGGCTCCACCCAAGGTGCCGATATAGAGGGCTTCCTTGGCATTAAGAGGTTTGTAATTATTCCTTCCTCCGTGGTTGATGACCTTGGAGAGCTGGATGGCGAGCTTGAGATTGGCGAAGAGATTGAGGGTGCTTCCCCCTGCCACGTCCGAGCCGATGCCGACATGCATTCCATAGTCGAGATACTTCCTGACAGGCATGATTCCGCCTGTGGTGACGTTGGTGTTGCTCTCTGGGCAATGGACGAGATAGACGTCTTTCTCTTTGAGAGTCTTCATCTCCTCATCGGTGACGTAGATGCAATGTGCCATGACGGAATGCTCGAGAAGGCCCACTCTGTCGTAGGTGTCCGTGTATGATTTGGCATCCGGGCAAAGCTCTTTGACGAAGGCGATCTCTTCCTCATTCTCATCTAGATGAGACTGCGAGGCCACGCCGTATTC
This sequence comes from uncultured Erysipelotrichaceae bacterium, assembly GCA_902802355.1. Taxonomy (GTDB): domain Bacteria; phylum Bacillota_I; class Bacilli_A; order RFN20; family CAG-826; genus UBA4951. Next base: position 23,481 of record CADCLU010000005.1, read on the forward strand.
TTTCCTCACTTCCCCTAGCATCTTCATCATCGGATCGGTGCAGCTGACGGTGAATCTTGGGGTGATGCATGGTTTGACGTGCTTGAAATCTTTTAAGCGTTTGATGAGCTCGATGTTGTCTTTCCTTGCTCCTTCAACCGTCTGGGAAATGTAGTCAGGGCAATTCCTATCCATGTCGACGATGCCGACATAGGCGTCGATGCCTGCTTTCTCAAGGAGTTCGCAAAGGATATATGTTCCTTCGAGATGGATGGTCGCGAAGATGACCGCTTTGGTGGTGAAACTCTTCTTTAGGCAATCGACGAAGACTTTGTAGGCCTTTTTGGCGTGTTTCTCGTCTTTGAAGGCCGCTTCCCTAGGGAAGGTATATTTGTCGAGCCACTCAAGAAGGGTGGCATCCATGAGGGTACCTTTATAGGCGAACTGGGAGGCATGGAGATGGAGATCGGCCATACCTGGGAGAATGAGTTTGCCAGTGTAATCGATGAGCTTCTTTTTCTTTAACTCTTTCGGGAGGGATTTCATGGCTTTGACGATCTTGCCGTCTTTGACATGGAGATAGCCGTTATGGATGCTTACGAATTCGCTGAGGCTCTTGTTATAGGCGATATCGCCTTTGACGATGTACTCCATTCTCTCTCCTTTCTGATAGAAAAAGCCCCGCTGAAAGGGGCTCTTAGGTCATATGTTCCTAGAGGATTCTCCTGAGTTATTCATGAGTGATTTGACCCTAGAGAATTCCATGTGATTACTCTAGCACAGGATATCTTAATATCCTATTTGTTTTTCATCTTCTCAAGAAGCCTTGGACCATCCTGGAAGGAGGTCAGCGGAGTTGACCAGATTTACGGTTTTATCTTCGTCGACCCAATAATAGATATCGAAGTAACCCGGTGGATAGCTGAACTCACCGCTAAAGTAAAAGTCTTCATCGGAATCGCGATCTAGCGAGTACACTAGAAGAATCCTGATAGAACCGCTTCCCGGAATGAAAAATCTGGAGTCGAGATGCAGTTTTGCCTCTTTGCTATAGAAGTATTTATACCAGCCGTCGTCCCCTTTTTTGTATTCATAAAAACAATCCTTATTGCGATCGGTGATCGTGTAAATTCGCTCATAGTCATCACAGACTTCGTTTTTGGCGAGGAACATGTACTTTTCATTCAAACGGTGGTCACCAAACACCTGGCTTCTGTCATATAGGCCGAAATAAGCGGTCAAATCGACACCATCATCGAGTTCAAAGCGAACCGCGTTCGAATCTTGAAGATCTTTTATCGTGAAACGAGGCGAATCGTCACTAGGCGGACAAGAGGTCAACAAAGGCAAAAACGCCAGCAAAAGGAGTCTGGATTTCTTTTTCATGCCACTGCCTCACTTGACTCTAATGGTTCCTCGGTAGAAAGGAGTTCTTCTTCGCTAGACTCTAAAGACTCCTCGGTAGAAATAGTATCTTCCTCGCTAGAAGAAGCTTGTGATTCTATAGAGGACTCTTCTGAAGCGGAATAGTTTGGAAGTCTTTCACGGTAGGTCGAGACATAGACGGTTTGGTCTTCAGCGATGTAATAGTAGAAAGGCTGATAATCAACGTATCCGCTATAATAGAAAAGAGATTTGCTGTCATAGAAATTTTTCTCGGGGCTGTATCCCTCTACCTGCGCCAAAACAACCGTAAAAACATCGTTATCACTATTGAAGTATTTGGAGTCTATATGTATTTTGGCCTCTGAGGTATAAGTGTATCCATTTCCGTTTCTCGGCTCTTTCCAATAGTGCTGGGAATTAGGCGTTGGGACCTCATAAATGCGTTCATATCGCACGGATGATTGATATGGGTCCTTGGCGTTTGCGACGAGGAACATGAATTTATCGGAAGTTGAGCTGCCGCGGTAACCCAATGATTTGTTATAGAGACCATAAGAAAGCGTCAGATCAAGTCCATCCTCCAAATCAAACCAAAGCATTTTGTTGTAATAAGGAAACTCTTCTACATCGAAAAGAGGGCCATCAAGACTTGGTGGACACGAAGTCAATAAAGGCAAAAGCAGCAATAACAGCAAATTGGATTTCTTTTTCATGGTCTGCCCCTTTCAAAAGACAATGGAAAAGCGACTATCGACATTATGCTACTTTCTTTAATTGAAAAGGAATACCTATAAAGAAAAAGCAAGACTATATCTTGCTTCCAAATTCATATGCGCCTTTAAGCTGTTCTTCTGTGATGTCCCCTACATCATTAAGGGCGAGGCCATCATAGGAGCCTTTGTACTCGACCCCATCGAAGCATTCGACCCAGCCTTCGATGGCGGCAGTCGGTTTTTTGACCGCTTCAGGATTATCGTCCGCGCAGGTGAAGAGGGCGTACACCTCTTTGAACTTCCTGTCTTCTCTTGGGTAGAGAGGGTTCATTCTGTCGAGGAAGGTCTTAAGCTGACCGGAGATCGAATAGTAATAGATAGGAGTGACGAAAACGAGGGTATCTGCGCCGTTAACGTCCTCAATCACGTCTTTGACGCTGTCATGGAGGACGCATTTGCCAGTCTCTTGGCAAGTCATGCAGCCGATGCAGTATTTCAAATCCATGCGGGAAATGTCGATGATTTTGACCTCATTATGCTCTTTTAGGCCCTTAACCATCTCATTCATGAGGGTTTTGGAAGTGCTTTTCGCTCTTAAGGAAGAAGTGATGACAGTGACTTTTTTCATAATATTCCCCTACTTTATTTCTTTGACTGAGTCATTCGTGTAGATGAGGGTCGTATCTTCAACGACTGAGTTGACGATGAAGACGTTTGAACCGATGGTGACGTTCTCACCGATGACGGTATCTCCCCCAAGGATTGAAGCACCGCTATAGATGGTGACGTTGTCCTTGATTGTTGGGTGGCGTTTGATTCCGCTTAAGGCCCTACCCTCTTTCAAAGAAAGAGCGCCTAAAGTAACGCCATGATAAATCTTCACGTGTTTACCGATCTCTGCAGTCTCTCCGACGACGATTCCGGTTCCATGGTCGATGAAGAAAGGAGAGCCGATCTTCGCGCCTGGATGGATGTCGATGCCAGTAAGGCTATGGACCTTCTCGGAGATGATGCGAGGGATATATGGGATATCAAGCTCATAGAGAGCGTGCGAGATTCTGTAATAGGTGATGGCGAGGAAGCCTGGGTAAGCGTAGACGACCTCAGAGAGGGATTCGCATGCTGGGTCGCTTTCGTAGAAGAAGTCGAGGTCAGCGTATAATTCCTCTTCGATCACAGGGATTTTCTTTAAGAAAGAGTCACACTTCTCTTCATCTATGGAGATATATTCGATGAACATGTTCTTGATGCGGGAAAGAAGGCTTTTCTTGTGCTCTTCCACGCTGTCATGAAGGGTGTCGAAAGCGCCAGGGAAAAGGTATCTCTTCATGAGATCCATGAATTTGTCTAACTCTTCGTAATGAGGCCTTCTCTCGTTTTTGAACACTCTAGATGATTCCATGCTGTTCCCTTTTCTTTCTTGCACTGGAAACATTCTACTATGTTTCGCTAGCAAAAACCCTTTAATGATTCAAAAAGAAAACAAGGAACGCTTTTTGGGCGTTCCCTGTTCTTATTGAAAGGGCTTATTAAGCGGCGATTGGCTTAAGTGAGAAGTAGTCAAGCTCTGGGCCATCTTCAATCGCGGTCATCGCGATGGTGTTAGTGCCAACGGTGACATTGACGGTGCCAAGTTCGACCTGGACATAGTCCGCTCCCCAACCGCTTGATAAGGCCTGGGCTGGGAGGGTTTTGCCAGCAAGAGAGACATCGACGGTGTTGAACGTGAGGCTCATTGCCGCTCCAAGATCCATGTCTTCGTACTGATAGGAGCTATTCATCTTTGGTTTGCCAGTCATGTAGAGTTTCATCTCCTTGGCTTCGGTGGCTTCGAAGGTGACGGTTAAGGTCTCACCGGCTGGCCAAGTGGAGATAGTGGTTCCGCTTGCTGGGGTGCCTCCGCCCATGCTCCAAGGAGTAGTCGCTTTGATGGCGCCTTCTTCAGTGACACCGGTTTCGGCTTCGACTTGGATTTCGCCAACTGCTTTCTTAGGAGTGACGTTGATGGTGACTCTAGCGCCATACATGCCATCTTTCTTGGCAGTGATCTTGACCTGTCCGGTAGCAACGCCGGTGACAAGACCGTTTTCGTCGACGGTAGCGACCGTCTCGTCGCTAGAGAGATAAGTAAGCTCAGTCGTCTCTGAAGTGATTTGGAGGGTATCCCCCACTTCGATTGTGAGACTCTCTTCGGTATTGGTGATGGCAATGGTTTCTTTGGCTGGGGCCGCGACGGTTGCGATGGTCGTATCCGCAGAGCCATAGACCTCTAAGTAATCAAGAGAGAGACCGCCTGCAAGCATCGTGAGCTCAAGGGTGTTCTCGCCTTGGATGAGGTTGACGGTTCCTAAAGAGACCTCTGCCCAAGTGGTGTTATATCCATCGACCGTGATCTCACCTTGGATGGTAAGGTCGGCTCCATTGAACTTCGCTGACATGGCTTCGCCAACATTGACGGTCGAAGAGGCTCCAATATAAGCAAGAAGCTCAGCTTGTTCGGCTTTGCTTGCGGTGAATTTGAGGGTTTCTTTATCGCCTTCGCCGAAGCTTCCGATATAGGTGGTTCCGTCATCGTTTGTGGTGACTGGGGTGGCAGATCCGTTTCCGAATTCCATTCCGAAGAATGAGGTTGAATACCAACCATCGGCACTGACGTGGTCAGCATCTTCGAATTCGACTTTGCCGCTGGCTGGATTTCTTTCGACGGTGATGCTCATGCTTCCTTTGCGGTAGCCTTCTTTTTCTGCGCTGATGGAGGCGGTTCCAAGTCCGGTGGCGGTGACTTTGCCAGTCTGGTCGACGGTTGCGACTTTCTCATCGGATGACTTGTAGGTGGCGCCTTCGACGCTCGATTTGATCTGGAGGGTTTCGCCGACATGGAGGGTCTTAGAACCTTCGGTGGTGAGCTCGATCTTCTCTAACTGACTGCTAGAGGCAGTGCTGGTTTGGCTTCCAGCTGGAGTTGACTCATCGGCTTTGCTTGCCCCGCCATTGCCGCCACAAGAGGCTAAGCACATCGTCAAAGCGAGGGAAGAAAGAAGGGTCAAGGCTTTGATTTTTTTCATAAAATCTGAATTTGCTTTATTGCAAATCTCCTTTCATTTCAGGGCTAGATATTCCGTGCCTCTCGCCCTGAGAGGGGACGCGAAAGAAATAACTCCTGGCAAACGTGCGCTTGGTGCGCGTTGTCTATTTGTTTATCCATGAGAATTATACGTCTAATTAATTTTTTTGAGTCCAAAATTATTGGTTATTTGCTGTTATGAAGCGATAATATCCTAGGTTTTATCGGCATTTTCATTATTTGTAAAATTTTGTATGTTTTATAGCGTTTTCTACTATTAACAAAAAGGCACTGGTGATTCAGTGCCTTCTTTGATGATTGATAAAAGTTTAGATATGACGCCTATTGATGCCGGTTTCTTCGTAGTACTTGTCTTTGTCGCTATACATCATGGCATCGGATTCTCTTAATAGTTCATCGATGTCTTTATTGCCATCGAGGTTAAGTCCATATCCGATGGCACAGGAGTATTTTGTCTCGCTGACGTTCTTTTTGATTCTTTCTATGAGGGCAAGAACTTCCTCTTCTTGGACCCTTCTACAAACGATGATGAATTCATCTCCGCCGACACGGTATCCTGATTCCTTGCCTTTGAGGGCACGACGGAAGCATAAGGACAATGCTGAGAGGGCTTCATCCCCTGCGTCATGACCCTCGGTGTCATTGATGGCTTTGAGACCATTCATATCAATTGAGACGAGAGCGCTGATGCTCTTAGGGTCGCGGGAGATGTCCGCGAAATAAGCATGACGATTGAGCAATCCCGTTAAAGAATCCTTCTTCGTTAGCTGTAAGACCGAGAATTCATAATACGCAAACAAAGCAATGGCGATAGACACAGAGAAGACCTTGGCATAATCGGCTTTGAAGATGAAAGGCAGGACGAGGCCCGATCCAAGAGCGAAAGCCATAAAGCCAATCGGGATCATCTCAATGAGCCTTTTGTTGCTTCTTCTAACGAGAAGGAAGATGAGGAGGACGCTATAGATGCCGACAAAGACATAAGGCGTGACCCAAAGAGGGCCTCTAACCATTTCGTTATTCTCGTTGATGCTAGAGACGATGCCAGTGAAGATGGAGACGATATCAAGAATAAGAAGAGCGGAGGCTGGAAGATATATGAACCAGCGCATCTTCTTAACAAGAGCGTGGGTGATAAGAGCGATGATGAATGGCGTTGCGCTATATCTAATCGCCATGAGGACGTTCCTAAGAGCAACGTTATCCGTCGAGAATTCGATATAGACGATAATCGACAAAATGAAAATAGAGACAATCAAAACGTATAGGCGGATGATAGACCTTTTCTCAAGGAAAACCGTGGTCGCCAAAGATATGGCAAAAGCCAAGAGGATAAGGATCAAGGCCCAGTTCTGGAGAAGATACTCTTTAAACATATGGGTTTTCTATATTTTCATTGTACAACAATACCGAAAAGAATGTAGACATATGCACGCAAAGAAAAAGCGCGCCCCTTATGGAAGCGCGCCTTCAGTCGTTCGTTTTAAAGAGAAATGGTTACCGCAAGATAGACAATTGCGGTAAACGAAAGATTGATGATTGATGCAATTAGCATGTCTAAAGTCCTATTTGTTTTTATCGACGCCAACGGATTTCCTGGCTTTTTCAAAGAAAACAGCCTGGGAGAACGTGATGGCTGAGATAGCTGGGAAAAGAAGGCCAAGGGAGAATATGGTTACACCACGGCCTCTCTTTTTAAAAATCCCCTCGCGGTAGCCTTTATATGTCAGGTACTGTTTTGAATTGAACTCAAACGCGCAGATGCGGTCAGCTTTGGCATAACCTTCCCTTCTTGGTTTGCAATTATTTAGGTTTTCGACACGGATGGTGATCGTGTCGCCATAATCCAGGTCCGTGAAAATGGGACTAAGAATACGATCGACAACTTCGGAAGGCATTTGGTATTCGACGTCACTACCTTTGATATAGAAGAAATAATCGGGGGTGCGTCTATTTGTGAAGCTGACTGCTTCGAATTCTCCGGTGACGAGGACTGTGTCTTTCTCATAGACCGGCCTGTCAAAAGGGCTCAAAAATAACGAGAGGGTCATAACGGCCACGCCCAGTGCGAAGATAACGATTGAGTAAATCTTGTTTTTCTTCATCTTCTTTGGATCGTTCCAGAAGTATCTTGGGTCAACGAAATCCTCAACGACCGTTTCAGGGTCTTTTCTCTCGATGATCTTATCGAGGATAGGATCAACGCCAAAGAAAGCGGCCTTGCGTCCGTCTTTGAAATAGAAGGTGAAATCTAGAGGTCCACGGCGAATCTTCTTTATCTCGGATATCTTTCTTTTTCTCGTTTTGAAGAAAAGCCTTACGTGGATCTCGTCTCCTTTGATGGCGACGAAGCCAAGGAGGACGAAAAAGAGCTGAATCGACCCAGCTAAGCCAATTACGGAGCCAAGGATGAAGAGAGGAGCCTGAATCGACCCATTCCTATCGAAAACCATAAGAATCGCGCATCCGGCCAAGCACGCTAGGCCAACGGCGGTAATTACGATCCCGGAGATCAAATGATACCCAGTTGGTTTTGTCTTCAGTTCATAGGAAGCCTTATTTGGCAGCTTATAAAAAAGAAAACCCATCACGAGGATGAGAAGAATGACCGAAGCGACGATTATAGATTGCAACAACATGAGATAAATTATACGGAAAAGGGTTCATTTATAGCAAATGAAAAGGGCGTTTTCCCTAGCAAAACGCCCCTATTTTTACTATTTGAGGTCGGAGATGAGTTTCTCCACTACCTCTTTGATCTCGTCTGGGTCCTCGCTATCGACTGCGTACATCATCGATCCCCCAGGATAAGGGAGAGCCTCGCTAAAGCCATAACCCGAGAGGGATTTGGTCTTTTTGACGAGGAAGCGGTTGTCGTATATCCCTCCAAAGACCTTGCCGTCTTTATAGATGACATATTCGCCCATCATCTTGCGATAGGTGATGCCACTTACCTCATGAAGAAGGTCAAGGACATATAGAAGGAAATCGTTATCGGATGCCATGCTTTAATGATAGCCGAAGCCACTTATAGTTCCGAGTAGAAACCGCTTTTGCCGGTATCTTCTTTGTCGACTATTTCGAAGCTGGCGCCAAGACCTAAGATACAGCCGATCTTTTTGATCAGTATCCTCTTGTTTGGGTCATCGACGTCTTTGATGAAAGATTCCATATCCGAATTGTCGATGTGAAGATGGGTCATTGAACAAAGCCTTTCCTTGCCGAAGATCTTCTTCTTCACGAGGCAATCGACATAGGTCTCATTTGGGTCTTCGTAGAACTTCAAGATGATGTTGCCAAGGTTCCATTCTGGGGATTCTCCCAAGGTTATGGTTCCTTTATGGATGTTTGAGAAACAAGTGTTCATGGTCGTTATTTAGCAAACAGCGATGAGAAATCGTAGGTGGATACAACCACATGTCTGAGAGAATCAACAATCATAGTTCTCTCATCAAGCACATAGAACTCATTACCTGCGATGGTGAACGAGTATTTCGACATGTATTGAAGCCTATTGGTCTCCTGTTCCGTCAAATAGCTGCCATCAGATTTGAAAAGAATTTTGTCGGCGTTTTGGAGGACTTTTGGCTCAAGATTTTTCCACAAAGGGGTCACGTTTATTTCCGTGTGTCCATCCCTGAGGCGTTTATAGTTGTCGCTGTAACTCGTTGCGTAAGAATAGTCTTTGAAACAGTTGACCAAATAGAAAGAGGTGCCGTGTTCGAAGAATGGGCCATATTCATTCAACGTGTAAGTCTGGCTGCTGGTTTTGAAATTATGATGACCCGCTGGGTAGATGTCATTAACCAAAGCAGGATCAATTGGGACGACTGTTCCTTCTAAAAGGTTGAAGCTAGTTTTAGTAGCCTCCCCTTCTTTAGCGACAGAGACATACATGAATGGATATTCCTCTTCGCTAAAAGCGTTGAAGTCTCCACCAGGAATATATTCGTGGGAGTACTCAATAAGCTCATTCTTGTTAAAGCTCCAACCCATCGTTTGCATTAGAGTCGGCATATCAGAACGATCTTCTAAGGTGTCGAAATCAAAATATATCTCGAATCCATAGCCTGAGACGCAGGCTTCAACGAAGTACGTTCCTTCTTCCATGCCTTGGATAGCGCCTTCAAAACTCACGATGACGTTGTCTTGGTGGTTGTTAGCGGCCGCTTGAACAAAAAGGCAGTCTCCATAATAACCGACAGGCAAATCGGTCAATAAATCATCGTAATTGCCGTTATTCCTGACGAGGTTCGTGGTGATGCAGTAGGCCTTATCCGCAGTTGCGTGTTCAACGACGAATGTGTTTTCTCTTTGCCCCGCCCTCATCGTGACTGGGGTTCTAGAGCTATCCGCCGTGGTAACGCTGAAATTGAAGGAGTCGGCGTTAAGGAAGTTTTGCCACTCAACGGTTATCGTTGGATTTGAATAATCCAAGATGCCTTTGCCAACCAAACGATTAAGCTTCAAAACGTTTTTGGAGTAGTAATAGTCAGTGTTGTATTTTTCAACGACGATCCGATGGTCTTCGAAATTCATCTCATAATCCCAAATTTTAGGATCGTCCAATCTGAATAGCTCTTTGTCATTGTGGTAATCGTATACGCGAACCCAAAAGCCGGCATTTTTCAAACTACGCCCATCAGCGGTCGTATAAATGAAATCAAGATAGCCGTCTTTATTGGCATCGGCCAAAAACAAAGAATCAAGCGTGCCTACAAAAGACTTGTCTTCACCCTTAACGTAAAGACTGCTCAAATACAAAGTGAAATCCTCATTCAGGCTATCGACCCTGAAAGAAAGGCCGCCGCTAGGGATTTGTTCATTCGCTTGCTTAATGACGATGACGCCGTTATCCATCTCGCGGACGCTGGCTTGTGGGAATTCGCTGCTAGAGGTCTCTGGAACGCTGGTTCCTCCTGAACAGGTTACAGATTGAGCACTACTAGAAGATTCAGGAACGCTTCCGAGAGAGTCATCAACTCTTGGCGTATCTTGGCAGCTGCTTAGCGCGAAAGCGCTGAGCATTGCGATGAATAACGATCTGTTCTTAATGCTTTTCATATAATGCCTCCTGTTTTTTCTATACCAATAAGACGGGGAAAAGCGGCAAAACCGCTCACCTTGGTCCACATAATTTCACAAGATAAGAAAAAAAGCACTTTGTATTTTCACAAAATGCCTGCTTTCGATTGGTGCCCCGCCGCAGAGTCGAACTACGAATTGATCCTTACCATGGATCTGTTATGCCGTTTAACTAGCGGGGCAGCGAGTAGAATTATAGTTTCTTAAGAAACAACGCGCAAGAGTTAATGATTAATTCGTTTCCTCCCCTATCAAATCATAGACCATCGCGCTGTTGATCATGACCTTGACGATATCGCCTTCGTGATGCTTTTTGGCGCTATAGAAATAGATGTTTCCGTCGATGTCATCTGGGGCATTCCAGTATGAGCGGAGAGTGTACATATCTCTCTTCTTGTCGTATCCCGTGACGATTCCTTCCATGACTTCACCGATTCTTTCTTTGTTAAGACGATAGGAGATTTTCTTTGCAAGCTTCATGATCTCGTCTTTTCTCTTCTCGGCGGTCGCGTGCCTTACCTGATGAGGCATGTTGTACGCAGCGGTTCCTTCTTCTCTAGAGAAGGTGAAAACGCCAAGATGGTCAAAAGGAATCTCCTCTAAGAATCTCACCGTCTCATCGTGTTCCGTCTTGGTTTCGCCAGGGAAACCGGAGATGAGGGTGGTTCTAAGGACGGCTTTTGGCATCATGGTTTTGATCTTGCGGAAAAGGACTTTCATCTCCTCCACCGTTCCGTGTCTATTCATTAAGCGGAGCATTTTGTTGCTCGCGGTCTGAATCGGGACATCGAAATATGGGGCGATGGTTTTGGAGTTCTTGATGAAGCGGAGTTCCTCATCGGTGATCTCCTCTGGATACATATAAAGGACCTTGATGCTATAGAAGCCCATGTTGTCGAGGGCATGCATGAGTTTGACCATGTCCGGTCCGTCTTTGATGTCGCAGCCATAGTGCATCGGGTCTTGTGAGACGAGAGCGATTTCCTTAACGCCTTTCGCTTTGAGGATGAGGGCTTCAGCGACGATCTCCTCAAGCGGGCGGGACTTCATTCTTCCTCTGATATAAGGAATCGCGCAGAAAGAGCAGAAATTGTCGCAGCCATCGGAGATTCTAAGATACGCGAAATATGGAGCGGTCGAGATCATCCTTCTCATAGGGTTAAGTTGGATGATGCCTTTCTCCCCTAAAAGCTCCATGACGAGGAGATTCATCTTCGGATAGTCGCGAAGAGGGACCCAAAGGTCGACCTCAGGGATGGCTTTCTTTAGCTCTTCGAGGCTACGTTCGACGAAGCAACCGGTGACGATGAGCTTGGCTTGTCTATGGGAGGCCATCTCAAGGATGGTGTCTATTGCCTCTTTCTTGGCTGGTTCGATGAAGCCACAGGTATTGACGATGATGACATCGGCTTCTTCAGGGTTTGGGGTAATCTGAAAACGGTCTCCTGGGAAGGAGGCGAGCATCATCTCACTATCCACTAGGTTCTTAGCGCAGCCTAGGGAGACCATTCCGATTTTCTTCATGCTTAGTTAAGGGCTTCTTTGAGGAAGGCGTCATAGGCCTTCTGTGACTTCTCGTCTTCTTTGAAGACGGCAACGTTTTTAAGGATGTTGCGGCAGACTCTGTTGATGTAGGTGGCGACGTCTAAGGATGGGTTCTCTTTCATGGCGTTGATCATATCCTCGAAGAGAGCCATATCCGGGTACTCTTTGAGGTATTCCTCTTTGCTCATGTTGACGGATTTCTCCGCTTCGACCATCTGACGCTCTAAACGGGCTGGGAGGATGAACTGGCCAGCGCATTCGATGAGGCCGATGCCCTCCTTCTTGATAGCGTGATATTCGGGATGGGCGTGGAAAACGCCATCTGGATATTCTTTGGTTGTGATATTGCAGCGTAAGACGATGATGAGCTGATATTCGTCTCCGCGTTTTAGGGCGTAGGAGGTGACCGTGTTGTGCTTATTGCCTTCGCTTTCATGGATGATGCCAAGCTCTTCGTTGTCATAGGCTCTCCAGGCGTTAAGGATCTTCTCACCGAGGTCCATGATCTCTTCTTTGTCCTTTCCAGAGATGCGGATGGTGTTCGTGTAATAGTCCACTTTCGCGACTTTCGTGCCGGATTTGCTGGTGAAAATGACTTCTTTGTCTTTCGCGGCAAAGAGAGGAAGCACTGGCGATCCGCCTTGGAAATGCTCGTGATTTAAGATGGAACCACCGACGATTGGGAGGTCGCTGTTGCTGCCCATGAAGAAGACTGGGAACTGCTCGACGAAGGAAAGGAGACGGTCAAAGGTCTTCCTTTCGACTTTCATCGGGATATGGTCCTCCTTGAAGGCGATGCAATGGTTACGGAAATATCCGTATGGGGAATACTGGAGGTACCATCTCTCCCCTGCAAGGGTAAGAGGGACGTACCTGATGGTCATTCTGGCGGCGTGTTTGTCATCGCCATAATAGCCAAGGTTCTCAACGCAAAGAGCGCACTTCGGATAGTTCGTCGAAGCGGTCGTCAAGAGCTTAGCGATGTCTTTGTTGTTCTTCTCAGGTTTCGAGAGGTTGATGGAGACGCCGATATTTGGGCCGTCCTCGAAGGTGGCAATCCATTCTTTGTTGCGTTCCACTTTCGTCTTCTGGAAATAATAATTGCTCGTTCCAAGGGCTTTTAGGAACTGGAGAGCGGTCGTTGGGTCGGTTGCTTTGAATTCTTCGAAAGCGCCGTTAACGAGGCTTGGGAGAGGAGAGACGATGCCAAGAGCGAAGTCGGCTTTTCTTTCCGCTTCTTTCTCGTCGTCACCATTGAGAAGGCAATACTCGACGATCTCGGAAACGAGGTTGTCAGGGACTTCCATGTTCTCGATGTCTCTCTTATTGATCTCCCCTTCGTAAGGCTCAGTGGCCCCGAAGAAATGGAGAAGGATATTTTGGAGATAGATCTTGTCGCTATCTAAAAGATAGAGATGCTTTTCGGCATAATAAATGAGTTCGGCGATTATCTTGCTAATCATGATGGCGTACTCCTAATTGGATTTCGTTACTTGGTTTTGAAGACATAGGTGATCATATTGACCTGGACCCTTCCCTTCTTTTGGAAGGCTCCTGGCTTGATGACATCTAAGTCGTCGAAGCGGGGTTCTAAGGCTAAGCCCGAGTACATTTCCTCTTCGTTCCCGTTGGTGAGCATTCCACCCCCTGGGAAGTTATCAGCATAACATGTTATGGCTGGAAAAGTTGTAAAGATTTGCAAAGAAACGATAGGACTCTCGAGTGTCAGGAGAGGTTTTTCCATCACAGATTTGTCTTTGCGGTAGTCACTGCATCTTGCGTTAGTCCTAATGAAAACATGGTCTAAACCATTGGTTGGAAGCTTTGCTAAATCTTTGTTTGGCAAGGCCTCATCGAGGGAAACGCCTTTGCGGAAATCGAGATTCGCTGGGACCTTGATGAACTCTTTGGCGACGCATCCCTCATCGAAAAGGGAGACGCGGTCCGCATCAAGGGTGAATCTATGATTCCTGATGTTTTTGTATCCGCCCAAATTGAAATAGGCGTGATTCGTTAGTCTTGTGTAGGTGTCTTTGGTTGGTTTGCCGGCGGTGAACTTGATGTCGATGACGTTCTCTTTCTTGTGGATGATGTATCTCACGTTGATCATCTGCTCACCTGGAAGGCCTTCTTCACCGTCTTGGAGCATGTAGAAGAAATCCACCACCGCGCCTACTCTCTTTTCACGAACATCATAAATCCATGGCTTGTAGCATAGAGCGTCTTTGCCAGTGTGAAGGGTGTTCTTCCCATCGTTTTGGTCGAGATGGTATTCCTGACCGCTGATCGTGATCTTCGCGTCTTTAACTCTGCCAGCGATTCTGCCGACGGTCTTGCCGAAGTAAGAACGGGTGTACATCCACTTCTCGAAGTCTTTGCAAGCGATGGTCATCGGCTTGTCGTTGATTCTAATTTCGTAAATGGACGCGCCAAAATCGCAGAGGGTGACCTCCATGCCAGCGTCATTTCTAATGACGACCATGCGGCAACGGCTATTCATCGTCTCGCCTATTTGCATGATGGGTCAGCCTCCATATATATGGCTTTGAGTTCCTCGGCTCCGAGAATCTTCGGGACAGGATAGAGAGGATTGGCTTCGTGGAGGGCGGCCTTCACGAGGTCATTGAGATCCTCTTTCTTGATGACATGGTCGAAATGGGCTGGGATGCCAAGAGAGTACTTAAGCATCTTGACGTAATCGATGAAGGCTTTGGCGGCCTTATCGGTCTTCGATTCTGGATGGACGATTTCGATGAGTTTGGCCAAATCCGCAAGCTTTTTGTGGGCCTTTTTGCCAAAAGCCTCAAGAACATACGGGAGAAGTACGGCATTAGCGAATCCATGTGGGACGTTATACTTTCCGCCTATCGCATGGGCTAAGGCGTGGACATATCCGACGTATGAACGTGTGAAGGCAACGCCTGCGAGATAGGAGGCATAAATCATGTTCTTGCCTGCTGCCAAGTTATGAGGGTCTTGGTATAAGCCAAGGAGATTATGGTAGATGATGTTGACCGCGTAGAGGGCGCATTTCTTCGTTTTCCTGGTGAGGGCGTTTCCGATATAGGCCTCCACCGCATGCGTCAAAGCGTCCATGCCGGTCGCGGCGATGGTCTTTGGAGGAAGAGTCTCTAAGAGAGTCTCATCGAGAATCGCATAATCCGGGACGAGCTTAGGATCGTTGATCGCATATTTGGATCTGGTTTCTGGATCGATGATGACCGCGGCTACTGTGGCTTCGCTTCCGGTTCCGGCTGTCGTTGGGATGGCCACTAAGCATGGATATTTCTTTTTGACCTTGAAAAGGCCTTTGAGGGAGGAGATGTCTTTGGTGTCGTTAGAGATGCAGGCTCCGATGATCTTGGCGACGTCGATCGCGGAACCACCGCCAAAGGCGATGATCGAATCGATGCCTTCCTCTTTGACTGCATCTAGGGCAGGAAGAACGCTGTTGAAGGTTGGGTTTGGCTCCACTCCGAAATAGAGGGAGTATTTGAGGCCCTTCTGTTCTAATGCGTCCGTCAAAGGTCCGATCTTCCCAATCTTCTCAAGGATTGGGTCAGCTACGATAAGAGGTTTCTTGTAGCCATTCTCGGCAATGATGTCGGCGGCTTTGACATAAAAAGCAGGCCCTTTGATGGTCTTTGGTTCCGGGAACTTGATTAAAGGCATCCCGATTTTGTTCAAAACGAACTGATAGGTACGGTACCCAGCGACTTTGAAAATATTCATAACTTTGATGACATTGTAAACCTTGTAAGGGTTTAATGCATCAGTTAGGCGTTACGGATAGCGAGTTTAGCGTCAATCTCAGCGAAGGCTTTTTTGTTGTAGATAGGAATGATTGGGATGTAGGCGAGTATCGAAAGCATCCAGCTGATAGGCCAGCAAATCCAAAGCAATGGGAGAGTATGAATCTCAGGGATCTTGGCCCAGATGAAGTTGATGTAGACGATTCTCATGACGGTGACGAAAAGAAGGGTGATGAGGGTTGGGGTTTTCGAATGCCCAAGGCCTCTAAGATAGAAGGAGCAGACATCCATATAGCCATCAAGGACATAGGTAAGGCCAACGAGGGTTATTCGCATTGTTCCTACTTCGAGCGCCATCTTGAAAGCACTCTCGAGGAAAGTTCCGGATTCGTCGGTGAATACTTTCGGAGAGATAAATAAACCAATCAATTGATAGCGAAGGAAATACGAGATGAGGCCTAAGGAAACGCCGATGATGGTTTCGTACATCATCGAGATCCAGAAGACCTTCTTGAGGTTCTCTTTCTTGAGCGCTCCATAGTTCTGCGAGATGAACGAGGAGACGGCTACGGCAAAGCCATTCATGGCAATCCAAATGTAATGCTCAATCTGAATCGAGGCAGTGTTTCCTGCCACTGCCACATCGCTAGCTAGCTCAGCGGTTTCGAAACCGTTGACGCCGGCTTGGATGAAGATATTTGAGAAAGAGAAAATGAAGGACTGGATTCCGGCAGGGATTCCGTTCTTGAGAATCTCTTTGGTCTCTTTCTTATAAACGGTCCAGTCTTTCCAGGAGAAGACCGCAAAGGATTCTTTGTTATGGGACAAGAAGAAAAGGATGAGAAGGGCTTCTAGGAATTCGGCGATGACAGTCGTGATGGCAACACCTATGACATCGAGGTTAAAGACCATGACGAAGAGGAAGTTAAGGCCGATATTGACGATGCCACAGATAAGCAAAACATAGAGAGGACGCTTGGAATCGCCCATGCCCCTAAGGAGAGCGGAGCCGAAATTGAAGACCATCAAGAACGGCATTCCAAGGAAGTAAATGCGAAGGTAGGCGATGGCTTTGTCGATATAGAGGTCCGGCGTCTTCATAAGTTCCAATAGAGTTGGGGCGACAAACCAAGCTGCGACAGCGAGGAAGACACCTGAGAGCAAAGAGATGATGACGGAACTCTGAACGGTCCTTCGAGCGGTCTCTTTGTCGTTCATGCCTCTTGCTTTGGCGATGACAACGTTGGCCCCTACTGATATGCCGACGAATAATCCGATGATGAGGTTAATGAGGGCACTATTGCTCCCAACCGCGTTCATCGAGGTATATCCACCGCCGAAGTTGGCGACGACAAGCTGGTCGACGGAGCTATAGAACATCTGGAGGAAGGAAAGAAGGACCATCGGGATGGCGTATAGCGGAATGGTTGCGAAAAGATTGCCTTCCGTAAGGTTGATCTGGCCGCTGAAGATGCGGTGAAGTTTTTGACTGAAGGACTCTTTTTTCTCCACGAGGACATATTCTAGTTTTTTCTAGGATAAATTCCTAGAAGAATGCGTAGATGCCTTTCTTTTGAAATCAGCGTAAAAAGAAAAAATCCCCCGTTTTTGCAGGGGATATTTCAAAAATTGTTAGTTTTTTGAGGGAATTACTTCTCGGTTTTGTAGGTGTCTCTGATGATCATCAAGATACCGGCGATGGTGTTGACGAAGATAAGGGAGCAGATTGAGAATCCGATGCCGTAAGGCTCGTTCTTCTCAGCCTGTTTGAAGGCATGCATCGTCATTGGGACCATCCAGATGAGAGGGATGAGGGCGAAACCGAAGGCGACGGTTGAAAGGACCATTAAGATCTTGATGGCAAGATCGAGTCCGGTCTGAGCCTCGCTCGCGACTTTATCATCCTTTTTGGAGGAATTGACGACCTCAGCTTCCTCGTAGCGATCGTCGTCGGAATAGTTGTCCTGAAGGGCGCCGCAAGATGGGCAGAACTTGTTTCCGTTCTCCACTTCTTTGCCGCAGTGATGGCAGAAATGTTTCATGTTTATTCTCCTTTTATTTCATAAGGGGCAGTCCAATCGATGCCCGCTTTAAGAAGCAATTGGCGTTTCTTGATGTTGTAATTCTCAAGAGTGAACTCATCTTGATGGGCGTCAAAATGCTCTCTAAGAGCAATATTAACCCCATCTATGATTTTTGGGAAGAGAGGGTTGCTCTCAATTGGGTCATGGACGATGGATGGTTTCTCTTTCTCAAGGGCGAAAAGCCTTTTCCCCTCCTCTAAGCCAAACATCATGATAAGGGATTCGTAGGTTGGGAAGAGGTTCGCTCTTTCTTCTTCTGGATATCTCCATACAAGGCGTATTTCCCTTTCCTTAGCGAATATGGCGTCTTTTGCATCCTGGGTTTGGAAGGCATAGTAGGCCGCTTCGTCATAACATTCTCTTTCCTTGTCAACATCCTCAAGGTAATCAAAGGCTTCGGCTAATTTGAGATATGAGATACGTAATTCTTCCTTGCTGAAGGTCTCTTTCCTAGTTTGGAGGAGTTTGTACGCTTCATTGGCGGCGTCTCTCCCCTTCCATGGCTCTTCGGCGTTGTTGACCGAATGGAAATAAAGAAGGTCGAGAGCGACGAGTTCCCCAAAGGATTCGACTTTGTCTTCTTTTAGAAGCTGCTCCCTGAAAGAGAGAACGAACTGGGAAAGGTCCTTCCTCTTGTCTTTCATGACTTTCTCAAAGAGATATTCGTATGAGGATTTGATTTCCTCTTCATTATTCGTATCGATCTTTTTCTTCATAACTAGGCCTTAGATAGTATCGGTTTTCGATTCTTTATTTTCAAGTTATCGTGAAAACTGGCTCGGTTTTTTATATATCATTTGATATATTCCTTCAAAAAACCCACAATTTAGATATGAACAAGATTAAACGCAACATCCTCTTGCTTGGACTTGTCTCCTCCTTCGGTCTTCTTGGAGCCTCTTCCCTTCCCTTGAATGCGGAACCAACTTCCTCAGAACCAAGGTTTGCGAACAAGCTGCCGAGCACCATTGATCTAAACGACTCAACCGAAACCGAAATCAGAAGCTATTACTCTTCCTTAGGCTCCTTAAGCGCCTCGGAGAGAAATGGCACGAACCTTCTTAAGAACCTTAAGCCGATCCTTCAGGATTTCGACTACTATAGCTACGACAACGTCTGGAAGATCTACGAGATTACAGACAGAGATTGGAACCTTTCCCCTGCCATTTCGGACAGCGATAACGGAATTACTTACGACTCTGCGACGAACACCTATACCAAATACGGATATCTTTCTAACGCCAAAAAGGACGCCACCTCTAACCCATACGTCCACACCCTCTATAGGAACGTTGATGCAAATGGGTCCATCGTCGAAGAAGGCCGCATCAAAGAATGGGGCGACCACAACGCGACTGGTACGAATAGAGAACATGTTTGGTGCCAATCTAGAGGCTTTAAAGCATCTTCAGGCGCGGAAGGCCCTGCTGGAACCGACGTCCACCATCTCATCTCAGGCGATGGCAGAGTCAATCAGTCCTACCACAACAACAGTCCTTATGGCTATGTCGACAAGACGAGCTCCAAAACCAAGAATGCCGGAAGCGATAAGCCATATCTCGAAGGCAATCTTCTTGGACCGCAGCTTCACGCTCATGCCGATGATGTGACCAATATGGTCTTTGAGCCACAAGATAGCGACAAAGGCGATATTGCTCGTGCCCTTTTCTATATGGCTGCCTGCTATAACAACTTCTCAGGCAACGAGACCATCACGCAGTTCAACCCTAACCTTCTTTTAGTCGATTATGCGACTAGCGATGGAGCGGCTGAAGAATCAAGCGCTTCTCACCCAGTCACCATGGGAATCCTCAGTGATCTCCTTGAGTGGCACAAGCTCGATCCGGTTGATGAATATGAGATCCATAGAAACAACCTGATTTACAAAAACTTCCAGCATAACCGCAATCCTTTCATCGATTTCCCAGAGTGGGTCGATGTCGTTTGGGGAAACGATTCTTCTAAGATCGCTGACCCAACGAACGACAAAATCGGCTCAAGCGAACAAGGTCCAATAACGGTCACTCCTTCGACACTCAATTTCGAAATCAGCCAAGATGCCTGTCGCATGGGAGCGTCAGTCAAAGTCAAAGCGGACATCGACGATGAATTGACTTACAAAATCTCTGATGCGATCGTTGAAGTCAAAAAAGGCGAAACCGTCACTGATTCCGACGGCGTTAAAGAGACCACTTTCGAAGTCACGACGCTAGAGCATTTCACTGTAGGCTCTACCACTATCACCTTCAAAGGTCACAAAGGCGAGGAAGAGGTGACCGCAACGCTTAAGGTCACCATCACAGAAGCGAAGAAAGCCCCTGAAACTGATAACGAAAACCCATTCGTTAAGGCTCTTAGGGGAGTATTCGGAGATGCCGCCGAGACAGTGTTTGTCATTATCATCGTTGCTCTCGTCATCCTCGTTCTCTCAATCCTCATCCTTACCTTCGTGATGATGGGCAAGAAAAATAGAAAGAAGGCTTTGAAGAAAGTCACCAAAGCCGCTAAAAGAAGCTACAAAAGGAGAAAGTAAGCATGTCAGTTAAAGTCACCCCTTACATTCCAAATGAAGACTACGACAACCCAGCGATGGTCGTCGATTTCTATGAGTTCGCGATGGCGAATTCCCTTTTCCTTCACGGATACAAAGACACCATCGTCGTCTTCGACATGTTCTTCAGAGAGAACCCGGATAACCTTGGCTATGCTATCTCGTGCGGCCAGGCTAAGTTAACTAAGTTCCTTCTCAACTACCACTTCAACGAAGAAGACCTTATCTATCTACGTGGCAAAGGCATGTCCGAGGAATTCCTAGAGTGCCTTCGCACCTACAAATGGAAAGGCGATATGTACGCCCTCAAAGAAGGATGCGTCGCCTATCCTCAGGTCCCGATGGTCAGAATCGAATGCGATATGATCGGTGCCATCCTTATCGAGACCTATCTCCTTCAGACCATGAACTTCCACTCCTTAATCGCCACCAAAGCGACAAGGATCTCCGGACTCTCCTCCCATAAAGAGAGAGCGGTCATGGAATTCGGCACTAGACGTGCCCAAGGCCAAAGCGCAGGCAACGATGGCGCATATGCCGCCGTCCTTGGCGGATGCATCGGCACCGCTAACTGCTTAGCTGAGATGAAATATGGCCCAGAGGTCAAAGCGGTCGGAACCATCGCCCACTCCTTCATCGAATTCTATCCTGATGAGCTTAGCGCTTTCCGCGCCTATGCTGAGACCTATCCAGATAACGTTTCCTTGCTTTTAGACACTTACAGTGTCTTTGGCTCAGGACTTCCTAACCTCATCAAGTTAGATGATGAGCTCATCAAGAAGTATCCAAACGACCCAAATAAGAGAGTCAAATCCGCCCGTGTCGATTCTGGTGATCTTGCTAGAACCTACAAGAGGCTTAGAAAGGCCCTTGATGCGGCTGGAAAGAGCTACGTCAAATTAATCGCTTCCAATTCTCTTGATGAGAGAAAGATTATGAACATGGAAGTCTATGAGGGCGCGAAGTTCGACGCCTATGGCGTTGGGGAGAACCTCATCACTTCCGCCACAGACCCTGTCTTCGGTGGGGTTTATAAGCTTGTCGCCGTCAAGAACGCCGACGGCAGTTACACCCCAAAGATGAAATGCTCCGACTCTTCCGTCAAAGCCATCATCCCAGGCAAACTCATGGCCTACCGCATCTTTGATGAGAATGGCCAAGGACAATGCGATTTGATCACCTTCGACGATGAGGTCGTTGAGGAGGGAAAGCCTGTCACCGTTTACGATTTCGACCCAACCTCATTCAAGAGACAAAGAGTCATCACCCCTTATAAGGTTGAGAAGCTTCTTGTCCCTTATATCATCGGTGGCAAACTCGCAGGACCTCTTCCATCGATCACCGAGAAGAAGAACTACATCAAAGACCAGCTCGAGAACAAAGTCTGGGAATCCGAGCTTAGACCCGAGCTTCCTCACGTCCACTACGTGGATCTAAGCGAAAGGCTCTATAACGTCCGTACAGAGCTCTACGAAAAACTTCACGGCGGAAAGATCTAAAGACAAAAGAAAAAGCCTCGCTTCGGCGGGGCTCTTTTTTATTCTACGCTCTTGAGGGATTCGACCATCTTCACGCTGTCGCTTTGGAATGAGTAGAAACCATTGACGAGGAGAGCGACAACGAACGTGAGGACGAACGACAATACGAACGAGAGAGGGTTGATATGGAAGAGATAATGGACGAGCTCAACTTTGTTGAGGGTCATGACGCCCATGTGGAATGGTATGCCAGCGAATAAGCCTATGCCTACACCTATTGCGACAAGGGCCATCATCTCGAAGATGAGAGGGAAGGCGATCTCAGCGCGCGAGAAACCTAAGACCTTGAGGGTTGCGATATCCCTTGTCCTGTCTTTGAAGTTCATGAGAGCGAGGTTATAGAGAACCGTGATGGCAAGAAGGATGGCGAAGACCTTGACGGCATTGGTCATGATGAGGATGCCTCCCATGACGTCACTCACCGATTTGGCCCAGTCTTCCTGGGTTTGGGCTTGCATGACATAAGGCAAGGCTAGGAGCTTCGTTTTGATCTCGTCAGGGCTATAGCCCTCAACTATGTCGAGGTTGCAACCTGAATAGGAACCTCCCCAATCGCCAAGGACTGGGGAATCGCCATAGACGATGACGCCGTTATAGACGAAAGCCTCATAGACATCGTAGACAGTCGCGCTGTAGGTCACATTCGAATAGGTGAAGGTGACAGTGTCCCCCGCTTTCGCGCCTGTTGAGTCAGAGATTTTCTGAGAGATGGCGACCTGGTCAAGAGGCATCTCAGGAACGTATTTCATGTGGGATTTGCGGCCGTTTTCACCCAAAATGAAGATAAAAGAGTCGGCAGAATGACCTTCTTCGTAACTGATCGTGGAAGTCGCTCTCGTATACATCTCAAAAGACTTGACCCCCTCGATTCCCATGAGGTCATCTTCAATGTCCGCTTTCGTTTTGATTGAGGAAAAAGTGAGAGATATGTCTTGGCTATTGCCTAGGACCATATCGTGATCAAGGCCATAGTTAATCGTGTCCTCAACACCAAAGCCACAGACAAGAAGAGCTGTGCAACCGACGATGCCGACAATGACCATGATGGATTTGACGACATCGCTGAACATGTTTCTTAGAGCCATCTTAAGGGATAAGAAAGTGATGCCGTGTTTCGGCTCAATCTTAAGCGAATAGGATTTCATGACCCTTGGACGAGGTCTCATCGATTCGCAAGGCTTAAGGGATATTTCCCTTCTAGCGATGAAATAGGTGACTCCTGCCGCAATCGATAGGAACGATAGAGCGGTCAATATTCCAGTAAACCAAGGGAAGACATAGCCAAGGGTTGGAAGGGTATAAATAATCGCGTATTTCTTATCCATGATCCATGGGATGAGGATTGGACCGACGATCTCGCCGATAAGGGTTCCGATTCCGACCAAAGCGAGGGTGATCGCAACATAAAGGGACATAATCTCGCCGTTTTTGAGACCTAACGCTTTCATCGTGCCGATCTGCATCCTCTCTTTGAGGATGATTTGCGAGGTGGTCGTTAATATGACAAGGACCGCGACTAGGAAGAAAACGAACGGGAAAAGGAAGGTGAAGTTACGGGCTTGCTCAACGTCATTGTGGACCGTGATGACGAAAGGCATATCACTTCTATCGTTGGTGGAGAGAAGGTTATTGGCCGTCTTTGATTTGAAATACTCGTTGACGCTTTTCTTGATTAAGGAGGAGTCCTCCCCTTCATTCAGTTTGATGAGGTACTGGTTCGGACAAAGGAGACGTCCCTCATAATTCATGGTGCCGTCACCCTGGAAGAAAGAGGCTTCTGTGAGGATCTCATGGAGGACATTTATCTCCTTGATCTTATCTTCTTCTGAGAGCTCGCTTTTCATGTTGCCGTAGAGCATCTCATCGAAGGCTTTGTGGAAGGCTTTGTCACTGATGATGATGGTTGAGTTATTGTATGAGGATTTCGCGATGTTCTCTGGGAATTTCATGAGTCCCGTGACCTTGAAATCAAGGACAAGCGTCTTCGCTTTGAGAGGGTTCTTCTCATCGTCGTAGTAGCGTTCAAGCTTAAGCAGATCGGAAAGCCATGAAGACCTTGAGGTGAAGGCACTCATATCGAGGGTGATATCGAAATCGCCACCTAGGGTGTATGAGCCTAAAGCGGCTTTGCTTGGGTCGGTTGAGCCAAGGGATTCGTCAATCCTGACGAAATAATCCGAGGTATCTTGCTCGTTCTTCTGAAGGTCATATGGATGGGAGATAGAAGGTTCTCCATCGGTCACGGCGACATAGACACTATGATGTCCGGCCTGACCCATGATCTCGAAACGGGATTCAACACTGCCTTTATCTTGGACAATATATTTAATCGCGGCTTCGTCACGTTCATCGTAACTAAGCGTGGTGACCCAAAGGTCGGCCATGTTGCCATTTCTGAAAGTTGTCTCAACACGGCTAGAGAAATTCTCGGCATTGGCCATAAGGCCAACAAAAAGAGTCACCGCGATCGCACCGATGGCGATGATGGCGAGGAATTGCTTCCAGTTGTTCTTTATTTCCCTGAGGCCGAGTTTGGCGAGGAGTTTTTTGACGCTCACCACTTAACCTCCGAAGGCTTAAGCGGGTTCTCCACTATTTCGTTCGTCTCGATTTTGCCATCTCTGATGCGGATAAGACGTTCTGCGCATTCGGCGATCTGGCTGTTATGGGTGACGAGGATGACGGTTTTCTTGTATTCCACCGCGACTTCATTGAGAAGCTCGATGATTGAAGCGCCTGTTTTACTATCTAAAGCGCCAGTAGGCTCATCGCAAAGGAGGAGCTTAGGGTTCTTGACGATAGCACGGGCAATCGCGACTCTTTGCTGCTCACCACCAGATAACTGGGATGGGAAGTTATTGGCTCTTTTCTCTAAGCCAACGCGTTTAAGGATGTCTCTCGCATCGAATGGGTTTTTGGCAACGCTTGCCGCAAGTTCGATATTCTCAAGCGCCGTAAGGTTCGGCATGAGGTTATAGAACTGGAAAACGAATCCGATGTCCTGTCTTCTGAAGAGGGCGAGTTTCTTGGATTTGTATTTGGCGATGTCCTCTCCGGCGACGAGATATTCGCCGCTTGTTGCATTATCCATTCCGCCTAAAAGGTTAAGGAGAGTGCTCTTGCCTGCGCCAGAGGCACCTAAGATAACGACAAACTCACCCTCGTTGAGGGTGAAAGAGACATCATCCAAAGCCCTGACCTCATTGTCCTGGCCTTGGTTGTATATTTTCGAAAGATGAGAGACTTTGATTTGTTCCATGCTCTTGTTTATACCCCAATACGTTGGGGTTAACAAGAATTAGGCGTTTTTGGACATTAATACCAAAAACCGCCATAGCCCCATCCGGTAGGGACGTTCCATGGGCTTGAGGAGTGTTCTGGATGCTGGTTGTTCGTGCCATGGAATGCGCCATTGCAGATGGTTTTCACATAGCCGAAAGTCCTGAGTTTGTAGAAGCCGACATTGGCCCAGATGACGTATTCAGGCTCAATGTAATTGGCAAGGATTATGGCGTATTCGTTGTTGCTATATTCCGCAAAAGAAGCGCAAATTGCTGCGGATTCTTTGGTAATTTTGATTCCGTAGTAGCTATATCCAGCCCTGATGACGTAGTAGTTATTCGGATTCACTTTCTGATGGTTTTTGACAACGACGGTGTTCTGGTTGCCATAGAGGGATTGGACCTGGCCATCATTGCCATAAGCAATAAGGGTTCCGCCATTGATCGTGATCTGGGAATACGTGCCGCATTCAAGAGGAGAATGGGAATTGTCTTTCGAGGCGACGATGATGACGAGACCTGAGCGCATCTCGAAATAGCCATCGCTGTCAATGCCATCTCCTTCGGCGTTGATGTAGTGATTGCCACCGCCGATATAGACCATGGTGTCAGTACGTTCCCTATGGATGGTGTCAGCTTTCCAGCCGTCGTCAGAAGAATTGACATAGGTGATTCCGCCACTAGTGGCGATCTTCTGAGCCAAGAAGCCTCTATGTCCGCTTGAGACGGTGATATAACCGCCACGGATCTCAAGGTTTACATCGGCTCTGATGCCTTGGCACCAAGTGGAATTTCCAACATCCATCGTATAGGTTCCGCCATTGACGAAGACGGATGAGGTCTGAGAGCGGATGCCATCGCCTTTGAGGGCGTTTAGATAGAAAGAACCGCCATCGACGATGATGCCCTTCTCAGCATATAAGGCGTGGGATTCTTTGGATTCGATTTGGCCGTTGCCGCCTTCCATGTAGAGGGCGCCTGCGCTATAGATGGCGGAGCCAGGGACCTTCATGGAATAGGAAGCGTCTTTGATCTCAACGCCAGCGATATCGTCATTCTCTTCGGTGTTCCCGAAGACTGGGATGGTGACAGATTCATCGAAGTCGCTCACTTCGACGGCGTGTCCGGCCTCACCTGTTGAGTTAAAGGTGAAGGAACCGCCTTCTTCTGCTCTACCAAGGACGATGGAGTTCTTGGCTTTGAGACAGCTTCCTGGAGAGAGGACGGCTAAGGTTAAGCCAAAGGCTTCGATGCTCTTTTTGGATTCGATTCCGTTATTCGCGAAGGCGTTGACCCTAAGGGATCCTTTGCCACGGAATTTGAGTTTCGAATGAGCGTATATAGCCGCATCATTCTGTTCTCCGATAAGACGACCATCGCGGTTATCGACGATGACCGAGGAGGTATTCTCAGGGATATTGACGAGGAGATTGGAGGTTCCGGTCGAATAGATCGGTCCTGGGGTATATTCTTCGCCATCGACGTCCATCGTGTAAGTGCCAGCGCATCTGATGAAGACGCCATTCATCATGACTCTCACGGTGTCTAAGCTTTCGGTGGCTTCGGCGGTGTTGAAGAGAAGGCCGTTTGAGAGGGCCCCGCTGATGACATAGTCACCGATTTCTTTGATGTTGATGATGTTGTTCTCGTTATCGATGCTGACCTTATTCGAATCAGAGGTTGTTGAGTCGCCATCGGCCAAGGTGATAGTGATGGCATTTGAGGAGAAATACTGGTTCTGGGCGATTGCGCTATCGGCGGCAGAGTCGATGTTGATTTCGCTGTCATTGATGGAAGCACCACTGTCATCGACTTGTGGGATTGATACCGAATTGCCAGCGCTTGAGGTATTTACCTCAATACCGCAAGAAGGCAGCATGAAAAGAGATGTCAGCAATGGGATGATTTTTAGACGTCTCTTCATCAAGCTTTCTCCTTCCGTTTAGTAAGTGTATGAGCCTTTCGAGAGAGTGGCTCCGTTGAAGGACACGAATCCGCTGATGACGGCATTGACCGTGCCAGAGTAGTTCTTGTCCTTGCAGATTGGGTCGTTGTCGATGTGAACGCCTGTCACACTGCCGTCGATTATGAGATTGGTGTCGGTTTTGAAGGCGTTTTCGCAGCCATCGATGGTGATTGTCGTTCCCGTTCCGATGGTGATTGAGCCATCCCAGGAAGAGGAATCAGAGAAATCGAAGGCCTGTTTGCCGGCGTTTTTGATGTCGATGGTGCCGGAGAAGTTGACCTTCTCACCACCGTCTTTGCCGTTGTCGGTAAAGAAGTTGTCGCCATGTAAGCCATCCTTGCCAGAGCCATTCACCTTAAGGGCGAGACGGTCATAGACGCGGATGTCGTCGGCTTTGGCGGCATGGTCGACATTCGAGGAGAGTGTTAAGAAACCATTTCCACAAAGGTGAAGGTCATTATTGCAGCTGACAGGGATGCCGTCAGCGGCGATTTTGTTCACAGTGCCGTCGTTGGCCTGAAGGACGAGGCCCGACTTCTTGGAGTTATAAGAGAAGACCACTCCTTCAGTCGCCATGTTGGTGAGGTTGACGCCATTGAGGACGAAGAGGACTCTTCCATGATCCTCAAGGTCAGCCGTGTTATTGATTGCGAACGTTCCTTCGAAGGCGCCTGATAACTCATAGGAGATATCGTTTTCGGTGACTTCGAAAGAATATGTCTTTGTGCTCAAATCGAAGGTTGGGGCGGCTGCATCGCCTAAAGGTTTGACCTCGAGTGCTTTATCCGAATAGGAATTGCTGTCTTCGATGGTCGTAGGCGCAGAGTACTCAGAGGAATCTTCGCTGCTAGTGGCGATGAGGCTATCGCAACCGCAGAGGAGCATTCCGCCAAGAAGCATTGTAGCGAGGAGTGTTTTCTTCATGATTGACCTCTCTTTACAATCTATAAACGCCCCAACATTCAATGTTGTTGGTTTTAGTCAGCGAGGGTTCCCATTGGATCCCATGGGTGGAGTTTGATCGGTTCGGCCTCGGTGGCTTTGAGTTCTTCTTCGGTGAGGTACTTCTTCATGATGACGGCCTGATAGACGAATTTGTCGAACCAGGTCTCACTCATGACGTAGTAACCGCTGAGAGCGACGTCGTTGCCCCAGCTGTTCTCGATCTTCCATCTGTTGGCCTTGCCATCTTTGAGATTGACGCCGGTGATGACCATGGCGTGGTTCATGGCGCTATGCCAGTAATCGAGCATCTTCTCTTTAGAGAACTCGACGCTGAGATCGAACTCGGATTCATAATCGAAGGACTTGTCATCCCAAGCGAAGAGCTTTGGATCGCGGTAGAAAGAGACGTCGCTTCCAAACCAGACTGGCTCGCCATCGGAAAGCTGTTTGATGATAAGTTCCTTGATACGTTCCATTGGAAGGTTGAGGTGGTTGATGGCCTTCCCTTCTTTGACGTTGCCAAGGTACTCGATGGTGTAGTTCTTCATGTATGGCTTGTCGCTCGTTGGTGAGTTGATGAGGGACTGATATTCGTCGATTCTCTCGCCGATGTACTTCTCAAAGAAGGTTTTCGGGGTGAGGTCTTTGTCGACGAAGTAGCCCTTCTCATTCTCATATTCGAAATCGAATTTGGTTGGAGGGACGCCGAAGCAGTTAAGGAAGAGATGGTAGATCTTTTCCATGACCTCTTCTTTCATTTTTCTCGCGGTAGCAATATCGCCTTTTTTGAGGAAAGAGGCAGAATCTGCAGCGAATTTTCTGATTGCGGCATTAACCAAGAAGTCGCTTTCCTGGGTGTTTTCGGACTGGAAGGTCTCTGGGAATTTGTTCTGTGGAAC
This sequence comes from uncultured Erysipelotrichaceae bacterium, assembly GCA_902802355.1. Taxonomy (GTDB): domain Bacteria; phylum Bacillota_I; class Bacilli_A; order RFN20; family CAG-826; genus UBA4951. The sequence continues at coordinate 52,290 of CADCLU010000005.1, forward strand.
GAGGCCGTATTTCTTGACGAGGTTGACGAACATATCCCACTGGCCACCGTCGGAGACTGGCATGGCGAGGATGAAATGAAGCTCTCTGTCGTCATGGTCGCGGCCACCGAGCTCAAGGATGGTCTCGAGAGCGAAGTTGGCCTTCTCAATCTTGTCGTAGAGAGAGATATAGTTCTGGGAGAGCTCGAAGCTCTTGAGTTCGCATTTCTTGGCGATGATCTCGCGGAGGACATTGAGGCCGGCGAAGATCCAGCAGCGGCCACTTCTCCTCTGATTGGCGACCGGCAAGGTCTTCAGGTCGATGGAGAAGGCTGGGGCGACGCTTCCTAAAGCGCCTGGCTCATAGATGGCAGCGGAGATGTTGCCTTTGCTGAGGGCGTGCCTCACGATGGTGTTCTTTTTGTCTTCTGAATAGTCTTTGACGATTTTGGCGGTGACTTCTTCGTTAAGTGCGCCGATAAGTTTTTCTTTTGACATTTTTCTGATTCCTTTCTTTGAAAGACGTTCCCATTTTAGCGAATTCGCACTACATGTGGTAGCGTATTGACCTTTAAAAAGGTCTTTCCTTAGTGTTTTCCTTCTATTTGAGTTACAATAACCGAGTTAGACGAGGCAAACACCATGAACGAAAATTTAGAAAGATTCCTTAGATACATCAAAATCGATACCCAGTCGGACGATGAGTCCACCTCTACTCCTAGCGCCAAAAAAGAGTACGACCTTCTTAACCTTTTAAGAAAGGAACTCCTTGAGCTTGGCATTGAAGGTGAGATCACCAAAGAGGGAAGGTTATACGCTTTCCTCGATGGCGAAAAAGGACTGGACGTTATTGGTTTAAACTCCCATGTCGATACCGCTCTAGAGATGCCTGGCAAAAACGTCAAAGCCCAGATCATCGAGAACTATGACGGCGGTTACATCAAACTCAACGACGAATACCAGATGAGCCCAAAAGAGTTCTCTTCCCTCAAGGGACACGAGGGGGATACCCTTGTCGTCACGAGCGGAGACACCCTCTTAGGCGGAGATGACAAGGCTGGCGTTGCCGTCATCATGTCAGTCCTTGCCTACCTAGTCAAAAATAAAGAAGTCAAACACCATCCAATCGCCATCCTCTTCACTCCTGATGAAGAGATCGGAAGAGGCCCAGAGCATTTCGATGCGAAGAAATTCGGCGCAGATTACGCATACACGATCGATGGCGATTACCCAGACCATATCGATATCGAGAACTTCAACGCCGCGCATGCCGATGTCACCATCCACGGCGTAGGCATCCACCCAGGCGAAGCCAAAGGCAGAATGGTGAACGCCATCAGCTTAGGCGTCCTCTTTGATTCGATGCTTGGACAAGAAGCCCGTCCTGAGAACACCGACGGACACGATGGCTTCAACCACTGCGGTTCCTTCAGCGGAGACGTTTCCAAAGCTGAGCTCCACTACATCATCAGAAACCACGACAAAGAGAAGTTCGAAGCCCAGAAAAAGAAGTTCTTGGAGATCAAGGAATTCATTGAGAAGAAATACCCAACCGCCAAGATCGGCCTTGAGATGGGTGACGATTACAGAAACATGAAGGAAATCATCGATGAGGATCCTCGTGCGTTGAATCATGCCGTCGAGGTCTTCAAGAAGATGGGTATCGAACCTGTCCATGCCCCAGTCAGAGGCGGAACCGATGGAGCGACCTTTTCCTTCCTTGGTTGCCCAACCCCAAACCTTGGCACCGGCTCATATAACCACCACAGCCGTTACGAATTCCTCTCAGTCAGAGATTTCAATCAAATGATTGAGATCGTCAAAGAACTCGTCAAAGCCTAGCATTCATTAGAGCTCCTCACGGGGCTCTTTTTTATTGCCTAGACAAAAGAAAAAACGGGATAGCTCCCGTTAATTTCAAATGGCTGGGGTGACTGGGTTCGAACCAGTGCATCTCGGATTCAGAGTCCGATGCCTTACCGCTTGGCTACACCCCAATGCGCAATCGGCATCGATGGCGCCAATGGCTTTAGGAGTAGCCTCGATTTCGACAGGTTTAGGAGATTTCGATGGGGTTTTGCTGGAGGTTTTTGTCGGAGCTCTAGAGGAATCGGCCTTAGAAACGGCGAGGGTTCCGTATATTCTTTCAGGATTCTCTTTGATCCAGGCGATTCTCCATAGGCCATAAATGAAGACGATGACCTCAAGGGCAAAGACAAAGATGGCGTAGCCTCTAAGGAAGAGGTTAAGGCCACTATTCGCACTGGCGATATTTCCGAAAAAAGCGCCTAAGCCAAGGTCAAGATGAGCAAGAATAAGAGCGCCGCTGACCATAAGCTTAACGATATCAATCGCATGATAACGAGCTCTCGATAATCCCTCTTTTCCATGGACGAACATAAGGCCCGTTCTCACAGCAACGAAGACCAAAGCGAGGATGGTGAATCCTAGGAAGATATAGTCGAAAACCTGAGGTATGCTCCCAGCTTCGCCATCGATGATAAGGAGCAAGGCTGAGAAGAAAGTCGTGAAAAAGACAAGAACGCACGAGGCGATGAAAAGAGCGAGGTTGATGGTCTTTGTGATCTTGTTCTTGTAAACAAGACGGGCTTCGTTTTCGTTCATAGGCTTATTGTACACTAAGCGGCGTCTTCGTGGTCTTTGTATTTTTCGCTTCCGGCTTTGCCAGAATCCCCATCCATGTCTCTTTCATTGAGCATATCGAGATCTTCGCCGGTGTACTTCTTTTTGATGTATTTGCGGTACAAAGCTAGAGTCTTTTTGTCTCTCATACGTTAACCCACATGAATGCATAGCCCATTATGAGGGCAAAGACGATAAGGAGGCCTTCGACGATGAAGGCGGCCTTGAGGGTCTTCTTCTGCTTGAAAAGATATAGCGGGCCAAGACCGGCGTTGACGGCAAGGCCAGCAAGGAGAGCGCCGAAAGGAAGGGCGTTTTCGACATAAAGCTCGGCAAGGAGAACGCTTGAAGCGCAGTTTGGGATGAGGCCGATGAGAACGGCAAATAGAGGCGAGAACCAGCGTGATGAGGAAAGGAATTCCTCCATATTGATCACGGTGCTAAGCCACTCAAAGAGGAGTCCAAAGAGGAGAGAGATCACGAAAGCGTAGGCGAAGATCTTAAGCGAATGGATGAGAGGATGGACGAGATGCTCATGGATTGGGCTTTCTTTTCCCCCTTCTTCCACTTCGTGTCCGCAGCAGCCTTTGTGGATGTCGTGGTTGCCTTCGCAGTGCTCTAAATGCTCATCGACGACTTTGTCCCTCTTTCTGAAGAAGAGGTCGACCATGATGCCAAAGAAAGCGCCGAAGACGATCTTGAGTCCGATGACGGCAAAGGCCATAGGCCACTTGCCCTCGAAGTTCCCAAACATGATAGGGAGAGCTTCGTCTGAACATGCAATGAAGATAGCCACAAGGGTGCCCAAAGTAATGTGGTCTTTGGTGAAAAGGTCACCTGCGACGACGGAGATTCCGCACTGCGGGACCACGCCAACCAAGGAACCGAATAACGGGGCCTGTTTCTTCTTTTTCTCTAAGATAGATGCGATTTTTCCTTCAAAGAAGGAAAGGATGAAGTAAATGATGAAAGCGAAGCCTAAGACCTTGAGAGACTCAAGGAGGCTGTCCAATGCGATTTCACCAAACACTTCGATTGTCATACCGATATAGTATAGTCACTTTGAAACCTTAGTAGAACTAAGAAACATCTATGGCTATAATTACCGGGTGAGGTAATACCCATGACTGAAGACGAGAACAAATACAATCCCTTCGCCCGAGCGGCGGAGAAAAACGGCATTAAGACTTTTAAGCCACATCCTTTAAGCAAGATCAAGAAGACCATTGCGGTCATCTCCGGCAAAGGCGGAGTTGGCAAATCGATGGTCACTTCCCTCTTAGCGGTCCAGCTTATGAAGCAAGGACTCAAGGTCGGCATTTTGGACGCTGACGTGACTGGCCCTTCAATCGCCAAGACCTTTGGTCAGGACGAATATCGCCCAATGGGAGACGAGAACGGCATCTTCCCTGCCAAGACCGAGAAAGGACTTCTCCTTATCGGCGCCAACAACCTCCTCGACGATCCTTCCACCCCTGTCGTCTGGAGAGGATCCCTTATTTCTAACTTAGTCACTTCCCTTTATTCCCAGGTCATCTTTGATGAACTCGATGTCCTCCTTATCGATATGCCGCCAGGAACCGGTGATGTCCCGCTTACCGTTTTCCAGAGCATCCCAGTCGATGGAGCCATCGTTGTCTCCTCTCCTCAAGACCTTGTCTCGATGGTCGTCAAAAAGTCCATCACGATGGCGGGTATGATGCATATCAATGTGTTAGGCGTCATTGAGAATATGGCCTACATAACCTGCCCAGATTGCGGCAAAAAGATCAAAATCTTCGGCGAAACCCCTCTCGATTGCCTTGCGGCGATGATGGGCGCCAACCTAATCGACGAGCTTCCTATGGATGGCAAACTCGCTGCCCTAGTCGACCAAGGAAAGCTTGAGGATTACGAAGGCGATTATCTTAGCAAAGCCGTCGAAGCGATCAAGAAGCTTTAATCGAAAAGACCTCCCGGTTCGAAGGAGGTCTTTTTTTCATGCTTTGTTAACGATACACCAAATGGAAGAGGCCGTTGCCGTTGTAATAGATAGGGCTCGTATCTCTGTTAAGGATTGCGCAGGCGAAATATTGCTCAGGGGTAGATGATGGCTTTCCTTCATAGAGGGAACGTTTAACATAAATACCCACTCCACCGGCGGTGCATCCTCTCAGGGTTCTTGCCTCGTCGGTATCATTGTCTTCGGTGATTTGCCTTATGGTCTCGTTGAGATAATACGATACTGTGCTCTTTTCGTAGGCGCCTAAATCAACCTCGTAGAAGAAATACTCATCCTCGTAAGTGCTTTTGATTCCAATCTCGTTTTTGACTTCTTTGACGAATTCCTTCTTATAGCTCAGGTAAGAAATCTCAACAGGAGAATAACTCTCCTCGTTATAAAAGACTTTGGCGATCTTGTATTCGGAATCAAGGCTGATGACCAAGGAGGAGAAAGCTCCGGTTCCGGTTATCTCCTTTTGCGCGAAAATGTCCGGTTTCTCGGTTGCATCTAAAAGGCACGACGAAAGAAGAAAAGGAATCGTCGAGATGAAAGGCAGGAATCTTATCTTTTTCACACCGATATGATACTCCTTCCATTAAAGAAAAAGGTAGGTTCCCCTACCTGATTCCTTAGAAATAGAATATCTCTTCGAATTTCTTATCGAGAGCGACACATAAGAGGAGAGCGAGCTTCGCGGTTGGCTGATACTGGCCCGTCTCGATTGAGCTGATGGTGTTTCTGCTCACGCCGACGAGATCGGCTAGATCAGATTGGGAAAGCCCCTTCTCTTTTCGCATCTTCGCTACGTTATTACGTAGAATCAATGATTCATCCATAACTTACATTAACCCGCAGAGTTGAGTGATCCAAAGAGCCAAGAAACCCATCGCTCCTACGATATAGAGGATACTGACGACAAGTTCATGCCTTTTTCTCAAACGGATGTATTTGTAGATGAATGCAACGGCAATCATCACCATAAGTCCGCCTAAGACGAAGTATTTGAAGACGCCTGTGATGATCCAGTCGGCAACGAGGAGAGCAACGATAAAGAGCCCTCCCACCATGAACGCGAGATTAGTCGCTTTGTTTGTTACTTCTAATTCCGCTAAGTCTTTGCCCTTATTCTCTTTTTGGGCTTTTGCGAGTATTTCTTCTTTTTCCATGAGTGTCTCCTTTTTGCCAAGTCAACTTGGTAACCACACTATAATTCTTGCCAAGTACGCTTGTCAACATTTTGGAAGCGATTTTTTGATGGGCAAAAGAAAAAGGCGAGTTTTCTCGCCTTTAATTTTAGTGATTGTTATTCAACGTCCTGAAGAGCGTCGTAACCTTCCTCGCCAGTTCTTACTTTGACGACATTCTCAACGTCATAGACGAAGATCTTGCCATCGCCGAGGTTGCCGGTATAAAGGACTTTCTTCGCGGTTTCAATGACGTTTCTGACAGGGATTTTGCTGACGACGATGTCGACTTGGACCTTTGGAAGGAGGTTGGTGTCGACTCTGACGCCACGGTAATACTCTTCATAGCCCTGCTGCTGGCCAAAGCCTAAGACATGGGCAACGGTCATGCCGGTGATGCCGAGTTTGCTCATTGCGTCTTTGAGAGCGTATAAGCGTTCCTCTTTGAAGATGATCTGAACCTTGGTGAACTTCGGAGAGGAGGAAGCTTTGCTTGGGACCTTCTTGACCGGTATGGCCTCTTCCACTGGGGTAATGCCAGTGACTGGGAGGGCTTCTTTCTCAAGGCTATATTCGGCGTAGGCGTTAGAGGCATACACGAAGTCTGCGTAAGCGGATGGAAGACCGTGTTCAGTCTTATCAAGACCCTTGATCTCCTCTTCTCTAGAGACACGGAGACCGACGGTCTTTTTGATGATGAAGAAGGTGATCGTCATGGTGACGACGGTGTAAGCGGCAACGGAGACGAAGCCAAGACACTGGACACCGAGCTGGTAGAAATCACCGGTGTAGAATAAGCCTTTGAGTCCGGCTGGAGCGGCTGGGTTGGCTAATAAGCCAACAGCGATTGTGCCCCAGATACCGTTGGCCATATGGACGCCGACAGCGCCGACAGGGTCATCGATATGAAGCTTGAGGTCGAGGAATTCGACGACGAAGACGACAAGGAAGCCAGAGACCAAACCAACGACGGTTGAGCCAATCGCATCGAGGGCGGCGCATCCTGCTGTGACACCGACTAAGCCGGCTAAGCAGGCGTTGATGCACATCGAGACATCGGGTTTCTTGTTCTTGATCCAGGTGAAGATCATGGTAGTGACGGTCGCTACGGCTGGAGCGATGGTCGTGTTGAGGAAGATGGTTGCGAGTTCGCTTGGGGTGGTCGCGGCGGCTCCGTTGAAGCCATACCAGCCAAACCAGAGGATGAAGGCGCCTAAGGCACCTAAAGGAATTGAGTGGCCTTGGATGGCGTTTACTTTAGTAACTTTGCCATTTTCGTCGTATTCGTATTTGCCAATGCGTGGTCCGAGGATGATGGCACCGATGAGAGCGGCGATGCCGCCGACCATATGGATCGCGGTGCTTCCTGCGTAATCGTGGAACCCAAGGCTAGAGAGCCAGCCTCCGCCCCAGATCCAGTGAGCCTCGATTGGGTAAACGATCAAAGAGATGACCGCGGAATAGATGCAGTAAGAGAGGAACTTGGTTCTTTCTGCCATGGAACCGGAGACGATGGTCGCGGCGGTTGCGCAGAAGACAAGGTTGAAGACGAAGGTCGATGCTGCGGTGAAACCTTCGGCTGGGCTTTCGATGAAAGCGGCGAATTTAGCGAAGAGATCGAGGTTTGGGATACCGATGAGTCCCGCTAAAGCATCTTCACCCATCATTAAGCCGAAGCCTAAGAGCATGAAGACAACGGTGCCGATGCAGAAGTCCATAAGGTTCTTCATGATGATGTTGCCAGCGTTCTTCGCACGGGTGAAACCAGTCTCAACCATGGCGAATCCGGCCTGCATGAAGAAGACGAGGGCGGCACCAATCAAATACCAAAATTCAATTGTCATGATTACTCCTCCAATGAACCCGGAAACAAGTTCATATGGCGAATTTTAATAGCCTGCAAAATATTACACAAATACGTATAATATTATGGTAACGATACGATTTCCGTATGATAGGAGAAGTATATGGACATTCGCACATTATCTTACTTTGTAACCATTGCCGAAGAACTCAACATCACCAAAGCCGCCGAGAAGCTTTGCATGTCGCAGCCACCGCTCAGCAATCAGATGAAAAGCCTTGAGGAAGAACTTGATACAACCCTCTTCATCCGTGGCAAAAGACACCTTCAATTAACCGAATCGGGAAAGCTTCTTTATAGACATGCCAAAGAAATTCTTTCTTTGGTCGACAAGACTTCCGAGGAGGTCAGAGCCATGGCAAAAGGCATGCACGGAAAGATCGCAATCGGCCTTGTTGAGGGTTCCGCCCCTATCATTGCCGCAGAGTGGATCGAGACCTTTTTGAAGGAACACAAAAACGTTCAGTTCACCGTCGTCGATGGCAATAGCGACGAGCTCATCCAGAAACTTAGAAGCGGCCTCATCGACCTTGCCATCATCACCTCCCCTTGCGACAACACCCTTCTTAGCAGTTTCAAAGTCGGGCAAGAGCAGATGACCGCCTTCATGAGCAAAGACAACCCTCTTGCTTCCCTTCCTGGTTCCACCATCGATTTGGCTATGCTCAAAGACAAGGCCCTCATCGTCCCTAGCAGGGAATCGATGGTCTCGATGATCTATCGCTGGTTCAAGGAAATCCATATCGAGCCGAAGATCGTCTGCAAGATGGACAACTACCTCGACGTCGCCGCTCTTGCGGGAAGGAACGTCGGAATCAGTCTCTTCCCTAAAACCTCGTACATTCTCAATCAGCAGATCATCGCCAAAGAGATCGTCAACCCGGAAAGATATGTCGAATACTTATTCGTTTGGCTCAAGAACAAGCCTCTCTCCCTTTTGAATGAGGCTTTCATCAATCACGTCAAATCCTTCGTGAAAGCATAAAAAAAGAACCTATTTTCATAGGTTCGATTTTGCCAATCAGCTCGATGGTTGGTGGTGGTCCGTCTTACCGATTTGCGGTTAGCATGACTTGTCTTTCGCAATTTAGGGCTCGAAGGAGGAGAAAGGAGATACCTCGATTGCCCAAGAAACAGGTGATGCCGAAGGAGACGATTGTCTGTTTAAGTCCCAAAGAGCCGAAAACCGCATGACTAGCTATTTGGGTTCTTAAGCACTTGAATGGTAACATCCCCTCTGCCACAGAAGCGCCACAAAGAAAAAAGCAGCCAAGTCGGCTGCTCTTTTTGATTTTAATCAAAGATCTTCAAATATCGGCCAGGAATACTGAATCATGTACTCGCCTCTGTACATGCGTATCGCGTTAGGGTTCCCCTTCTTATATTCGTAGGCATCGCAGTCGACCTTATCGACATCGATTGAATAGCCGTTATGGCTTTTGACGAAAACGTCAGCGCAGCCCACGCTCTTGAGGGTCTTTTGGATGTCGGCGATGAGGTTCCTCAAATAGGACTTATGATCTTCCTCCCAAAGGACGGCATTGAGCTCATTGATATTGATGGCAGAACCTTCCCTATCGACGAGGTAAGCGAAGAGCTCTTTTGACTTCGAATAGGAAAAACGAAGGGGTTTTGCTTGGAAAAATAGCTCAAAATTGCCAAAGCATTTGATTTGGAGTTTCTTCGTTGGCTCTAGTTCCACAGGGAAACGGAGGCCTTCCACTTCCTCTTTCACTTTGGCTGGGCTCACTGGTTTAGAGACATAGCCGGAAGCATGCATCTTCATGGCTTCCATGGCGTAGTTGTTATAGGCGGTCACGAAGATGATGTTGATCTTCGGATTGACCCCTTTGAGTTTTTTGGCGAGAGCGATACCGTTTAGCCCTGGCATCTCAATATCGAGGAAGGCGATGTCGATTTGCTCTTTCTCATTTTCCTCAAAGGCTTTGAGTGGGTTGGAATAGGAAAGCAGTTCGGCCTCAGGGAGGACTTTTTTGACCGTTTCCTCAAGTCTTAGAAGCTGGAGCTTCTCATCATCGACGAGCAAGATTTTCATAATTGCACCTACTTATAGAAAAACACCGTGACAGTCGTTCCTTTGTTGAGTTCGCTTTCGACTTTGACCTCTCCCCTACACATCGAGGAGATTCTATATTTGACGTTGTTGAGTCCGTAATGGTTGCTTCCTTTGACGTCATTAGGGTCGAAGCCGACTCCATCGTCGGATATCGTAACGACATAAGCATCGTTATTTTCATAGGTCTTAAAGGTGATGGTTCCCCCTTCGATCTTCTTGAGGATGCCGTGTTTGGCGGCATTTTCCACTAGAGGCTGCAAGGAAAGAGCTGGGAGCATGAAGTCCTTTGTTTGAATGTCGTAAACGACATTGAGACGGTCTTCAAACCTCATCTTCTCCAAAGAGAGATACGTTTTTATATGCTTAAGCTCATCGGCGAAAGGAACGAGGCCGTTCTTTGAGAGCGAGGAAAGGTTGGCTCTAAGGTAATCGGTGAAATCATCAAGGCCTTTCTCCGCTTTGTCAGGATCGATTTTGATGAGGGTTGATATGGAGGCGAGGGTGTTATAGATGAAGTGAGGCTGAATCTGGGAGATCATGATCTTCACTTCCGCTTCCTTGTTCCTCTTCGCTTGGTTGGCAAGTTCCATATTCTTCCTTACGTTGACGAAGAGGAAAAGGATCTCAATTGCGATGATGATCGAGAGATAGGCCACCGCATAACCTGGAAGAAGGTTCTGGATGATGATGGCCACAAGCGGCACCGCACAATATGCTGAGAAAGCGATTTTCTCGGCAATTTTGACCTTTTTGTTGAAAATGGCGAGGCAGAAAACCGTCGCGAAGGTGACGAATTGATAGCCTTGGGAGATAATCATCGTCTTCGCTCTCGTGTACACGCCATTCTCCGCATAGAAGAACATGTGGTTGAAAATATTCGCAATATCAAGGGCAACGAAAACGATATAGAGACCCAAACTCACGGCCCAGAGAATATTCGAAGTCTTCTTTTTGATTGGGATGTAGGCCATTGCGTATCCCATGAGCAAGAGCAACTCAAAGTTGTTCATGATGTAGAAGACCGTATAGAAAGCGATGATGAGGTTGTCGCTCGTATAGTTCATCTTGATGAGGGTGAACACCAAGTACGTAGCGAAATGGAAGGCATTGAAAACGACGAAAGCGAGGAGACAAAGCTCATCTTTCCTTTTGTTTTTCTTGAGAAGAATGTTGATGGTATGAATCAGGAAAAGGGCTATGCCGATGATGCATACCGTTGCGTTGAATGCGCTTTTGCTGTCCATTTCCAATATTGTACAAAATTTGTACAAGTTATCAAACAGCGGCCCCTAAAGAAAAAGGACCCTATGGTGCGAGGGGTCCTTACGACACAGGCCTCATTGCCGAGTGGCTAGAAAGGGTTTGACTAATTGCCACCGGCACTTGGCTTGCCTACATTTTGACGATCAGCGTGGCTTGAGTCCGAAAACAAGTCCCAATACTACGGCGAGTATTGTGAATAAGCCAATTCCCAAGATGATGAAAAAGCGCGTGGTTAGCCTCTTTTTCCTTGAGAGGGCATTTTCCTCCTCATGGAGCTTTCTGTCATAGTACTCGAAAGCCGCTTTATCCGATTCAGTATCTTCTTCGTACCAGAAGTCGTTCATCAATGTGCCTCCTAAATGAAATAAAACGTTCGAGTTGGCTACACTATAGGTGGTGACACGTCACAAAAGCGCCACAAAGAGAAGTGATTCTCGACGAAAAAGTAACAAAAAAACGGCAGATATTCTGCCGTTAATTCTCATTCTGGGGCGGAATAGGAGATTTGAACTCCCGAATGACCGGTTCACAGCCGGTTGTGTTAGACCACTTCACCAATTCCGCCGTGCCGTATTAGTTTAGCCACATTGTCTATCCTTAGCAAGGAAGAAATCACTATCTTTTTCCTTTCTGTCAAAATGGCTTTTTCACTACCCCTCTTGAAAAGAGAGGGAAAAAGAGGAAAATATAGCCCCATGGTAATTAGAGACAGACTTATCGCGCTTATATACCGTATCGTTGCCCTCATCATCGGGATAGCGACCTTGGCCATTCAGCTGAACACCAACGTCCCAAACAATTTCTGGGCAGGCTTTGGCAACTACGCGACGATCGTCACTCTATTTTCAAGCATCATCATCCTTTCCGAGATCATCGCCAATGCGATAGGAATGAGGGAAAAGAGAAACACCATCGCCCCTGGCGTCGTTCCTTTCCTTTTCCATGGTGCGTTAGCCCTTTCTGTCTCGCTTGCGGTGACCCACCCGTTCTATTGCTATTTCGTCGGCGTCAATTACATGAAGCCGGACACTTTCGTCTATTCGCTTCTCTCTTTCATCGTCTTCCCTGCCATCGTCCTTCTTGATTGGATCCTTTTCGGCGAAAAAGGAACCGTCAAATGGTCATACGGCATGTTCCCGTTATTCTTCCCGATTTTCTATTTCCTTTTCTCAGTGATGAGAAAGAATCTTGTCAGCGGTTCCACTTATTCCACCCTTGTCTTCGACCAAAATACCTTCCTTATGTCCAAGCATCTGCCTGATGCATTCTCGGCAGGAAATGGCTGGGCTGGTGTCTTTATCTCCATCCTTTCCTTATTCGCTATCATCGTTCTTGTTGACTTCGCCCTTATCCTCATCAATAACCTCTTCGCGAAACGTTATGTCCGCGAAAGCAACTATTAGGCCTTAGCCATAACGAATCTTGTGGTTCTCGAGATGAGGGCCATTTTCTTTTCGTCGAGAAGGATTATGTCCTCAAGGTTAAGCTGCTTTGCGAAAGAAAGGACAAGGCAGGCTTTCTTGAACGAGGAATTGTTCACGAGATATTCCTTTATGTAATAAAGCCTCTTGTTTTTCGTATCGATACCGACATAGAGAGGGTTCTTCATGATGTGGGCGGATTCCTCCACTTTCTTGAGATAACCGCTTGGCCACCTTGAGGCGAATTCCCTTAGCTTCTCCTCGCTGATGTAGCAAAAGATGTTCTCCCCGAAATCGTATCCGAGGGCTTTTTCGACTTTGATGTTGATGCGACCGATTCGTACTGGATCTTTATCCATATTCGTTCCTCCCACTTACATATAGAGAGGAAGAGGCTCATTTTCCGAAAAATCTCGCTATAATTTGAGGGATGGAAAAGTATAGCAAGAACAACGATACCTCTTACGCGCTAGGGACAACCCTCACGATTGAGATGCTAAAACGCAAAAAATCCGTGGCAAAACGCGTGTATATTAACCCAAAACAGAAAAGGGACGAGACTTTTGACAAGCTCGTTTCTTTAGCAAGGGAAGCCAAGATCCCAGTCATTTTGAATAATGAGAAGATCTTCACCGCCCTCTCTGGCAAGGACAATGTCATGGCCATTGGGGAATTCAGCAAATTCGAATCCAAGCTGGACGAGAATAAGAATCATCTTGTTTTGGTGAATCCTTCCAACATGGGAAACCTTGGAACCATCTTCAGGTCAGGTGCCGCTTTCGAGATTGGCGGACTTGCCATCATCAAACCGGCTGCCGATTGCTTCGACCCTAAGTGCGTCCGTTCCTCGATGGGCGCTATCTTCTCCCTTCCTTTCCGTTATTATTCCTCATTTGAGGAATACGAGAAGGAATTCCCTAACCACCACCTCTATCCTTTCATGCTTCAGGCTAAGAAGGAATTGAGGGAGGCTGAAAAGAAAGAACCTTATTCTTTGGTCTATGGCAATGAGGCCACTGGACTCCCTGCCGAATTCTTAAAAAAGGGCGATCCTTTGATAATCGCCCAATCAAGTGAGATTGATTCTCTGAACCTCGATAACGCCGTATCGATCGGTCTATATTATTTCAAAAACAACTAGTCGATATTCTTTAAGTTGAGATATCTATGCCAGAGGACGGCTAAGGAAGAAGCCATGTTGACGTCTTCGATGACGACGTCTCCTGGGACATTGATATGGATTGGAGCGAAGTTCCAAATGGCTCTGGCTCCTGATTCAACCGCATAGTCGGTGATTTTCTGCGCGACATTCGCCGGAACGGTAAGAATGACGATATGCGCTTTATATTCCTTAATGTAGCGAGGAAGCTCCTTCATATCGAGGATGTTTTTCCCGTTGATGACGGTTCCGATTTTGTTTGGGTCGGAATCGAATCCGGCAAGGATGGTGATGCCCATCTCCTCAAAGGAAGGGAAATTCATGAGGGCGTTTCCAAGATGGCCTGCGCCGATAAGGAGAGCGTTGGCCTGGGAGCAATATCCGAGGAAGTTCTCAAGGGTCTCGATGAGCTTATCGATGTTCCTGCCCTTCTTTGGACGTCCTGCCTCATTGCTCACGAGCTGAAGGTCTTTTCTGATCTGTTCTTCGCTGTAGCCGAGTTCTTTGGCGATAAGAGGCGAAGAAACGGAGGTATACCCCTGCTCCTTAAGCTGGCGTAAATACTTAAGATAAATCGGGTATCTTTGAAGTTGGTTTTTGGAATATCTTTTCATAACTTGTTTACCGATTTACCGATTATACTTGGCAAAATACCTTTTGTAAACAAAAAGGCTCACCGATTTACCGATTTGGTGAGCCTATTCTTATTTGCAGTATTCGGGAAGTTCTTTGATGACGCCTTTTTTGAGGAGTTTCTTGAAGATCTTCTTCGCTAAACGTTTGTCTTTAGGGACTGGATAGAGGGTTGGGAAGTCTTCCCCTTTCTCTAAGTCTTCTTTGGCAAGGTTAAGCATCTCTTCCATGGAATCGACCATGCGAGGGAGAGCAAACTCTTTTGAGAACTCAAGATAGAGGTTAGAGAGCTTTCTCTTCTCCATGCGGTTCTCATACATGAATTCGATGCGATGGCAAAGGCTATCTGCGTCACCTGATTTGAAGACGCATTCCTTGTCGTTGAGAGAGAAGGATTTGGTCGCGGATTCGTCGGAGTCGCTGACGACTGGGACGGCACCGCAGGCAAAGGCCTCGATGCAGGAGATGCCTTCGATTTCGTAGGTGCTGGCGTGCACATAGAGGTCGGTGTAATTAAGGACCTCACGAAGCTCTTCTGGCTTGCAGAATTTGATGATAAGAGGATTAGCGAGTTTGACTTTTTTCGCGAGCCTCTCGTACTTTCTCTTATTCTGACCCGCTCCGCAAAGGATGATCTGGATGTAGTCGTTGTAGCGGGATTTAGCGACCGCTTTGATGATGAGGTCCTGCCTCTTCTCATTAGCGAGCCTTCCTACCATCGTGACGACGAATTTGCCCTGAAGCTCTTCAGGTTTTTTGATTTCGATCGGATGGAAGAAATCGGAAACACCATTAGAGATGACATGGTACTCGTTTTTGAGATAGCCGTGGTTCTTTAAGGTCGTGGCGATCATCTCAGATGGGCAATGGATACGCTTCGTCTTCTTGTAGATGTAATTGTTGAAACTCTTATAGAGTATGTTGTTTGGCCAGGCTTTGGTGCCGAATCCAAGCGCGCTCGTGATGTTCTGCGGCTGCATGTGGAAAGCGCCTGTCACAGGTTTATGGAGGGCTTGGGCGATAAGCCTCGTTTTATTGGCTAATTTGAATGGGAGGAAATAATGGACGATGTCGCACCACTCCACCGCTTTATAGATGATTTCGTAATCGATGTGGGCAAAGTTGAAGCCTTCTTTCTCAATGATCCATTGGAATAAGGGGAAACGGAAATTCTTAAGGCCGATATAGTTAGGGTCATCCTTGGTGTTTTCGTCACCGACCCCGATGATTTTTACTTCATGTCCACGCTTACGGAGCTCGTCCGCAAACCTAACGCACGTTGCGCTTGTGCCGTTAGTCATCCTGTTCGCGCACTCTAAAACAAAAAGGACTTTCATAAGGGGTATGGTACTACTTTTTGAACAAAAAAGATAGCCTTGTTCTTTTAGAACACAATACCTGTCCAAAATGCCTGCAAAAACATTAAAAAAGCCCCTTTTTGCTGGGGCTTTTGAATATCTGAATAACCTTAGAATTTCTCGTCAAACTCATCGTCCATGACGACGGAACGGCCGCATTTCGGACAACGATCAACGGTGCCTTTATAGTATGATGCGCCACAGTGTTTGCACTGCTTCATGACAATCGATTCAGGGTTCTCAATCTTCTTGGCTTTGGAGAAGTTCTTCGCGTTGACTTGGCCAACGATGGTGATGGCGAGCATCGCACCGACGAAGAGCTCCCAAACAACGGTGAAGGCCACCATCTCAGGATCGATATAGAAAGAGTCCTTGAGGAGAAGAGGGTTAATGGTGTTAAACGCCTTAATGAAGGAATCGGCAACGCTATCTTCGCCCTTTAAGGAGTGATAGAGAGTCTCGTTGAATTTGCCGGTGATACTTCCAAAGAGAATCACGTCGGTATCGTCGCCTTGGACACCTTCAAAGCCCCAGTTTTCCTTAGGATGCCCACTGTCCGTGGCATAGGCGATAACCCAGTGTTTCTCGTCACTACAGGTTTTGAAATAACTAGAGTAGGCATAATCCTCAAGATCATAGCTCGCGTAATAATCTTCTCCAAAGAACCACGTCGGTTTGTCATCGGTTAGGTGGCCGTTGTTGACGGTATAGATAGCCGGAACGACATGGGAGACGCTCTTGAAATCATTAAGAACTTCCATAAGCCTTGCTTCATCCGAAGGAGTGAAGACATTGGCTTTATCTTCGATAACGATGGTGTTGTTATACGGAAGGGCAATTTGCTCTGGGTGTTTGGCACCGGTCGCAACCATCATGAAAAGAGGCGCGATGGCGAAAATGCCAAGAAGGAAAAACGAAAACACTCCAGCGCCTTTAGGCATGGTCGTGATGTCGCTGGTGCTATAGACGATATGCGGGACTCCGCGGCTTGTGTAATAAAGCCAAGCTGTGGCGCCAGGGAAGTGGTGTCTAGAAATCGTGATTCCGCTATGGGCACCACCGCGCCCATAATGATGACCGCTGAATCCGCCTCCGTGGAAACCTCCGCCGTGAAAGCCTCCTCCTGATGAATGTGGCATAATTGTTCGATTGTTCCTTTGAGCCTCTTTA